>JBDGRH010000175.1:0-2131 GCA_042218225.1 Halodesulfurarchaeum sp. | reverse complement strand
GCCTCTCAATTCGGCGGAGACTCTTGATATAGAGAGCACACCGCTGATAGTCGTCTCCCGTCCTCCACCTCGCTGCGATTCCGCCCGCTCACAGTGGCGACACGGACCATGCCTCTCCCACGGTATCGACACCAACCATGGCTTACCGAACAAAACTTGAGTCCACGCGCCCAATCTCTCCCCAATGACCGCACAGGAGCGCGAACCACTCGACGTCGCCGCGGTTCGCGAGGACTTCCCGGTCCTCGACCGGACCGTCGACGAGGATACCCCCCTCGTGTACCTCGACAACGCCGCCACGGCCCAGACCCCCGAGCGGGTCATCGAGGCCATGTCCCGGTACTACCGGGAGTACAACGCGAACGTCCACCGGGGCATCCACCAGCTCTCGATGGAGGCCTCGATCGAGTACGAGGAGGCCCACGACCGCCTCGCGGCCTTCGTCGGTGCTGGGGGGCGCGAGGAGATCATCTTCACGAAGAACACCACGGAGGCCATCAACCTGGTCGCGAACGCGTGGGGGCGTGCCCACCTCTCCGCCGACGACGCCGTCGTCCTCACCGAGATGGAGCATCACGCCTCGCACGTCACCTGGCAGCAGGTCGCCGCGCAGGTCGGGGCGGACCTCCGGTTCATCGAGGTGGACGAGGACGGGCGGCTGGACATGGACTCGGCCCGGTCGGTCATCGACGACGACGTGGCCATCGTCAGCGTGGCCCACGTCTCGAACGTGCTCGGCACCGTCAACCCGCTCGCCGACCTCGCGGACCTCGCTCACGACCACGGCGCACGCATCCTGGGGGACGGGGCCCAGGCGGTCCCGAACCGGCCGGTGGACGTCGACGCCCTCGACGTCGACTTCTATGCGTTCTCCGGGCACAAGATGGCCGGTCCGACCGGTATCGGCGTGCTCTACGGCCGGCAGGCGCTCCTGGAGGACATGGACCCGTTCCTCTTCGGCGGGGAGATGATCGAGCGGGTGACCCGTCGCGACGCAACCTGGAACGAGCTCCCCTGGAAGTTCGAGGCCGGGACCCCGCCCATCGCCGAGGGGATCGGCCTGGCGGAGGCCGCGGATTACCTCGACAGCATCGGCCTCGAGCGCATCCAGGCACACGAGGAGGGGGTGACGACCTACGCCCACGAGCGCCTCCGTGAGCGCGACGACGTCGAGGTATACGGCCCGCCGCCCCAGGCGGACCGGACGGGCCTCGTATCGTTCAATCTGGACGATGTCCACGCCCACGACCTCTCCTCCCTCCTCAACGAGCAGGGCGTGGCCATCAGGGCCGGCGACCACTGCGCCCAGCCGCTCCACGACGTCCTCGGCGTCCCGGCCTCGGCGCGGGCCTCCTTCTACCTGTACAATACCCGCGAGGAGGTCGACGTCCTCCTCTCCGCGCTGGACGGCGCGGCCGAACTCTTCGCCTGAGGCTTCCCACACAACCCTTTTACCGGCTCTCACCCTACCAGTTCCCACCATGAGCATGGGCTCGGACATGTACCGCCAGCAGATCCTCGACCACTACAAGAACCCCCGGAACTACGGGGACCTCGAGGATCCGGATTTCTCCCACGGCGGGCACAACCCGTCATGCGGCGACGAGCTCGAGTTCGACGTCGGCCTCGCGGATGACGGCGAGACGATCGAGCAGGTGGCCTTCCACGGGGAGGGCTGTGCCATCAGCCAGGCCTCGGCGAGCATGCTCTCGGAGCGGCTCCCGGGCATGACGCTCTCCGAGGTCGAGGCGCTCGATCGCGACGACGTCCTCGACATGCTGGGCGTCGACATCAGCCCGATGCGGATCAAGTGCGCCGTCCTCGCCGAGAAGGTTGTCCAGCACGGGGCCGAGGCATACCGCGGGGAGCGCGAGGTCGAGGAGCCGACCAATCTAGAGGAGTGAGTTTCTCCGGTTTGGCCGGGGTATCGCTTTCGGGATTTCTCGGGGGTGGTCTCCTCTCGTATCGGGCGGTTGAACCAGTGAGTGGAATCAATCTTCCCTTGATCTCTTGTCCTCAGTCGTGATCGCGACCGCCACGCGTTGAACGCCCTCGGCCGTCTTCACGAGTGAAACTCGTAACCGCCACCGCCACGAGTTGAAAGCCCTCGGCCGGCTCGGGTCGGGGGGCT
>JBDGRH010000018.1:8870-14212 GCA_042218225.1 Halodesulfurarchaeum sp. | reverse complement strand
TCCGGGACGCTTCCCTCGCAATAGCCATCGATCTCTCCATCGGGGCGAACGCGATAGACGGCGGCCGGTCTGTGGCCCAGGTCCGGGCGGCTCCGCTTGAGATCGTCCCAGGCGCCGGTCGAGAAGCTGGTGCAGTCAACCAATAGGACGACGCCACCACCGTGTCCCTGGAGCTGTCCGTCGGTCTTTGTCTCGACCGTCTGTCGGGTCGCGGCAACGGGCGAATTCGTGCTCCGCCGGCTGGGTGGCGCGGGGCGGGTCACCTCGACGAGGACGACCGTCCCGTCCCGCTCGGCCCGGAAGTCGATGGAGTGGCCCGTCGAGACCGGAGCCTCGGGCTCGATGTCGAATCCCGCCTCGACGAGCAGGTAGGCGGCGTTGAACTCCCCCATGGCCGCCGTCATCCGGATCAGATTGCGCGATTTCGAGGTCCCGAGCTTCCCCGCCATCACGTGGCGGTGGTCGTCGAGGACCCCCCGCTCGAGAAATCGCTCGTAGAAGCCCAACCCCTCCTCGGCCGTGGCGTCCGGGAATCCCGCCGCGTGCTCCTTGAAGAACGCACGGGACGTCTCGCGGCCGTCCTTGGACAGGAAGACGGGGAGGAAGAACCAGGAGACGTGCGGGTATTCCGCGAGCCAGGGAGATTCCTCGTGGAGCGTCGCGAGCAGTTCTCGCTGCATCCAGCGGGCGACGTCGAATGGTGCCTCGTCGAACCCGAACTTCTCCGTCCGCCAGAGCGCCTCCGGCGTCTCGGTGTTCCCGACCCAGAACCCCTCGTCGTCGTTCCAGGCGAAGAGGGCCAGATCCCCGTTGTCCATCTCCAGCCGGCGCCCCTGGTACCCGTCCGGCGGCGCAAACCAGGGCTGACACACCCGGGCACCGAATGACGCATCGAGGGGGCGGAGCAGCCGCTCCTCGAGCGCCTCCTCGGACCACCGCTCGGTCGAGTGCCGGATGCGGAGAAGACTGGCCACACCTTCCGTAGTTCTCCCCGGCGTTTACGCCTTATTATCGACCGGCCCCCGCGCCCTCGGTCGAACCCGAATCGGGTCCAGTCTCGACACCTCGCCATCCATGTTCAATGATGGTCCGCTCCCCGCCGGCGACGGACGGTCCCTTGCCATTCCATATCCGGAGTAGCCTGCGATGGGGGGAAAGAGCCCACAGGAATCTGTGGAAGAGAGAACCGTTCGGCGCCCCGCGATCGGCCGGCGGGGTACACATTCATCATGCATGCTATCATAGCTCCACCCGGAATGCAGGTCCGGGATCTGATGACGGAGGCGGTCGTGTCGGTCACGGCCTCCGCGACGCTCGACGAGGTGGCCGCGAAGATGCTGCAGTACGACGTCGGAAGCGTCATCGTGATGCGGGGGGACGTCCCCGTCGGGATCGTCACCGAGCGGGATCTGATCGAGGCCGGACACCGCCAAAATGCGCCATTCAGCGACATCCGCGTCCGAGAGGCCATGGAGGACGAGTTCGTCACGGGCTCCCCGGACATGACGGTCCGTGCGGCCGTGGAGCGCATGAACGAGACGGGCCGGAAGAAGCTCCCCATCGTCTCGGACTTCGAGGTCGTGGGCATCCTGACGGTGACGGACGTGGTGTCCGCCCATACGGACCTCATCAGGGAGGCGTACGAGCGGGACCGCGATCGGACCAGGTGGTTCTCGGAGGGTGCCGATTGAGGGACCGTCCCGACCCACACCCCCGCAAACTCCGTACCTCGTCCCCTGGAATCCTCAGGGAGATGGGTCGTCGAACGTGCGCTCGAAGGTGACCCGGTGAGCCTCGTATCCTCGCCCCCGATAGAACGAACGGGCGTCCTCGTTCTCGGCCATGACGGACACGGAAACCACCTCCGCCCCATCTCCGCGGAGTGCGTCCTCGGCGCGGGCCATGAGCGCGGACCCGATACCCCTGTCACGGACAGGGGGGACCACATACACGTTCTCGATTGTGCCCCGCTCGACGTCCTCCTCGTAGAGCCCCCTGTCGAGATGCCACATCACGAATCCGACGATGGTCCCGGCGGGGATGGACCCCGATTCGGGACCCTCGAGGGGTCCCTCGGTCCGGGCAACGGCGAGTCCATCGGCCGCGATATACTGCCCGAGGACGTCTCTTCCCGGGGCCTCGTTCTCGTCCGGACGGAGATGGGACCCGAACGAGCGTTGCCCCGCGACGAGCTCCAGCCAGAGGGACGTGATCCGGTCGAGGTCCTCCATCGTGGCGCGCTCGACGGTGACGTCCTCGACCATCACTGCCTCAGGGCCTCGATGGCCGGTAGCTCCCCGTTCGTGAGCATCCGGAGGGCCGCCCCGCCGCCCGTGCTCACGTGGTCGAATCCCTCGATCCCCAGCCGTCTGACCGCGGCACCCGTCTCTCCCCCGCCCACGACGCTGTACCCCGACGTGGCCGCGACCCTGAACAGCTCCTCCGTCCCGACCGCGAAGACCTCCTCCTCGAAGACGCCGGCCGGCCCGTTCAGGATGACGGTTTCGACGTCATCGAGAACGGATCGATACGTGCGGACAGTCTCGCGCCCGATGTCCTTGGCAGGCCCCGCCCCGTTGGCGGGGAGGTCCTCGACCGGAATCTCCACCCGTTCGCCCCCCTGGAGGAGGGCAACGTCGACTGGAAGGTGGATGCGCTCGCCGTAGGTATCGAGCAGGTTCCCTGCCCGCTCGATCTCACCCCAGTGTCCCCGCTCCCGGATGACGGCTTCGCTCTCCGGTCCAAGCTCGACACCGGCTGCGAGGAGGAAGACGTTTGCAACCAGGCCGGTGGTCAACACCTGGTCGGCCAGCCCCTCCTCCAGCCCGTGCTCGATGACACCGATCGAATCCGGGACCTTCGCACCGCCGACCACGTACGCCCTGGGGGTGGGCGTCTCGTGGATCGCTCCGAGGACCTCGATCTCCCGCTCCATCACCCGTCCCGCGTACGCCGGAAGCACCGTCGGGAACCCCACCAGTGACGGCTGGGAGCGGTGGGCAGCGGCGAAGGCGTCGTTGACGTACGCGTCGAAATGGGGAGTGAGCCGAGAGACCAAATGGGTCCTGGCGGCCCGCTCGGGCTCGAACTCCATGTACTCCTCGCTGTAGAAGCGCGTGTTCTCGAGGACGATCGCTTCGCCGTCCTCGAGTCCGTCCACGGCGGCCCTGGCCTGGCTGGAACACGTGGCGTCCGTGTACTCGACTGGGGCATCGAGGAGCTCGTCGAGGCGGGACGTGTGTGCCTCGAGTGATTCGAACTCCGTTCCGCCGGGGCGACCCTGGTGGGCGAGGACCGCGACGCGACCACCGCGGTCCAACAGCTCGGAAAGCGTCGACTCGTGGGCCCTGAGACGGGAGTCATCGGCGAGGGTGGCGCCGTCCAGTGGGCTGTTGATGTCGACACGGACGCCAAGCGACGTGCCGCTCACCGTCAGGTCATCGAGGGTCCGGATTGCCATCGGTCAAAAGGTCCCACGGACGCATCAAAGACGTTTCTGTGTATGGTTTCATGGTGGCGTGAAAATGGCCCCTGTCGGAGCCTCGGGACGGCATAACCCGCATCCAAAGAAAGGTTTAACCCCGCAAGGAGGATGGGACTGTGTATAGAGTTACCAATGAGGACGGATGTCATGCAGGCGATCGATCGCGGGCGACGATTCGTGGTGGCGAACCCGTTTGCTGGATTACTTGCCGGGATAGCGATCCTCCTCCTCGCGGATCTCATCTGGAGCCTGTTCATGGGAACGCTCCCCTTCTCTCGGCTGGCCACCTACACGTGGGACGGATTGGTTGTCGGGCTTGTCATCGGCCTGGCGAGCGTGGGACTCTCGATGACCTACAGCATCCTGAATTTCGCGAACTTCGCTCACGGGGATTATATCACCGCTGGGGCGTTCATGGGCTGGTCGGTCACCTTCCTGGTCGCGGGCGTGTTCCGGAACCAGCCGATCGATGGTCTTCTCCTGGTCGGCGCAGGTGGGGAGGTGTACGCCTCGGATCTGGGGATCAACGTCCTCCAGACCCCACTCGCGGTCGTCCTGGGTCTCATCGCGGCCATCGGGGCGACCATCTTGGTCGTTTTGGCGATCGACCGTATCGCCTTCCGGCCCCTCCGTGAGGAAGAGGGGATAATCCTCCTCATCACGAGCGTCGGGGTGGCGCTCGCGCTCCGGTATAGCATCGTCTTCATCTACCAGCAGAGCACCCGAAGTGTCACGGCGAACGTCCCGAGCGTGGCCGTCCCGATGATCGATGGGACCCTGAACGTGACCATCCACCAGATCACGCTGGTGGTCGTCGCGGCGATCCTCATGCTGGGGGTTCACGTCTTCCTTCAGTCCACGAAGCTCGGGAAAGCAATGCGGGCCATGGCGGACAACAAGGACCTCGCGCGGGTGACCGGGATCCCCACCGAACGAGTCGTCCGATGGACCTGGATCATCGGTGGGGGCCTGACCGGGGCTGCCGGGTACCTCATCGCCCTCGAGCGAGGAACGCTCAGCTTCAACCTCGGGTGGCTGTTGCTCCTGCTCATCTTCGCCGCGGTCATCCTGGGCGGCATCGGCTCGATATACGGCGCGATCGCCGGCGGAATCGTCATCGGGCTCGCGAGCCGGGTCTCGCTCATCTGGCTCCCGGAGGCCACCTTCGCGCGACCGGTGGCCTTCCTCGTCATGATCTTCCTCCTCGTCTATCGACCCCAGGGCATCTTCGGGGGGAGGACGACAGCATGAGCGTGGGCGTCCGCGAACGCGTCTCGTCCGTGTTGGACCTCGAGGAGGGGAACGACGTCGTCCTCGTCCTGTCGGTCATGTTCGGGCTGTACGTGATATACACCGTCATGGGGCTGCTTCTGGGGTACGGGATGAACGGGATGGTGAACGTCCTCCGGCGGTTGACGTTCCTCACCGCCGTGTACAGCCTCGCCGTCCTGGCGTTGAACCTCCACTGGGGATATACGGGCCTCTTCAATATCGGGATCATCGGGTACATGGCGGTCGGCGTGTACGTGATGGGGATCGCGGTGAACCCGGTCGACGCCACCGGCGCGGGCTCCATCCCCGGCCTCGGCCTCCCCCTCCCGGTGGCGATGGTCCTCGGGATGATCGCTGCCGCCATCGTCGGGTTCCTCACCGCCCTCCCAGCCCTTCGCCTTCGGGCCGACTATCTGGCTATCGTGACGGTGGGCATCTCTGAGATCATCCGGTTCACCCTCAAATCCACCACGTTCCAGAAGTTCCAGATCTTCGGCCGCACCCTCGGAACCGGTGGCGGGAGCGGATTGGGACTGTACACGGATCCGGAAAGCCAGGTCGTCGGGGCGTTCGACTGGCTCAACGA
>JBDGRH010000018.1:6674-8770 GCA_042218225.1 Halodesulfurarchaeum sp. | reverse complement strand
TTCTACCTCTGGATCGCCCTCATCATCGGGGGCGCGGGATCGAACACGGGAAGCATCATCGGAAGCGCCCTGTTCGCCGGGATCTTCATCCAGGGGCCGCTTTACATCCGGAATCTCATCAACCACGCCATCAACCTGGGAAGCGCGCCGCCGAACGTGCTCGATGCGCTCGGGGCCCTCCTCTCCCTCGATCCGTTCCCACTATTCGCATATGTGATCGGGATGATGAACCCGCTCAGGTTCGTCCTCATGGGGGTGGCGCTGGTGTGGTTGATGCAGAACCGCCCCCAGGGCCTGCTCGGTGCCCGGAAGGAGCCGGCAACGGCGATCCCGATCCTGGGTACCCGTCCCGGAGGTGAGGACGATGGCGAGTGACGTCGAGTCGGTCTACGACGGACCCGAGGGCGAGCGGGAGACGGTGCTCGAGGTCCGGGACCTCGAGAAACACTTCGGCGGCATCACGGCGGTGGACGGGGCCACCTTCTCTGTTCAACGGGGGACGCTCACAGGGCTCATCGGGCCGAACGGGGCGGGGAAGTCCACGACCTTCAACTGCATCACCGGGACGCACCCGCCGGACGGTGGGTCAGTCACCTTCAACGAGACGGATATCACCGGGCTGGAGCCATTCGAGGTCGCCCAGGAGGGCCTGGTCCGGACGTTCCAGATCGCCAGGGAACTCGCCCAGATGACGGTGCTCGAGAACCTGATGTTGGCGCCAATGGACCAGCGTGGCGAGCACCTCTGGCAGGCGGTGACGCCCCGGTTCAGACAGGAGGTGGAGCGTCAGGAGGAGGCGATTCTAAAGGAAGCCTGGGAGATGCTCGAGTTCTTCGATATCGCCCACCTGGCCGAGGAGGAGGCGGGGAACCTCTCCGGGGGCCAGCGGAAGCTCCTCGAGCTCGCACGGGCATTGATGGTCGATCCGGACCTTCTGTTGCTCGATGAGCCCTTCGCCGGCGTGAATCCGACCCTGGAGAACAGGCTCCTGGACCACCTCCACGACCTCCGGGACGAGGGCTACACCTTCCTGATCGTCGAGCACGACATGGACCTGATCATGGAGCACTGCGAGCGCGTGCTCGTCATGCACCAGGGACGGATCCTTGCCGACGGTACGCCGGCGGAGGTTCAGCAGAACGAGGAGGTCATCGAGGCGTACCTCGGGGGTGAGGTCTGATGGCACTGCTCGATGTCGAATCCCTCGATGCGGGCTATGGGGATCTCCAGGTGCTCGACGACGTGGACATCACGGTTTCGGACGGGGAATACGTGACGCTCGTCGGCCCGAACGGGGCGGGGAAATCCACGGTGATGAAGTCCATCTTCGGGCTGACCGCGCACTTCGGTGGGAGCGTTCGCTTCGATGGCACCGACATCACGGACTGGGACCCGGAGGAGATCATCCGCGAGGGGCTCGGATACGTGCCCCAGGATGACAACATCTTCCCCACCCTCTCGGTCCTGGAGAACCTTGAGATGGGGGCATACATCCTCGACGATGTCCCACAGGCTGCCCTCCAGGACGTGTACGACCGGTTTCCGATCCTCGAACGGCGGAAGGACCAGCGAGCGGGGCTCCTCAGCGGGGGCCAGCAACAGATGGTCGCGATGGGGCGGGCCCTGATGCTCGAACCGGACCTCCTGATGCTCGATGAACCCTCCGCCGGCCTCGCGCCGGACCTCGTCGAGGACATTTTCGACCGGATCGACCGCATCAACGAGGACGGCACGGCAATCTTGATGGTGGAGCAGAACGCGAAGCAGGCGCTCAGACGATGTGACAGGGGATACGTCCTGGCACAGGGCCAGAACCGACACGAGGACACCGGTGACGCCCTCCTGGCCGACGAGCAGGTCCGGCAGGATTTCCTGGGTGGGTGAGCGACGCGGCGGGCCGGTCCGGACCGGGTCCGGTCGGACTCGTGTCGACAGTATTCAATACTATCGGGAGTTCGGCCACTGTCGTTCGCGCCAGTGACCGGGGCCTGAAACGACATCCAGCATCGTGCGGAGAGATGGTGGGGAGGGAGCAGCGTGAATCGAGAGGGGCGGCTGCCGGATATGTACCCCGCCGGCGATGGCTGTGTTCCCGT
>JBDGRH010000018.1:0-6574 GCA_042218225.1 Halodesulfurarchaeum sp. | reverse complement strand
ATCGAGAGGGGCGGCTGCCGGATATGTACCCCGCCGGCGATGGCTGTGTTCCCGTACGTGCCCAAAGAAAACAGGTATGGACCGATTCGCTACTGTCCGAAGGGGATCTTCTTGACGGTCTTCGTATCGCCCGCCTTCGTGAACTTGAAGTACTCGTAGGTCACGGCTTTCATGTCGCCGTTTTCGTCGAAGTCCACGGCGCTCGAAGCCCCTTCGTACTTCACGTTCTCCCCGTTTGCAGCCATTTCGACCCCTTCCGGCAAGTTGTCCGGACCGACCGTTGTCCCTCCCGGATTGGCCACAGGACGCATGCTGTCACGGACGGCTGTTCCGTTATTCTCGCCGGCTCTCGCGTTGGCCAACATGACGACCGCGGCCGCATCGTACGTGTGTGAAGTGAACACGCCCGGCTCGGTGCCATATTCGTCCTTGAACGCGGAGTTGAAGGCCTTTCGTGCGGGTCCGGAGGCCAGCGGCGAAGAGCCACCCACGTTCGTCATCGAATGGCCGACTTTATCCGGGAGCTCATTCGACTTGAGTCCGTCCGTCACGAGGATGTCACGGTTCGGGTCGTGGTTCGCGTAGTAGTCCTTGAACAGCTGGACCCCGCTTTCCGGATAGCCGATCACGACCAGGACGTCCGGGTCCCCCGATAAAGCGCGTTCGAGCCGCGACGTGTACGAGGACTGCTTCTTCGCGAAGGAAACCGTCTGCTGGACAGTTCCGCCCCGGTTCTTGAACGCACTGACGAAGGATTGGGAGAGGCCCTGCCCGTAGTCGTTGTTCACGTACATGGTCGAGGCGGTCCGGTCTCCCAGCTCCTCGTAGGCGATCTGCGCGAGCACCTGTCCCTGCAGCTTGTCGCTCGGGGCGGTCCGGAAGATGTAATCGTTGTCCTGCAGGTTCGTCACGGTCGGCGCCGTGCTCGACGGCGATATCCCCACGACCTCGTTCGGGATGAACACCTGCTTACATACCGGGATGTTGATGCCGGACGAGGCTGGACCCACGACAGCCGGATAGCCGGCATTGACCAGCGAGTTCGCCCCGCTGATCCCGGCGGACTGCTTCGTCTGCGTGTCCTGGACGGTGTAATCCACTTCAAAGGGGACGTCCGCGTTTTGCACCGTGCTGATGGCCAACTCCCCGGCCTTGATCATCGGCTTTCCGAGGGGGCCCAGGTCACCGGTCTCGGGCAGGAGGATCCCCAGTTTGATGGTGCGACCGCCGCCACCGCCGCCACCAGTGCATCCTGCCAGGCCAGCGACACTGGCTACACCCGCGGTCTTCAGGAACTTCCGTCTGTCAATGTCTACCATACGGGCATTACATACACCTACCTACATATAAAATTGCCTTCCCTATGGAATACTGCCTGACCCGAAACGGGCTCAGACCGAGCGGCAATCCGGACAGAGCAATTGTCCGTTGACGTTCATCAGGTTGCGGGAGAGCGACCCGCAGGCCTCACAGATGCTTTGATTCGAGTAGCTCACCTCGGGTGTGGACTCGGTCCGGCGCTCCTCTGCCTGCACCTCGGACGCCAGAGGCTCCTCGGCCTCGGCAGGTTCCCAGGAAACTGCTGCGAGGTCCCGGGTAGTGATGACTCCGAGGAGTCCCTCCTCGCCCGTGACCAGCACCAGGTCGCCGCGAGTGCGCGAGAGGAGGGATGCGGCCTCCCCCAGCGAGGTATCGACATCGATGTCCGGGGGGTCCGGATGCATGATGTCCTGGACCGCGATCTCGTCCAGGTCCTCACCGTCGGCGATGGCATCGAGGACATCCAGCGCCGACACCGTCCCGACCGGCTCGGAGCCGCGGAGGACGACGGCCCCGGTCTCGTGAGACTCCCGCATCAGTTCGACCGCCCCGCTGACCGAATCCCCCTCGGTCACGCCAACGAAGTCGCGGGTGAGGAGATCGCGGACGGAGAGGCCGTTCATATGCATCGATACCGCCGTTTCGGTCTAAAAGGTATCCCCGGCAAGCTTTTGACCCGAGGCCGGCAATATATCCGGTTTGGGTTGCACCGAAAGCGGGAGTTTCATCATCGCCGGGCCCGCCGAGGTACGCAATGAGAGAGCCCTCCTTCTCCATCGGGATCGCGGGGGGAACGGGAGCGGGGAAGACCACCGTCGCCCGCGAGATCACCGAGAACGTGGGGGAGGCGGTCACGGTCATCCCGCTCGATAACTACTACAAGGATCTCTCGCACATGGATTTCGAGGAGCGGCGGACGGTCAACTACGACCACCCCTCGGCCTTCGAGTGGGATCTCCTGCGAGCCCACCTCGAAGCACTGCTCTCGGGCGATCCGGTGGAGATGCCCCAGTACGATTTCACCCGGCACCTCCGCGAGGAGGAGCGGGTCAGGGTCGAGCCGACCGACGTGGTGGTGCTCGAGGGGATCCTCGCCCTCTACGACGAGGACATCAATGACCTGCTGGACCTGCACATCTACGTCGAGACGGACGCCGACGTCCGGATCCTCCGTCGTATCCGACGGGACGTGGTCGAGCGGGGACGCGATCTCGAAGGGGTCATCGACCAGTACCTCTCGACGGTCAAACCGATGCACGAGCAGTTCGTCGAGCCGACGAAGAAGCGCGCGGACATCATCATCCCCGAGGGGGCCAATCGGACGGCGGTCGATCTCCTCGAGGAGAAGGTACAGGTGGAGACTCGATCCTGAGCCGGGTTGGTGACTGGGAGGAAGTGGGGACGCTCCGACGGGCTCCGTGATGGGTGCCGTGCCGGACCGTCACTCGCTCGGGTGGTACTCCCACATGCCGGTCTCCCGCATCGCGTTCCCCACTGCCCGGTGGAGGTCCCGCTTCGTCTCGAAGCTGGTCTCATCCACGTGCTCGAAGATCTCCGCGACGGGTACGACCTGCCGGTGGTTGAACCGTACGGGCCAGTCCCCGAATTCGTCCAGGAGGGTTTCGCGGTCCAGTGGAAAGTCCTCGTCCTCGTCGACCATCTTGGAGATGACTGCCATGTCGTAATTCCGCATCCCCTCGCTGCCCTTCTCGCCGTCGGGATCGTGTGGCCAGTCCTGCCCACGTGATTCCGCCATGTGTCATCCCTCCCGTGGAGCCCCCAAAACGGTTACTCTCCACCGGCGGCTTGGTGCCGACACCCACTCCCCCGCCACCCTTTATATTTTGGCCAACGGGGGGTTATTTCCCCCATCTGGAGAACTTAAATAGACATTTGAATAAGTTGAAAATTGGATACGGGCACGCGGTTACCCCGCCCAACACCTCGAGTATACCACCCATGACACACACGATAGAGACCCGACTGTTCGGCAGCGACCTGCGGCTCGAGTTCAACGGCGCGTGGGCCTCCTACTGGCTGTTCCTCGTCCGCGTCGTGACGGGGTGGTGGATGCTCCACGCCGGCCTGACGAAGGTCTGGGAGACGTACGTGCTCGGACAGCCGTTCTCCGCCGCCTGGTTCATCGGTGGTGCCGCACGGGGCACCATCCTGGCCGGCGTCCTGGGCCTGTTCAATAATCCGATGGGGATCGCCTTCGCGAACTTCATGATCCCGTGGGGGGAGTTGCTCATCGGCCTTGGGGTGCTTTTCGGCGCGTTCACTCGCCTTGCCTCGTTCTTCGGTGCCTTCCTGATGTTCTTCTTCTACTTCGTGAACGCGGGTTGGGCCCACGGGATGTTCAGTGGGGACCTCATGGGACTGTTCCTCTTCATCACCATCGCCCTGTTCGGTGCCGGCCGGATCTGGGGTCTCGACCAATACCTGGAGCGGATGGACTGGGCGGACAACCGCTTCGCTCGACTGATGCTGGGGTGAGCGATGATGGCACGTGAACCTGTCACTACGGTGGAGAAGGCCGTGATGCTCGTCGTCGGGGCACTGATGGTCATCGCGTTCCCGCTCATCGGCTTCATCGTGACCGTTGCCGGCTCGATGAGCCCGATGATAACCTACAGTCAGGGCGACTCGACCGGCCATGCGCTGAGTAGGGCGGGAGTCCCGGACGGTGCACAGATCGTGTCCTCGCCATTGGTGGGACCGAACCTGCGCGCGTATCTCATTGCCATCGGCCTCGTGCTCTTTGGCCTGCTCGCCATCTACCTCGTCTTCCGACCGGGCGAGAAACCAGCCGAGACGGCGGTGGGCGAGCGGGCCGAGCACTGACTCGAGGCGCATTGTGCGTCACTCATTGGGGGCAATCGTCTCCGAAAACCCACAGGTTGTGAACCACTAGCACACTTCGGGGTAACCCCCATCATGGGATCCGATATCGCACTCCATACGGGAGGTTTATTCCGCATTCTTTTTCTTTAAATAACTTGTTTCCAAGGGTTGAAAATTGCCTTCGGGGTATATCTATTAGCCTTCCCTAAATCAGCCCGTAGCGATCACCAATGACCCACCAACTACGGACCACACTGTTCGGTCGCGACGTGTCGACGGAGTTCAGCGGGCCGTGGGCCGCATACTGGCTGCTGGTGCTGCGCATCATCGGCGGCTGGTGGATGCTCCACGCCGGATTGACCAAGGTCTGGGAGACGTACGTGCTCGGCCAACCCTTCTCCGCGGGCTGGTTCATCAAGTACGCCGCTCAGGGCTCCATCCTCGAGGGCGTGCTCGGACTCTTCAACAGTCCGCTGGGCATCGCCTTCACCAACTTCATGATCCCATGGGGAGAGTTCCTCATCGGCGTCGGCCTCCTGTTCGGCGCATTCACCCGGCTGGCCGCGTTCTTCGGGGCCTTCCTCCTCTTCTTCTTCTACTTCGTGAATCACGGCTGGGCCCACGGGATGGTCTCCTCGGAGCTCATGGGCATCGGCATCATGGTGACCATCGCCATCTTCGGCGCCGGCCGGATGTGGGGCCTGGACGCGTACCTGGAGCGTCTGCCCTGGGCACAGAACCGCTTCGCGAAACTCCTGCTCGGCTGATATCGAGGTGATACCATGACAACCCACTCAATCCCAACGGTCGATAAGCTCGTGATGATCGCCGGTATGGTGCTGCTGCTCGTGGCGTTGCCGGTCGCCGGAACCGTCGTGACCATGGGCGGCTCGATGAGCCCGATGGTGACCTACACGCAAGGTGACTCCAGCGGGCACGCGCTATCGGTTGCGGGCATCCCCGACGGCGCCCAGGCCACCAGCGTGCCACTGATCGGCGTCAACACCCGAGCGATGCTTATCGCCCTGGCGCTCGTGCTGTTCGCATTGCTGTCGGTGTACAAGTTGGTCCAGGGGCCGGCCGAGGCCGCCGAGACGACGGTCGCACAGTCCTCGAGACAGTAACCGGTCGGGTTTTCCCGGTTTTTCAGGTCGTCGTTCCCGATTCTGTAAAGTTGGGTGTGAATCCCAGGGCTCAAATCCCAGTCTCACGCTTCGCTCCTCGCCTTCGCTCGTCGCAGAACGGTGAGGCTGGGATTTGAACCCAGGAGGCCTGGATGGCCACCTGCTCTCAAGGCAGGCGCGTTCGTCCGCTCCGCCACCTCACCTCCCCCGACGCTACCGCGTGGCGCGTCTAAGAGCTGTCGGTTGCCTCCCCCTCGCCAACCACGATCTCCCCGTCGAGGACTCGCACGTCTCGCGATTCGATGAACTCCCAGAGGTGCGTCGGGACTGGTTTCCCGGCGGCGTGCGCGGCGCGGAGGCGCGAGACGACTGTCCGGAGGTCCCGGCCGGTGGTGAGCACCTCCCGGTCCCGGAGGAAATCGACGGTGTATTCCTCGGCCTGGGCAGCCCGGACGATGTCCTCGATCGCTCGCTCCTCGAGGACGTCGGTGTAGTCGATCGGCTCGCGGAACCCCGCCAGGTACACCTCGCCGTCAGCCGCCGGCCCGAGCACGACGTCGGACCGGCGGAGTTTGATCGACGCCTCGTCGACGATGGAGCGCTCCAGCCGGGGGACACACGGGCGGAGGAACGTGGCCGAGGTCCGGTCCTCGTCACGGAGCAGGTGGGTGATGGCATTGCCGACGACCGCGGAGGTGTTCGAGCCGACCTGGACCTCGAACCTGACGTCATCGAGCGTGTCGGGGTCGAGAACCGAGGCGGCCAGCGACCGGAGGATGGCCTCAGGCTGTTGGGTAATCTCTTCGGGCACGTCGTCGGCCGCCGGGTAGTTCACCAGGACGTCCGCGTTGCTCGCCGCGAGCGTCTCGAAGCTGTCCTTCAGAACCGCTTTGTAGAGGTCGACACCCTCGGCGGGCGAAAGCGAGGTGTCCTCGAGGAGTTCCCTGCAAGCGACGCCCTCCACCGGGGCATCCGCGACGAGCACGACGATGGTCATCGCCGGTCACCTCCGCCTGATCGACAACGGGTCATGGGTCTTCTTCGGAGTCACGCGCTCTTCAACGTCGCGGGAACGGTCGGGGGAGCCGGTTTTTCTGATAGCGTCCGTGTGGTTCAACTGAAGGCGAAGTACGGTGAACGCCCTGAACACCGAATTGTTCTACAAATGAAAATCGGTGACAGTCTCCGGTGAACGATGTCTTGCGTGCGCAGATCGTCGGACGTCTCTCTGCCGTTGTTTGCAATATATGTAGAGAAGCCTGCCGAACGCCCCTCTGCAGTAGTAT
>JBDGRH010000220.1:5039-14255 GCA_042218225.1 Halodesulfurarchaeum sp. | reverse complement strand
GCCCGTACATGATCGTGGCCGTGGTCGGGAGCCCCGCGGCCGCGGCCGCCTCCATCGCCTCCAGCCACTGGTCCGTGTCGATCTTCCCGGGGCAGATGACCGCCCGGACCTCGTCGACGAGGATCTCGGCGGCGGTCCCGGGGACGGAGTCTAGTCCCGCCTCGGCGAGGCGGCGATAGACCGCCTCGACGTCCCAGTCGGCCCCCCGGGCGGCGTGGAAGGCCTCTTCCGGGGTCATCGAGTGTACGTGGACGCCGTCGACGGACATTGCCCGGAGCTGGGCCGCGTAGGTCCCGGGGTCGGTCTCGAAGGTCGACGGGGGCGAATAGTGGTGTGCCGGCTCATCTGGATCGAGGAGCGCCCGGTGCTCCTCGTCGAGGGCGAAGGCGGGATGCAGCCCGCTCACGGAGGTCACCTCGGAGATGCCCCGCTCGACCGCGTCGGCCACGATCGCCCGGGATTCCTCCGGCGTCTTGGTGAACCCCCGGGTCGCTCCCTCGTGGTCTGCCCGGAACCGGTGGGCGGAGTCGCGGAAGTTGCAGAAGAGACACCCGGTATCGCAGGCCGTCGTCACGTTGTTGTTGAGATTCGCGACGAACGTGACGGCCTCACCGACCACCTCCCGGCGTCGCTGGTCGGCGACCGCCATGACCGCTCGCTTGCGCTCGGGGTCGATCCCGTCCACGTCCGTCCCGGTGGTGAGGAGCTCGACGCCGTCCGCGACGTCGAGGCGCTCGCCGGCCCGCGCCTTCGCCAGGGCGTTCTCGAAGGACTGGTCGGTCTCCGGGACCAGGTCGAAGTCGAACCGCTCCCGCGGGATCGCCGCCCTGGTCCGGAAGGCGTCGGCCATCTGATAGCCCGTTGCCGGGCGAATGATAAAAGCGGGGCGGTCGCGGCGGTTCCGTGACGGAGCTGGGCCGGGGAGGGGGGGCACCGACCGGGTTCCGTCGGCTAGTGGGTCTCTCCAAGGCTACCCCCTCCCCCCGGACGACGGAAACCGCTTAGGGATGGGGGGACCCACCCTCGTGTATGACGAGCGTCAAGGACCGGCGCGTGGCGACCGAACCCACCGCGTCCGAGCTGGGCCGGGGTTCGTTCGTGTTCACCGACGACTACTCGGTGTTCGACTGGGGGAAGATGCCCGACGAGATCCCCGGCAAGGGGGCGGCACTTTGCGCGATGGGGGCGGATAACTTCGAGCGCCTGGAGGCCGAGGGTGTCCCGACGCACTACCGGGGCGTGGTGGTGGGCGACGAGGTGGTGGACCTCGACGAGACCGAGGACCCCCCACGGGAGATGGCGATCGAGTACGCCCAGGTGCCCAACCTCCCACATCCCGACGGGGAATACGATTACGAGGCCTACCACCGGGAGGCGGGGGAGAACTACCTCGTCCCCCTGGAGATCGTCTTCCGGAACGTGGTCCCGGAGGGCTCGAGCCTCCGCAAGCGGCGCGAGCCGGGAGACCTCGGCCTCGAATACGATACCTGGCCGGCTGAGGCGGTCGACCTCCCCGAGCCGCTGGTGGAATTCTCGACGAAGTTCGAAGAGCAGGACCGCTACCTCGACCGGGAGGAGGCGGCGCGGATCGCCGGCGGGGCGGACCTCGACCATCTCGAGGATCTCGCCCTCGAGGCGAACCGGATCGTCACGGAGCGGGCCGCCGAGGTGGGGTTGACCCACCAGGACGGAAAGATCGAATGTCTCTCCCACCGCGGGAACGTCAAGATCGCCGACGTGGTGGGCACCTTCGACGAGAACCGCTTCGCCCGCGGCGAGCAGCAGGTCTCGAAGGAGGTCGTCCGGCAGTACTACAAGCGAACCGACCCGGACTGGGTCGAGGCGGTCGAGGAGGCGAAGCTCGAGGCGAACGTCGAGGGCGTGGCGGACTGGCGCACGCTCTGTGACCTCAACCCGAAGCCCCTGCCAGACCACGTGATCCGGGCGGTCGCGGACATGTACAAAGCGGGTGCCAACGCCTACACCGGCCGCTCGTTCTTCGACGCGCCCGACCTCGAGGAGGCGGTCGAGGCCATCCGGACCCTCTAGGTACACGTCCCCCGGGGCCATCCGGGGGAGGGGAGAACATCCGCCGCCCCCGGGCCGGGGTCGGTGCTCCCGGAACGACCGTCAATCTATTCCGTCGGGCGGGTCGAATGTCGGCCGATGTGGGGTTCTCGCTCCAGGTCGCCCGGGCTAAAGCTCCTCGGGGTGCTCGCCGCCGTCGTCGGCGCGGTCGGATTCCTGGTCTTCGGCTGGCGGTTCGGCGGGGGGAGTGGGGATCTCCCATTTCTCCTCGGGGTGGGAGCCGCGATCCTGGCCCTGGGCTGGTCGGTGTACAGGCGGCGCTGATCGCCGTCGGTGGAATGCGGTCCCGCGAGAGGGTATCACGATCTGACCGGATGGAACATCCTCTGGCCCTTCTAGAGAACTATGACGGCCGGACCCCAACCATCCAGCATGGACCGGGTGGAATACTGGCGGACAGTCCTCCGGACTCTCTCCCCGTTCCTGGGATTCATCGCCGGCGCGTGGGCCCTCACACTCGGGATGGAGGGCCTCAGCGCCGGATTCACGTACGGGAGTGTGGGGGGCTATCTCGTCGCCGCAGTGGCCTTCGTTGCCGGGTACGTGGTCGTTCGATGGGCCTGGGTCGACCGCGTCGATAGCGTCTTCGTCCTCGGCCTGGTGGCCCTGACCGTGGTCTCGGTGTACGCGCTCCTGTACCTGGAGACACCCCCCTCCGTCTTCGAGCGGATCGCCCGATGGTGACGGGTCTCGAGGCGGGGGGGGGCGCTGGCTCCGGTAGCGTCCAGATGCACGCTGATGGGGTGTGGCAATCGATAGTGGGTGTTCCGTACGCGTCCGGGCCAGCTGACAGGGAAACTTACAACATGCGCACGTGCACTCGGGCCCATGGCAGGGAGCCCACGGCCGGAGGAAGGTGACGAATACACGGTCGAGCGGACCTTCACGACGGCCGACGTCCGCACCTTCGGGGAGCTCTCGGGGGACAGGCAGGCCATCCACACCGAGCCGGACGAGGAGGGTCGGCTCGTCGTCCAGGGGTTGCTCACGGGGACGCTCCCGACCGCAATCGGGGCGGATCTCCAGGTCCTGGCCCGGCGGATGGATCTCGAGTTCGTTCGTCCCGTGTACACCGGGGAGCGGATCACCTGCACGTGGACGAACGACTCGGTCGAACCGCGGGACGACGGGGTGTCGATCCGGGCGACGGCGATCTGCACGAACGAGGCGGGCGAACGGGTACTCGAGGCCGAGATCGCCGGGGTGATTCGAGCTGGCGACCACGGACCCTCCTCCCACTAACACCCCGAGACAGCCTGGTGGTACATTCGCCCGGGCGCCACCAGTGGGGAGCGGAGGCGCGGAGATATCCAAGAACGTGTATTATTAATGCGCTATCAAAAGAGTTTTTGCCCACAATCGCGCAGCTTCTCCCGATGACCGCGTTCACCGCCACGGTGACGGTGCGCCTCAAGCGGGGGGTGCTCGATCCCGAGGCGAAGACCACCGCCCGGGCCCTGGAGCGCCTCGGGTTCGACCTCGAGGACCTGCGTCGAGCCGACCGGTTCGAGATCGACCTCGAGGCGGCAGACCCGGCGACGGCAACCGAGCGGGTCGAGCAGATGGCAGAGCGCCTGCTGGCGAACCCGACCATCCACGACTACGACGTCGAGGTGACGGCGCGATGACCCGGCCGCGGCCGGCATCCACCCCTCCCTCCCGATGACGGTGGCCATCGTCCGCTTCGGGGGGTCGAACTGCGATCGGGACGCCGCGCGGGCTCTCGAGGCACTCGACATCGACGCGGAGGTCGTCTGGCATGGAGATGGGCTCCCGGCCGACACGACCGGTGTGGTGCTCCCGGGCGGCTTCTCCTACGGGGATTACCTCCGGGCGGGCGCCATGGCCGCGAACGACCCCATCATGGACGACGTCCGCGAGGCGGCCCACCGGGGCGTGCCGGTCCTCGGCGTCTGCAATGGAGCCCAGATCGGCTGCGAGGCCCGGATGGTCCCCGGCGCCTTCACCACGAACGAGCGGGCCCGATTCCAGTGCGAGCACGTCCACGTCCGCGTGGAGAACGCGGACACCCGATGGACGCAGGCGTACGAGGAGGGCGACGTCCTGGAGCTACCCATCGCCCATGGGGAGGGCCGCTTCGAGATCGCGGACGCGCAGCTGGACGCGCTGGAGCGGGAGGACCGGATCCTCTTCCGCTATTCGACCCCCTCGGGCGCGGTCACGCCCGAGGCAAACCCCAACGGGTCGCGGGCCAACGTCGCCGGGATCCTCGGCGAGCGCGAGTCGGTCGCGGTGCTGATGCCCCACCCGGAGCGGGCCGCGCTGTCGGACCTCGGGCCCACTGACGGGCGGGGAATCCTCCGCGGCTTCGCGTCGGTCAGCGCCGCACGCTGACCGGATCCCGGGTGGCGATCCAACGGTGCGGGCCGGCGTCGTCTCGAACCTCGAACCACCCGTCTTCGCAGACGTACGCGTCCCGGATCGGTTCGCGCATGCTGGTCATCCCCTCGGCGGCGACCACCTGGGCGGCCGTCCGCCTGCTTGCCATTCTCACGCTGGGGTATTAAAATTCGATGGTGACTGAATTGACAGGAACGGCGTATACCCGCCCCCCTGGCCCGGTCTCCGGTGGCGGACGATCCGTCCGCCTTTCGTGGCGTGGGACCCCGGCTAAGCGCCTGAAACCGACTGCAGGCCAAACGCGAACGGGCCGGCGACGTTATGGGGTCGGGCCTGCCGGTTACCGTGCCAGCGGGAGGTTGTACGTCGTCTCTCGCTCCCTGACCGCCTCCCAGGTGGCCTCGCACTCGCAGGTGACCGCCGAAAACACGTCAGGGTCTTGACGCTTGTTGAAGTCCTCGATCGCCCGGGCGACCTGTTCGTCGCACTCGCCACAGTTGTGCGGGCCCCGCTCGGACCCGTCGCCGACCGGGTCGGACACGACGATGGCCTCCACGTCCGCCGTCCGCTTCAGGACTGCTGCGACGCTCCACAGCCACGGTGGGCGGTATCCCCCCTCGAAGAAGAGGTCGTCCACCATCGTGTAGCGCTGGACGTTGGTGGGGTTCATCGAGATGGTGTGGACGTGCGGTGCCGTCCGGCGGATCGAGGAGACCATGTCCTCGATGGCCTCATCCTCGGAGAGGAATGGCGGCTTGAGGAGGAGATACGCCTTCACCCCCACACCCGCGTCGTGGGCCGTCTCGGTCGCCTCGCGGAACGCCTCGAAATCGAAGTACTTGTTGACGCAGTCCCGACGGACCCGGTCGGTGGCGGTTTCCAGCCCGATGGCGATGTCCGTCTCCAGACCCGCCTCCGTGAAGGCCGCGAGGCGCTCGGCCTCGACGAAGTCCGGGAGCGTCTCGAGGACGATGCGCTCGCGGTCGGCGAAGACGTCCGCGATGGCCTCCCGCGTCTCGGGGCCCACCTCCCGCTCGTCCAGGAACGACCCGGAGGTGTAGATCTTGACCTGCTCGGCCGGCTCATCAGCTTCCCGTCGCTCGTGGGCCAGGGCGGCTTCGACCTGGTTCATGAGGGCGGGATGGGAGACGCTCCCGCCCTCGACGGACTCAGCGACGTACCCACACATGGTGCAGCCCCCGGCCCTGGCCCACCGACACCCACCCGTGTTGAGGATGATCGTGAGCGAGCGGCGGAGGCCGTCCGGCGTGAGGTCCTCGTCGAGCCACACCCGTGTCGGCTCCGTCGGATCGTAGCTCGTCTCCCGTCTCGACCGGATCTCGCGCATCACGGCGTTGTGGGCGTCCATCCCTCGCCCACGCTCGCGCCCGTCCGGGCTGGGTCGGCTCATCACCCCAGATGAAACCGTTCCGGGCCTAAAGCGCCATCGCTCCCCGAACACCGGACCCGGATCGGCGGGTAACCAGATGTCGAAACCCGGGCGGGCCCGCGACCATCGCCCATCTGGGCGTGGATGGCCGCGCCCGGGTATCACGGCGACGGCTGCTCATACCCTCTATACGTGGGGGAATGACCCATTGATTCCGGCGGAATACGATGGTCCGCTCGCGACAGGCCCCCGGCACGTCTCGCCGGTGCTTGTCGCCGGCCCCTAGCCAAAATCGGTTACGTCGACGAGGCAAGGACTACCGGGATTCCGGCCGTATATGAACGGTGGAGGTTACTGTATGACAACGCTCGGTGGATTCCACGATCACGTCGCCCGCGTCGATCTCGGCTCGGGGGAGATCGCCTACGAGGGCGTCCCCGAGGAGGACGCCAAGAAATACATCGGCGCCAGGGGGCTGGGGGTGAAGTACGTCTTCGACCAGGGTCCCGAGGTGGACCCGATGGGGCCGGAGAACCTCCTCGCGTTCATGAATGGCCCCCTCACGGGGACCCGGACCACGATGTCCGGGCGCATCGCGGTGGTCACGAAGTCCCCGCTCACCGGAACCGTCACCGACTCCCATCACGGCGGGTGGAGTGGGGCGCGGCTCAAGTGGGCCGGGTTCGACGGCCTCCTCTTCGAGGGCCAGGCAGACGACCCGGTCTACGCCTACGTCGAGGACGGGGAGGTCGAGCTCCGCGACGCCTCCCACCTCTGGGGGAAGGGTGTCCACGAAGCCCGCGACATCATCGAGGAGGAGCTGGACGGGGCCTACGGCAAGAACCTGAGCTTCATGGGCATCGGCCCGGGTGGCGAGAACGGCGTGAAGTTCGCCTGCATCATGAACGAGGACGACCGCGCGAGCGGTCGCGGTGGCACTGGCTGTGTGATGGGCTCGAAGAACCTCAAGGCCGTCGTGGTGAAGGCCACGACCGACATGCCGGAACCGGCAAAGCCGGACCTCTTCGAGGAGGGCCACGAGCAGGCCATGGAGGTCATCCAGGAGTCCGACGTCACCGCCCCGAACGAGGGCGGCCTCTCGGTGTACGGGACCAACGTCCTGATGAACCTCAACGAGGAGATCGACGCCCTCCCGACCCGGAACGCGGAGTACACCTCGACGCACTCGGAGGCCGACGGGGACCCGAGCCCGCCGAACATCGAGGCGGAGAAGGTCTCCGGGGAGAACGTCCGGGAGAACATCCTCGTGGACGAGCCCACCTGTCACTCCTGCCCGGTGGCCTGCAAGAAGGAGGTCGAGGTCTCCGTCACCCACGACGGCGAGGACCTCGACGTCCGGATGGAGTCCTATGAATACGAGTCCGCGTGGGCGCTGGGTCCCAACTCGATGAACGAGGACCGCGATAAGATCGCGGTCATGATCGACCGGTGCAACGACCTGGGCATCGACACCATCGAGGCCGGGAACGCCCTCTCCACGGCGATGGAGGCCGCGGAGAAGGGCATGATCGACGACGACGTCGACTGGGGCGACGCCGACGAGATGATCGACATGATCGAGCGCATCGCCCACCGGGAGGGCGCGGTCGCCGACGCCCTGGCGGAAGGTCCGGGCGACGCGGCCGAGCAGTGGGGCGACCGCGACATCTCCATGTCGGTCAAGAACCAGTCGATCCCGGCGTACGACCCCCGGGGCATGAAGGGCATGGCCATCGGCTACGCCACCTCGAACCGCGGGGCCTGTCACCTCCGCGGGTACACGCCGGCCGCCGAGGTGCTCGGCATCCCGGAGAAGGTGGACCCAGTCGAGTGGGAAGGCAAGGGCGAGCTGGTCGCCACCTTCCAGGACCTCCACGCCATCAGCGACTCCTTCGACATCTGCAAGTTCAACGCGTTCGCCGAGGGCATCGAGGAGTACGTCAAGCAGTACAACGGCATGACCGGCCGGGACGTCACCGAGGACGAGCTGCTGGAGGCCGGCGAGCGCATCTGGACGCTCGAGCGGTACTACAACAACCTGAACGGCTTCGACGGCGCGGACGACACCCTTCCGCCCCGGTTCCTCGAGGGCGAGGAGAAGGCCATCCCCGGGCAGGGGGCCGCCGAGGGCGAGCTGGTCGAGATGGACGAGCTCAAGGACGAGTACTATGACGTCCGCGAGTGGGAGGACGGCGTCGTGCCCGAGGAGAAACTCGAGTCGCTCGGCATCGACGTCGGTCCCGGGACGGGCGTGAGCGCGGCGGACTGAGTCGGGACCGGCTCGCTCGGCTCGATCCACTATTCCGGGCCTCGATTTTGTGGAAACGGACGAGGAAAACCCTGATCGGCTCACCCACCGGCCCGCATAGCTTTCCGGGCGAACGCCTCGACGACAGACTCCACACGGTCCTCCGTCCCTTCGAAGACGACGGTGACCTCGGTGAGCTCGAGGGTGGGACCCACCGAGACCGTCTCGGTTGTGAGAGTCGCGGTCCAGTCCTCCCCCTCGACCCGACGGTCGCTGATCTCGGTCCCACCGAGGCCCACGAGATACTCGCGGGCGAGCCTGCGGGAGATGCCCCTGAACGAGCGCTCGACGCGCATCTATCCGCCGGCGACCGGGGGGAAGATGGAGATGGTATCTCCGTCTGCGACCCGGGTCTCGAGCCCGTCCAGGTGGAGGACCTCGCGGCCGTTCTTGAGCACGTTGATCTGCGAGCGCAGCTCGCCGTCCTCGAGGAACGACCCCTCGAGGTCCTCGTACTCGGACTCGAGCGACTCGAGCACCTCCCTCACGGTCGCGTCGTCGGGGAACTCGCGGTGGACGGTCTTCTGGCCGACGACCTCCCGGAACGTGGCGAAGAGGCGGAGTTCGAGGTTCATGTCCCGGGATAGGGGAGTCCCGCCTTTGACCTTACTGCTCCTGGAGGCGGATGCCGTCTTCCACGATGCGGGCGTTCCGCTCGCGCTCGAGGTGCGGGGCGAGCTCCTCGTGCTCGTAGAGCTGGGCGATGAGGTCGGCGTAGAGGTTGCGCCACCCCACGGCGTAGATGGGCGACTGCCCCCAGGCGCGGAGCTCGACGACGTAATCGTCGTATCGCTCGCGGCGGTCGTCCAGGCGCTCGACGGCGTCGAGGACCGTGCTCGCCGCCTCCTGGTCGCTTTCCGCCTCCTCGATGACGGTGTTGAGCCGCTCCTCCCAGGAGGCAACCGCCGATTTCATGTCGGCGGCCGCGTTCTCGCCGTCTTCGGGGAGTGATTCGAGGATCTGTCGCGGGACGCCCAGCGATATCTGTTCCATACCTCCGGTACCACGGCGGCACAAAAATACCTTCCCGGAACGGTTCGGGTGGTGGAAGTGGGAGTGGAAGTGGGAG
>JBDGRH010000220.1:0-4939 GCA_042218225.1 Halodesulfurarchaeum sp. | reverse complement strand
CCGTCCGGGTAGGTGTCGGACGTCCGCACCGTCACCGTCCGGGTAGGTGCCGGAGGTCCGCACCGTCAGCGCTCGGTCACGTGCCGGACGTCCACGCTCTCGCCACGGGTGCTCTCGACCATCGCGGCACCGTGCATGCTCGCCCGCCCGACCCCGAAGGCGGCAGGCCCCTCGATCACGACCTCGTCTCCCGGCCGGATGGACTCGTCGGCGTCCAGGATGCCCGGGGCGAGGACGCTCCCGTGAGGGACGAACTCGTCGATCGTCACCCGCTTGGTCGGGATGCCGCTCGACTCCCACGCTCGCGCGCCCGCAATTGTCAATGCGAGCGTTCCATATCGGGGCACCAGCGCGGCGAGCTGGTCCCCGTCGTCGATAGCCTGGAGCTTGGGGTACCGGCCCCTGATCTCCACGTCGTCGAAGAGCGCGTCCCCGGCCCCCGCGCCGAACTGGTGGTCGGCGATGGCCTGCAGGGTCGCCCGCTCGCGCTCCGCGAGCTGGATCGTCCGCTCGTCCTCGAGAGCGTCACTGAGGGCACCGAGGGAGGCATCCGTGGTCGGGTGATCCTCGACGGTGTAGGTGACCGGGAGGTCTCGCCCCTCGAGGGCCCGCTCGACGATGGTTCGATACCCCTCCCCCGGCACGTGGGCCACGACTCGGGGGTAGTCAGTCCGGTCGAGATATTTCTCGAGGACTCGTGCGACGAAGTCGATCTCCGTCTCCGTCCATACCCCCGTGACGGCGGAATCGTAGTGCTGGGCCGGGTAGGTCAACTCGAGCTCTTGCGGAACGACCCCGATGGGAGAGGTCATCGAGACGAGATGGCCCCGGTAGCGAGCCGCGTCCTGGAACTGGCCGTGGCTCTGGGACTCGCTGTAGGGTTTCGTCGCGGAGCAGGGCACGAGGAGCAGCGGGACGTCCCGGATGCGGCGCTCGTACCGCTCGGTCACCCGCTCGGCGAAGCGCTGGATCTCGACGCGCGAGATGGTGTCCTCGGTCGTCGAGCGGAGGTCGCGCCCCCGGTAGATGGGGGTTCGCTCCTCGAGATACGCCCACTCCTGGTCCAGCTCCCGGAGGGCGGCCGTCAGCCAGGTCGCGTGGCGGACCTGTCCCTCGAGATAGTCCCGCAGTTGCCCGTCGCGGATCCGGCGACGCACCCGGCGCAGCTCCGCTTCGAGCGCGTTTGTATTGTGCTCGACGCACGCCTCTCGCCCGAACTCCTCGGATGGGACAGCACAGGCAGGGCAGGGGCAGGGAAGCTCGTCCAGCGCTTCCAGGTCGTACGCTCCCTCGGTGGTGAGATACCTCCCCCGGGTTCCCTGGACGACCGCCCGGTCGGTGTCCATGAGATCGACCCCCGCGTAGGCGAGGAGGGCGGCATTCCGGGGCGTCGCAACCCCGGAGAGCCCCAGGGCGGTGTCGTCGGGGATGCCTCGCCGGGTCCGGATCACGGCTTCCACGAATGCGGACGCGTGACCCACGATCCCCGGTCCCCCGGAGAGGAGGTACGCGTCCGTCCCCAGATCGGCGGCCGTGTGGGCGGAGATGACCGCGGCCGACGGGTTGTCGGGCGGCTCGACGGGCTCGGCGAAGGCCTCCTGAACCTCCTCCGGCGTCCCGGACGGGAACCCCCGGTGCGGGAGGACCGTGAGGACCGATTGGTCGCCTTCGGGCACGTCCCGCTCGGCCACCCACGCGCTTCCGGCGTCCTCGAGGACGTCGTCGACGAGGGCAGGGGTCCGGACCGGATCGCTGAGCCTGACCTCGCCGAGGCGGGCGGCCCCGTCCCGCTCGAGGACCTCGAAGTGCTCGGTCATGCCACCGTCTCCGGGGCCAGCCCGGAACTATCTTCCCATCGCCCACCTCGTTTCGCCAAGCTGTCAATGACGAAATCGATTTGGTGTGCCAGGTCCTATCGTGTCACGATGACGCTGGAAGGGGCATTCAGGGAGCTCGCGGCGGTCATCGACCGGCTCCGGACGGATGGATACGAGGTCACCGCGGTCTCGCCGGGTGACAACGGCCTGCTCGCGGAAGGCGACCTGTGTGTCTCCCTGAGGGTGACCGTCCCCGCGCGGCTCCCAGCGGTCGCCGCCGGGGACGTCGAGTGGGCTTCGAGGGATGACGCGGACGGGCCACTGGTGGAAGAGGTGGCCGTCAGGATCCCCGTCGCGGATGCGGGAGCCGATGGAGATGTGCAGGATGGAACAGCGGGCGGCACTGACGACTTCGCCACCCTGGAGGATCGCGAAGTCGCGGACGCTGAACCCCAGCCGTCCGATCAGCCCTCGTCGGAAGCCGACGCGTCCGGGGAAGGTAACTCGACTGGAGAAGCCGACGACATCCCACCGTACAAGGACCCGGATCGGCTCGCCGCGGTCTACGAGCGCTTCGACTCCTTCGCGGCGATGACCGAGCACCTGGACGTCGACGTGACACCCCAGACCGTCCGTCGGCACATGATCGAGCACGGCATTCACGATCCCCAGCCCCGAGAGGGGGACGGTGAGTCGGGAACGGAAAGCGAGGTGGGCACGGACGGTGAGTCCGGAACGGACGGTGAGGGGGAAACGGACAGTGAGGCGGAACCGCACGGTGAGGAACACTCGGACAGTGAGACGGAACCGGACGACAGGGCGAAATCAGGCGGCCGACGGGATCCCAAGAACGAGGACAAACACGATGAAGGCGCAGGAGGCGAGGACAGGGCGGACCAGTCCGGGGACCGGGGATCGAATGGCGAACGCGCGGATCGAACGGATGCCGATCAGCCCGCGGATGCGGGGGGCGGGCCCGGAGGGAACGGCCGGGGTGGGGCGACCCCCGAAGCTGCTTCTGGCACCGGAACTGAGGAACACCGACCAGGCGCCACCGAACCCACCCACGACACCCAGGTCTCCACAGACACTCGGGTTTCCACCGAAGCCGAGGTCTCCACCGACACTCGGGTCTCCACCGACGCCTTGCCTGCCGGCCTGACGGTCGGCGAGGTCGTCGAGGCGGTCCGGAGCGCGACCACGCTCCACGAGGTCGGGAACGCGCTGGGAACGGAGCGCGACCGGACGCGCGAGCTGCTGGAGGAGCTTGGGCTCCTCGACCTGGTGACGGGCAGGCTGGCCGAGCAGTCCGAGGTCACCGCGAGCGTGGCGGAGATCGAGGACCGGATCCGGAAGGCGCCCGGGATCGAGATCGACCAGGGGCCAGGGTCCGATAGCTCCGGCGTCGAGAGCTGATCCCAGGCGGTGGGAACGGGTGAGGGGGACGAGAACCGAAGGGAAGTGAAGGAAGCGAAGGGAAGTGAAGGAAGCGAAGGGAAGTGAAGGAAGCGATGGGAAGTGAAGGAAGCGATGGGAAGTGAAGGGAATCGTCCAATCTAGAATGGCCGACCAACCCGATACCCGTCACCCGCTCTCGTCTGACTCGGGGTGTTGGTCGGACTGGCCGCTCTCGTCGGACGCGACGTTCTCGAGGTTCTCCAGCGAAACGCCCTCCGGTACCCGCCGAAGCGCCGATTCGGGCCAATCGCGGTGCGCGAGGGTGAACGTCGCGCCCGCTTGTTCCTCGACCAGCCGGGCCACGCCCTCCGCGGCCGCCTCGTACCCGGCTCGGTCCATCCGCTCCGGGACTGCGGCCGTGAGGGGATAGGTCTGGGAGAGGGCCCGGGGGAACGGCCCGAAGGGCGGAACCACGCGCCACGTGGCGTCGAACCGGTCGTCCCGGTTCCCCTCGCTGAGCAGAACCTCGCCCTCGACGTCGAGCCGCGCCAGTCGGTCGTGGTGACGGGCGACCTCGGGGCGCCTCGCGCTGTCCGCGGAGAGGTGGAAGAAGGTCTCCTTGCTCGCGGGGTCTCGTTCCTCGAGCTGTCCGCGGTGGTCAAGGAGCGTCCGGTAGCCATCGAGGAGGCGGGGGTGGGCGTGGGCTCGCATCTCGACCAGCTCGAGGAGCGCTCCGTCGCGGATGGCCTGCTTGATCCGCCGGATCTCCGCCATCGAGACGTGGAGGTTGTGGGTCGCCAGGAGTGACTCCCGGCGCTCCTCGTCGAGCGAGCGGAGTTCGCCCGGGTCGTGTTCGGTGCAGACCGGACAGTGGCAGGGGAGGTACGCGAGGTCCTCCAGGTGTTCGGTCCCCCGGACGGTGAGGTAGCGATCGTCCCTGGCGTAGAGCGCGTAGGCCGCGGAGTCGAAGAGGTCACAGCCCAGCGCCACCGCCAGCGCGAACGTCATCGGATGACCGGCCCCGAAGAGGTGGACCGGGGCGTCCGCGCCCAGCCCCCGCTTCGCGGCGGCGATCACGTCGACCATCTCGGGATAGCGGTACTCGTTCAGGAGGGGGACGACAGCCCCGATGGGAAAGACGTCGAGCTCGGTCCCGTACGCGTGTTCGGCGGCGGCCTCGCGGAGGTCGAGGAACGTCGAGCCCTGGATCGGGGCCGTGACGAGCATATCACCCGTGTCCGCCTCCTCGGCCACGGCAAGCCGTCGCTGGGTCTCCTGGAGGTCCGCCTCGGCCGTCTCGCGGTCGGCATCCGGCGGCGTGGGGATGTCCACGGGGGTGGCCACGTCCGAGCCGATGTCGCGCTGGAAGGCGAGGATCTCCGCCGTCGTGGCGTCGATGTCGCCGTAGGACGCGAGCTGGAAGGACCCGGAATCGGTCATGATGGCGCCGTCGAAGTCGAGGAGGTCGTGCAGCCCCACGTCGAGCGCCCGCTCCCGGAGCTCGTCGTCGCCGTGGATGATATAGGCGTTCGTGATGAGCATCTCGACCCCGAACGCCGGGAAGGTGGCCGGGTCGATGGTCAGGATGTTCGGGTTGACCACCGGGAGGAGGGCTGGCGTCTCCACGGTGATCCCGGCCCTGGGGACCCGGAGTTCGCCGATGCGGCCGGCCGCGTCCTGGGCCCGGAGCTCGAACGTATCGTTCATCGCCCTCGCTTTCGCCG
>JBDGRH010000286.1:0-14334 GCA_042218225.1 Halodesulfurarchaeum sp. | reverse complement strand
CTCACTCCTGTCTCGCGGCTCACTCCGTTCACCGCTCGACCGTTCGGAGACTCTCCGGTCGTCTCCAGCTCGCCGCGCACCCGTTCGGCGGCGCCCTCCGGCCGTCTCCACCTCGTCGCCCCGTTGCCGCCTGCTCGCTGCGCGCTTCGGCTCACGGCTCCGCCGTTCGCCTCCAGAGCGTGCGATGTCGGGGTTCGCCGAGCGACGGCCGGCTTCACCGACCCGCCGTAACGTGGAATCTCCCTCTGATCGACCCCACGCCGCCGGCCCCTTTCGAGTTTCCACCCGATCTCGGTGAACCTTTTCTAGGAGTGTCAGAGACGAAACAGCCGTCTCCCTGGCGGATCGAAAGGGCGAGGCCGGCTCGGGGAAGGCGGGCGGCCACGAGAGCAAGCTCTCGTGCGCAACCAGAACGCCTGACGGCGTTCTGGTGACGAAGTAAGGACCGCAACGGAGCGACCGAAGGGAGCGAAGTGAGGACCGCAACGAGCCCCCCGACCCGAGCCGGCCGAGGGCTTTCAACTCGTGGCGGTTCCAGTGCCTTCCACTCCTGTTGCAGGCGGCCGAGGGCTTTCATCTCGTGGAGGTCCCGGTTGCCGTCGTCTCCTGTTGCAGCCGACCGAGTACTTTCAGGTGGTTGCGGGCTCAATACCGTCAGAATCTGCTGCATTCGCCCGGGACATTCAACCAGGGGAGCATCACGATTGAAAGGTGAACGGCGACGGACGAGTGCGAGCATACCCACCCACGGCCGGCTCGTATTTCGAGTATTCTAGAATACTCGACCGCCAGATCAGGCCAGAACGCTGCCGGCCCTGATGATGGTCTCCTCGCCGAACGCGGGTCCGACGAGCTGGAGGCCGACCGGAAGCCCCTCGGCCCTGCCCGCCGGCACGGAGATGGCCGGAAGGTTCGCCAGGTTGACCGGGACGGTGTTCGCGTCGATGAGGTACATCTGGAGGGGATCCTCGAGGCTCTCGCCCAACTCGGGTGGGAGCACCGGCATGGTCGGCGTGGCGAGGACGTCCGCCTCCTCGAACGCCGAGTCGAAGTCCTGGGCAACCCAGGCACGCGCCTCCTGGGCCTGCTTGTAGTATTTGTCGTGGTACCCGGCCGAGAGCGCGAAGGTCCCCAGCAGGATGCGTCTGGTGACCTCGTCGCCGAATCCCTCGGAGCGGGCGGAGGAAAACACCTCGTTCCAGTCCCCATCGAACCCGGCCGCGTGCCCGTACCGCACACCGTCGAAGCGGGCGAGGTTCGAGGAGGCCTCCGACATCGCGATGACGTAGTACGCCGCGACCGCGTACTCGAGGGACGGGAGGCTGACCGCAGTCGTGCTGGCTCCAGCGTCCCGCAGGGTATCGAGTGCGGCTTCGAACTGCTCTCTGACTGGCTCCTCGACGCCTTCGAGCAGCTCCGTGGGGATCCCGATCTCGAGCCCCTCGACTTCGCCGTCCGCGGCGGCAGCGTAGTCAGCGTCTGCCCCGGCATCGCGGGTCGTCGCGTCGTTCTCGTCGGGCCCGGCGATGACCGACAGGAGCTCGGCGGCCTCCTCGACGGAGGGGGCGATCGGCCCGATCTGCTCGAGGGAGTTCCCGTAGGCGATCAGCCCGTACCGGGAGACGAGCCCGTACGTGGGTTTGATCCCGACCGTGCCGGTGAACGCGGCGGGGCAGCGGATCGACCCGCCGGTGTCGGTCCCCAGGGCCAGATCCGCCTCCCCGGCGGCGACGGCCGCGGCACTCCCGCCCGAGGAGCCCCCGGGCACCCGGTCCTCGTCGACGGGGTTCCGCGTCGGCCCGAACGCCGACGTCTCGGTCGTCGTCCCCATGCCGAACTCGTCCATGTTGGCCTTGCCGACGATGGTCGCCCCCGCCTCCTTCAACCGGGAGACGACGGTGGCGTCGTAGGGCGGGACGTACTCCTCGAGCATCCTGGACCCGCAGGTCGTCCGCACGCCCTCGGTGCTGATGTTGTCCTTGACCGCCACCGTTCGACCGGCCAGGGGTCCATCCGACGCGCCCTCGATCTCGGCCCGGGTGATGAACGCGTTCAGGCTCATGAGACCCGCGGTCCCTTGAACCGGCCGTCCTCCGATTCGGGTGCGTTCTGCAGTGCCTCCTCCTGGGAGAGGCTCTCGCGTACCTCGTCGGGCCGCATGACGTTCACCAGGTCGGGCTCCGGCTCCACCTCGGGGACCTCCTCGAGCGCCTCGAAGTGCTCGAGGATGTCCTGGAACTGGGCGGTGAACTCCTCGAGCTCGTCCTCGTCGAGGTCCACCCGCGCCAGCTCGGCCACGTGCTCGACGTCCGCCGCATCCACGGGACTCTCGCTCATGCGCGCTGGAATGGGTGGTCCGTCGGTAAGCGTTTCGATGACCGCGGGCCGGGATACCCTCGTTCCGCCCGTTCTCGACCCAGCGAGCCGTTCCAGCGGCGTCACGCTTTTTGGCCTTGGAAACCCAACATAAGACCGACGGCCCGCCCGCCCCACAATGACTGAAACCCCAGACGGTGGTGAGCGCACCCGCGTCACAGCGGAGGTCGAAGAGGCAGACGAGGAGGCGTCCGCCGCCGAGCAGGCCGAGGAGACCCTCCGGTGTCCCGAATGCGGCGGCGACCTCGTCGTCGACGATGAGCGCGGCGAGACGGTCTGTGCCGACTGCGGCCTGGTGGTCGAGGAGGACGAGATCGATCACGGCCCCGAATGGCGCGCCTTCGAGCCCGACGAGCGCGAGGAGAAATCGCGGGTCGGGGCCCCGACGACCAAGATGATGCACGACAAGGGGCTCTCCACCAACATCGGCTGGCAGGACAAGGACGCCTACGGCCGCGCCCTCTCCAGCCGCCAGCGCCAGAAGATGCAGCGCCTCCGGACCTGGAACGAGCGGTTCCGGACCCAGAGCTCGAAGGACCGGAACCTCAAACAGGCGCTTGGCGAGATCGAGCGCATGGCCTCCGCCCTCGGCCTCCCCCAGACCGTCCGGGAGACCGCCTCGGTGATCTACCGTCGAGCCTTAGAGGAGAACCTCCTGCCGGGCCGCTCCATCGAGGGGGTGGCGACGGCCTCCCTCTACGCCGCCGCGAGACAGGCCGGAACACCGCGGAGCCTCGACGAGGTAGAGAACGTGAGCCGGGTCGACCGGTCCGAGATCGCCCGCACCTACCGGTACGTGGTCCGCGAGCTCAACCTGGAGATCGAGCCGGCCGACCCCGAAAGCTACCTCCCCCGGTTCGTCTCCGACCTCGGCCTCTCCGAGGCGGTCGCCCGTCGAGCCCGAGAGCTGCTCGAGGACGCGAAGCGGGCAGGCGTTCACAGCGGGAAGAGCCCGGTCGGGCTCGCGGCGGCCGCGGTCTATGCCGGCTCGCTCCTCGCGAACGAGCGGGTCACCCAGCACGAGGTGAGCGAGGTGGCGAACATCTCCGAGGTGACCATCCGGAATCGATACCACGAGCTTCTCGAGGTCGCGGGCTCGGACGGCGAATCCGACAGGTCGATGAGCCAGGCCTGAGTGGGGGTTACCCCGTTGCAGGGCAGGCGAATGGAGTACGCGAATCGCCTTTTGATACGACCGGCTGTCTTCCGTAAACCCGTTATCGGCCCCCACCATGTACGGCTGCATGGAAACGACGCGGCACTTCACGGCCACCGTCTACATCGTCCACGAGGGGAAGACTGCACTCCACCACCATGACCGCCTGGACATGTGGCTTCCCCCGGGCGGGCACCTCGACCGTGACGAGCTGCCACGCGACGGTGCCCGTCGGGAGGTCCGTGAGGAGACGGGCCTGGACGTCACCCTCCACGCGCCCGAGACGACGGTCGAGGCACCGACCGTCACCGAGCTCGCCCGGCCCGAATACCTCCTCCTGGAAGATATCCACCGGTACCAGGACGGGACAGTGGGTCACCAGCACATCGATTTCGTGTATTTCGGGTCCGTCCCCTCCCGACAGATCGACCCGGATGGCGATGACGAGCGCGAGGGGACCCACTGGGAATGGTTCGACGACGAGGCACTCGCTGCGGATTCCGACCTCCCGCCGGAGGTCGAACACATCGGCCGCGAAGCCATCGCCAAGGTCGATTGACCGGACTCGTCCGAACCCACAACGGAAAGCCGGATGTTCCCCACAAACCCGACGAGTTCCCCCAGTGGCCTGTCTCTAGAATGGCGAGAAGGAGCCGGTGACTGCACTCGTTCCCTGCAGTCGCTCCCGGCAGTCGGCACCTGCACTCGTTCCCTGCAGTCGCTCCCGGCCGTCGGTACCTGCATTCGTTACCGGCAGTCGCTCCCGGTCAGGAGACCACGTTCTTCTCTCGACCGCAATCGCAGGGTTCCTCGAGGTCCCCGACGATGGTCGAGTCGAAGCCCGTCCGCCGTATCCACGTCTGTCCGCAGTCTGGACAGGTCGTGGAGTTGTACGCCTGGTTCGGGACGTTCCCGATATAGACGTGCTCGAGACCTGCGTCCGTGGCGGTCTCGTGTGCCTTCTCGAGGGTCTCGACCGGTGTTGCCGGTCGATCGCGCATGTTGTGATCCGGGTGGAACCGGGAGAAGTGAACCGGGATACGCGGATCGATGCCGGCTGCCCACTCCGCGAACTCCCGGAACTCCTCGGGGTCGTCGTTGAGGTCGGGGATGACCAGGTAGGTGAGCTCGACGTGGGTGTCCGTCTCGAAGAGGTACTCGGCCGCGTCCAGGGTGGGCTGCAGCCGTCCCCCCATGTACTTCACGTGGGGGCGTTCCCGGAACCCTTTGATGTCGATGTTCGCCGCATCCAGGTACGGGCCGACCTCGTCGACGAACGCCTCGGTGAAGTACCCGTTCGTGACGATGGCCGTGTACAGGCCCGCCGATTTGGCCGCTTTCGCCCCGTCGCGGACGTACTCGGCGTAGATCGTGGGTTCGTTGTACGTCCACGCGAGCCCGGCACAGCCCTGTTCGTGTGCACTCGTTACTGCCTCCTCGGGGCTGACATCCCGAAGTTCGAGGTCCGCCGGCTCCGCGAAGGAGAGATGGTTGTTCTGACAGAACGAGCAGGAGAAGTTACAGGAGGCCCCACCGAAGCTCAGGATGCGGGTTCCCGGCTTGAAGTGATAGAGCGGCTTCTTCTCGACCGGATCGGGCGTCCCGGGTGGCCCGAAGGGCCGATCATACACCTTGCCGTAGGTCAGAAGCCGGAGTTCGCCGTCCACGTTCTTCCGCACGTTACAGATGCCGGACTGTCCCGGCGAGAGCGTGCACTCGTGGGCACAGGCCGTACACTGGACGGCGTCGGCATCCGCATCCCTGGCGAGGTCTGCGGCGACCCCCTCAATACCACGTTCGTCCTCGCCGGTGATGAACGACATTTGGTACCGTATTCGTCGCGAATGATGAAAAGGTTGTTTCCGGTGATGCGGGGACGGGAACGAGGTCCATCCGAGCGTAGCGGACCACCACGCGTGGTTCCATCTCGTTTCAATCAATTGCCCATCGATCCGCGACCCTCGGCCGGACTTCGAGACGAAAGATCGAGCCCGCCGGGATGTTTAGGCTGCTCCAATACAAATGTCCCCCCGATGGCCTCCACGAGCCGCGACGAGGCGGTCGACGACGCCGAGATCAGAGAGCGGGTCGCGGCACTATCCGATCGGTACACCGATTGTGACCTCTGTGCCCACCAGTGTGGGGTTGATCGCACGGCCGGCGAGATCGGAGCCTGCCAGGTCGACGAGACGGTCCGGATCTCCTCGTACGGACCGCACCACGGCGAAGAGCCACCCCTGCGGGGAACGCACGGCAGCGGAACCATCTTCCTCGCCCATTGCAATCTCGCCTGCGTCTTCTGCCAGAACTTCGATATCAGCCAACACGGGCGGGGTGCAAGGGCGGTCACCGCCGAAGAGCTGGCCGATATCGCCCTGGGCCTCCAGGAGCAGGGCTGTCACAACGTGAACTTCGTGACGCCGACGCATCACGCACCCACCCTGGCCGAGGCGGTGCTCGACGCCCGGGACCGCGGGCTGGAGATTCCGATCGTGTGGAACTGCGGGGGATACGAGAGCGCGGCGGTCATCGAGCGCCTCGAGGGCATCGTGGACGTCTACATGCCCGATATCAAGTGGGGTGACAATCAGGCGGCACGGAAGTTCTCGAAGGCGCCCGCGTACTGGGACGCGGTCCGGCCCGCGCTCGAGGAGATGCACCGGCAGGTCGGAGATCTCACGCTTGATGCCGACGGGGTCGCCACGAGCGGCCTGCTCGTCCGCCACCTCGTCATGCCGGAACACGTCCAGAACTCGAAGCGCGTCGTGGAGTTCGTCGCGGACCTCTCCACGGAGACCTACCTCAACATCATGGCCCAGTATCGGCCCGCGAACAAGGTGGGCCAACACGGCCGGTACGAGGAGCTGAACCGGCGGATCACCCGCGAGGAGTACCAGGAGGTCGTCTCTCACGCACGAGAGCTGGGATTGTCGAGGCTCGAGGTCGATCCGCCACTCCGCTAATCGGGGCGGTCCCGGTCAATCCGTCCCTGGGAAGTTTCCCGCCCTCCCATCCGTTTCGGGCCTCCGCTACTCCCCGCCGTCGCGGCCGATTCGCTCCGTCATCTCGTCCGTTCCCATCGCGCGGTCGAGGACGTCGGGTATCGCCAACCCGAACTCCCTCCGGACCAGCCCGACCGCCTCGCGGATCGCCCCCGCACTCGAGAGGTAGCCGACTCCCACCGTCGACTTGAGGGCCTTCGCTGGGCTCCCCGTGAGGACCTGCGGGCCCACCTTCGCGACTGCGGCATCGCCCACACTCACCACCCAGGCCGTCGGATCGTATCGATATTTATCATACCGGGGGCGGAACCCGCCCGCCTTGCGAACCCCTTCTATTCGCGCGCTGATGTTCCCCGCTGCGACCCGGCCCTGCCGGATGGCCGTCTGGGCGCTCGGCACGACTGCCGATCCCATGGCATCGATAACGGTCGCCGCGTCCCCGAGGGCGAAGGTCCCCTCCGCGAGTCTGAGGTCCGCTCTGACCCTGGGCCGCTCGCCCGAGAGCGCATCCGTTCCGCGGATGCCGCCGGTCCACACGAGGCAATCGTACTCGTACTCGGTGCCATCAGCCGTTCGAATCCGTTCGTCCGTGGCACCCGTCACGGCTGCGCCGGTCCGGACGGTCACGCCACGGGACTCGAGTGCGTCTCCGATCGCGGCTCGGAAATCCGCACCGAAGCGTGGGGCGACGTGGGGGGCCTCCTCGAGAAGGGTGATCGACACACCGTCTACCCCGGCCTCCCGAACCACCTCTGCCACCTCTCCAGCGGCCTGGACCCCGGCCAGCCCTGCTCCCCCGACGATGACAGAACCCTCCCCGCGGTCACGGATCGCCCCGACCCGTTCACGGATCGCTCGGGCGTGAGCGGGTCTCTCCAGGGGGATCCCGTACTCCTCGACGCCCGATATCGCGTGGAAATCGGTCACAGTCCCGAGACACAGGGCGGCGGTCTCGTAGTCGAGTGCGGGGCCAGCATCCAGTTGGACGACGCGTTCATCGACGTCGAGACCGACGACACGATCCGTCACCACGCCCGTGCGGGAGAGGATCTGCTCCAGCGGGATCTGAATGGCCTCGGCGAGTCCGGGGCGACGGATCAGCCGGTGGAGTTCGTGTCGAACGAGATGGGTTCCGGTCTCGTCGACGAGGACGAGGTCCACGTCCGACGGGAGTAAGTCCTCGAGCCGCGTTGCCACCACCACGCCGGCGTATCCACCCCCGAGGACCACGACGCGCATACCGGCGGTTCACGTGTGATGCGGATAAGCCGTCGGGTCCGGGAAGGTGGTCTGAAGGTGTGGGGGACGGTGTCCGGAAGGCGTCCGAGATCTCATGATATGGAGCGTGAATGGCGGAAATACCACCGCACGCTGAGGAACGAGGTTCTGGAGGGCACTCGGTCGCCTCCAAGGGACGCAGAAAGTTGAACCGCTACGTGGTGAACACTCTCGGCGGGCTGGTGGTCGCCCCCGTGTCGAGCGATCGGACGCTTTCGACCGCCTGCTCTCAATTGACGTTCTGCGATATCGCTCAGCGGCTCGACGGTAGTGCCAAAAAGGAATATTCTAGAATACTCGGTCGAGGCCTCATTCTCTCCTCTCCTCGGTGGACCTACAACACTGCAGGATTGTCCACCATCGGTGGGTCGCGTCGTCACTTCCATCCTCCGGCAACGGAAACGCGGTGGACCACACAGACTGTTCCGGACTGCTCAAGCCAGTTATCAATCGCATCCGCTCAGATCTGCCGGAAGACGGATTCGAGGTCATCCGACGACAACTCGTCGAGCACCTCGTTTAGCTCCGCCTGCAACTCCTCCATCTCCGAGACGAGTGCGTGGTACTCCTCGCTCTCGCGGTGGTCGACGCTCTCCTCCGCCTCGAGTTTCGCACGCTTCGTGGCCAGTCTGAAGAACTCCCGCGAACGCTCATCGTACGTCGCCCGCCGCTCGAGCCGTTCCGCGACGTCGAGGAGTTCCTCCCTGGAGACCGGTTTCACCACGTAGTCGTCGAAGGACATCTCCAAGATGTCGAGAGTCGGCGAGACGGCAGTCAGCATCGCCACCGGGAACGTGTATCCGCGGTCACGGAGCGTCTCGAGGACCTCGTCGCCCGTCTTCCCCGGCATCCGCCGGTCCAGGAAGGCCAGATCGACATCCCCGTCTACCACTTCAAGCGCGTCGGTTCCGTCGGCGGCCGTCCGGACCTCATAAGTCCCCCCGAGCCACGCGGCGGCGAGATCCCTGATCCCGGGCTCGTCGTCGACGATCAGGACCGTGGCATGTGCGGCGTCGGCGTCTTGCATGAGCGTGACCTTGTGCTTCTCGGGAGTCCTGAGGACGGGCCACAGGCGCGTCCTCATTCGTCAATCGGTGGTCAGTCGAGCACGGAGTAAAACGTTCGGTTCGATTCTCATGCCTGATAACCCCCGTTCAGACCGATTCCCCGTCGTCACCTGCCAGGTGTCCACGTGATTGCGGGTGGATTTGTCCCCCTGGGTCAACCTGGTCGAGATTGAGCGGGGAATTTTGAATCATCCTCGTCGAACGGGGGACATCAGCGCTCCAGGTAGCGGGACCGGGGCGCTATCAACCGCCGTAAACCCGCTTTGCGTGCCGCGAACTGATGACCCCCATGTCGGGCCACAGAAGGTCTCCTGCTCGGGCCACAGAAGGTCTCCTGCTCGGGCCACAGATGGTCTCACAGTCAACTTCTGGAACGCCCCACCCGGGCAACCGACACGCTTTCCATCACATGTCTGACGTGCGGCGTCCCGAGGACAGAAGGATTATCGTTCTCCAACACAATGTGGCAATTAATGGCAACCCCAGGGGAGGTCCCGTTCGCGATCGACGGGCAAACGCTTTCCTCCGTCAAGGACGCGACAAGCGGGGTCGCGGGGCCGCTTGGTCTCGAGACCGTCCTCGTGGTCGTCGGAGTGGCGGTGGTGGCTGTCGGAATCCTGGGGGTACTCTCGTATCTATACGCCGCTCGCGATCGGGTCGAGGACGAGATCGAGGAGGTCGCTGCGGAGCGTGAAGCCTTCCTGGCATTCGCGGACCGTGTCGAGGGCATGCCTGCCTCGGGAGGGACCACCGCGATGGCGACGCCCCAGACGATCCACACCTTCGACAATCCGGGACCCCCGGTCCGGGATGTCGCCGCGGCCTTCGAGGAGACCGTGATGGACCTTCAACATTACACCGACACCTATGGTGACGACGTCATCGCGCAGATGTCCATGGAGTTCGACCCGGATCTCGTCGCCAGTCTGAATGGGGAGGGGGCCCTTTCCCCGACGGCGAAGCACTCTCTCAAACAGGCAGCAAGGGACGCGGCCGCCAAGCGAGAGAACCTCCTGGTCATCCTGGAGCGGGAGCGCGAGCAACTAGCGCGGGACGAGTCCAGTCTGAGCGACATCGTAGGGGAGCTTCAGGGGATGTGCGATCAGCCACTCGACGCCCAATCGTTCTCGACGCTGGCCAGTCGCCACGAGCGCCTGGGGACGCTCCGTGAGGAGGTGGCCGAGATAGGTGCCCACCGCCAGGACCAGATCCACGAAACCGTGCGCTCGCTGCCGGCCGTTGACGACGAGATCACCCTCCAGGAGTATCTCTACAGGGACATCGGTGGCGGTTCATATCCCGTCCTCGGGAGCGTGGCCAGACTCGACCGAATCATCGGCGAGGCCCGCTCCAGGGTCCGGCTGGCCCTCTCGAGTACAGCCTGAGTCGGCCGCTCTTGGAGGACGAACGGCCCCTGTCCCATCCACGTTCTCCCCCAGCAGGTCGCACGGCTCTGAGACGGGTTCCCGACCTGCACCGACGTGGGTGGCTCAAGCGGAAGACGACCCGTCACCGGCCGATGCGCTCTCACCGTCCGCTCCATCGTCAGCATCGGGAGACTCCGCATCTTCTTCCACCAGCCCCTTCATCCAGTCGAACTGTCGCTCGAGAGATCGGCGCCCGGCGTCGGTGAGCCCGTAGCGGTCGTGCACCCCATCCGGGTGCGAATCGACGAATCCCCGGTCCTCCAGGGTATCGAGAGCCCCGTAGAACTCGCTCGGTGAGACATGTTCCCCGTAGTGGTCCTCGAGGGCCCGCTTGAGAGCTTGCCCAGTGGGCGTCCCCAACCCGGCCAGGAGCACACAGATGTCTCGACGGAGCCCACTTGCGAGCCAGCGGGACATCGTCGTGACCAACACGCCGATGCGCTATCATGCCTTCGGTCGGAACGGATACACCGAGGGGCTGGACGTCGAATGGGGTAGGCGAATGGCCGCGCCTCTTCCAAGACTGCTCGACGGATTTTCGATTCGATGGGAGGGTACCGGGAACGTAACCTCGGAAACGGATCGGTTTCGCCATTGCTGAATGCGTCACGCTATTCCTCTGCCCCCTCCCCGACGCGGGTCCACCGCTTCTCGACGTCCTTGTTCGCAATGACGACGGTATCACCACCATCGGTCCGGAGCCGACTCTTGCGGAGCCCGATGTCGGCGACCGTCCCGGTCACGGAGTCCGCGACGACCCTGTCCCCGGGGTTGAAGTCCGGATCCTTGAGGAGATACACGCCGGCGACGGAGTCAGCGATCATATTCGAGAGGGCATACGAGACGCCCAGCGCGACGAATCCAGCGGCGGTCCCGAGACTCGCAGCGATGTCCCCCATGCCGACAATCTTCAGGAAGATCAGTACTACAGCGAACCAGAGGAACACGGTGACGATGAGTGTGAGAAAATCAGCGATCAGGTGCTGGTCGGCGGGATAGATCCTGTTCAAGGAGGCCTGGAGCAGACGGGTTCCGATCCGGATGGCGACGATGGCGAACACGATGAACACGAGGCCGAGGATGATGCTCGGCACAGCCCTGGCGAGGGTACCCAATATCTCGGCACCCACTGGTTCGAGGACTCCACCGACCAGCTGGAGTGGTTGACTCACCATGGGCGGGGCAAGCGGGGGAACCCGCAAAATGTTGGCGGTGTGACCACAACCAACTGTCAGGGATGGCCCTCGCCGACCTAGAAAACCGGCGGATCATTTTCCCGAATGATAATGATAATCAATATTCTTGTAATTCCTTCCCGATGTCGGGGGTATGTCACGGTGGAAACCGCGCCTGATCGCCATCCTGCTCGTCGTCGGCACCCTCTCCGCGATCGGGATCGGGATGGGACTGACCGGCTATCTCACCGCCGATTCGATGATGGGGTCGATGGGGAGCGCCGGCGGCGGAGACAGTACCGCTGCAGCCCTCCAGCAGAGCTTCCTGCAGCTGTTCGCCATCATGCTGATGTTCCAGCTTGCGATCTTCACCTTCTTCCTGGGACCGATGGCCGGCGGGCTGGCCGGTCTCGTCTCCGGGCTCATCGTGAACGACTGGAAGGACGGGGCCCTCATCGGTGGCGTCGGTTCGCTCGTCGGGTTCTACCCGATGGTCGTTCTTGCCGTCGTGATCATGTTCATGAGCCTCGACCCCAGTGCCGGCGGGGGGACCGACTCGTCGACCTCTATCGACCTCGGACAGGCTCTCCAGCCTGCGCTCCTTGCCGGCTTGCCGACCGGAGTGGTTGGGGCGATCACTGGGGTGCTGGGGACGAAGTTCTGACAAAGGACGTGGCCTGGTGGTGACATCGGGGAGGTAGACGGACTCGGGTACCGGTGGGGCTTGGTCAGCTTGCGATGCTCGGGTACCTGGTGATGCGGAACTCTGGCAACGGTGAGAAAGCGGAGTCCGCTGGCAGTACGGCGCCAACACCGGTTATCCAGTTCGGGGGAGATCGTTGGAGACGCCTGTCTGCCCCGACACGGCCACCCTCAGGTCATTTATCCTCCTGCCCCGTACCTCGAATACAGATGACCGACACTGGGGCTTCCACGTTTCCCAACCGGACCGCGCATCGTCATCCAGTAGTGCCGTGTACAGGGATGGGACTCGGACTGGACCGCCAGAGGTGGGCAGCGTGACGGGTGGCCGGAACCCCGCCTCAGTGGCGGACCTGATCGACGAGCGCGAGGTCATCGACCTCCTGCAGGACCTCGTCCGGATCCCAAGCCCCTACTTCGAGGAGGGGGAGATCACCCGGTTCGTCTTCGATTGGCTGGACGACCACGGGCTCGATCCGTCCTTGCATCCCGTCTCGGAACCCGAGATGACGGGGTTCGAGGGGGAGAACGTGATCGCGACGCTTCCCGGAACGGACCCCGACGCCCCCACCGTCCTGCTCAACGGGCACATGGACACGGTGAAGATCGTGGACGATTGGGACGGAGACCCCTTCTCCGCGAGGATATCGGACGGGAAGCTCTTCGGACAAGGTGCGTGTGACATGAAGGGTGGATTGGCTTCCCTCCTCGTGGCCTTCAAGGCACTCGCGGAGATGGAGGAGGCGATGCGGGGTGGGGTGGTCCTCACCGCCGTCGTGGACGAAGAGGGTCCGTATGGCCTCGGCACCGATGCCCTGATCCGAGACGGGCTGCTCGACGAGTGTGACATGGCCATCGTCGCCGAGCCCGGACCCGTTCTCGCGACCGACGCGGTCGATAACCCGGTGCTCATCCTCGGAGCCCGTGGTCGGTTCCTCTACGACATCGAGGTCCGGGGCCGGGCCGCTCACGGGTCACAACCGGACGCCGGGACCAATGCCGTGGTGGACGGGAGTCGGTTGGTCGAGGCCCTTTCCAATATGGCGGTGGGCAACCATCCCCGGCTGGGTTCGGGATCGGTCTGTCCCCTCAGGATCGAGGGTGGCAGCGAGACGCTTTCCGTCCCCGTGGAGTGTCGATTGCTGGTCGACCGGCACGTCGTGATGGGAGAGGACGCGGAGTCGGTGCGGTCGGACGCGCGGGCGATCGTGGACTCCCTCGACCTCGATTCGTCCGTCGACGTCGGTTTCCGCCCGGTTCCGGAGCCGGAGATGCGTTACGGCCCCTATCTGACCGACCCCGATTCGCCACTCGTCGGATCCCTCCGAACCGCTGCTGCCGACGTGGTGGGAGCTGATCCGGCGATCAGTTACTTCGCGAGCGTTGGGGACTTCAATTACCTGGGACATCGCGCCGACCTCCCGGTGGTCATCCTTGGACCTGGCGGTGGCAACGTCCACGCAGCAGGGGAGTTCGTGTATACGGACGAGGTGGTCGATATCGCTCGGATCGTGGCCAGCGGGACGGCTTCCCTCGTGAGTTGAATCTGGGCACCGGTCTCGGAGCCGGGGAGAGAGTGAGGGGAGGGGGCTGAGCGCCGTTCCGAGCGCTCAGTCGAGTACCTCGAGACACGATTCGACGAAGGCGTTGAAGTTCCGCCCGACGTCGTGGTCCATTGCCACGTAGATTATCCGACCCTCGTCGCGGTGGAACTGGAGGATGTACCCCTCGCCCATGGTGTGGAGGCTGGCCTTGGGACGTCCCATCTCATCCAGGCGGGAGAGGTCCTCGTTGATCGAGCGGGAGACATCCAGGAAGTCCTCGATGCGTTCGGGCGGGTACGCCGCCGCCACGTCGTCTCGGATGTACACCAGATCGTGTGTCTCCGCCGTATGATAGCCGACCGCCCGGAGCGCGTCGCCGACCTCCTCGGTGAGATACTCGGCCAGCTGGGCCGTATTGGTTTCCATGGATGGGGCGCGGGTTTCGTGATAGTTAGGGATGGGTATTGCGGCAGGTCTGGGAAGGGAATTGAGAACCTGGTTGCCGCGGATGGGCAAGGAACGCTGCCCGAAGAGATGAATACCGGGTCGCTGTCACAGGTGAATCAACTGCTCGAAGACGAAGATAGAGGACACGTGTGCGGCGTAG
>JBDGRH010000004.1:0-14646 GCA_042218225.1 Halodesulfurarchaeum sp. | reverse complement strand
GATCTGACGGGCGCGTCCGGGTCAATTGCGGACTGCAACACCCGATCTCCCTCCACGTACCGTCCGACATGACGGTCGCGGAGGGGGAGCGCGTGACCATCAGGGTCTCTTCGCGACGTCCGGTCCGCGCGAAGCTCGTCCGGGACCCCCCGCCGGGGTTCCGGGTCGAGACCGTGGACCTCCGGGACGCCCTCGACCGTCCCGACGCCGGGTTCCGCGTCGCCACCTCCCGGCACGGCACACCGATCACGGTCGCCGGGCTGGAGGCGGTCGCCGAACAGGTCGCGGACGACGGGCTGACCGTCGCCTTCGGGGCCCCGGGTCGCGGCCTCCCCCAGATACTGGGTCTGGAGCCCACGGACGTGGGCGCCGGACCGGTGGGGGACCGCGACGACGGCCCCGCGGCGGTCGGCGAGGGTGACCCGACGGCCGGCGCACCGGCTGGATTCGACGCCTGGCTGAATACCATCCCGGACCAGGGCAGCGAGGTCGTGCGAACCGAGGAAGCGATGTTCGCCTCCCTCGCCTGCCTCACGCTCACGGAGTGATACGATGCCAGAACCAGACCGACCACGAAAAGGCTCGATGGGGTTCAGCCCCCGCAAGCGCGCGGACAGCGCCGTGCCACGCTTCAACACGTGGCCAGACGACGACGGGCAGGTGGGCCTCCAGGGCTTCGCCGGCTACAAGGCCGGCATGACCCACGTCGTCATGATCGACGACAAGGCCAACTCGCCGACGGAGGGCATGGAGACCACCGTCCCGGTGACGGTCCTCGAGACCCCGCCCATGCGGGCAGCGGCCGTGCGCGTGTACGAGGATACCCCGTACGGCAAGCGACCGCTGACCGAGGTGTGGGCCGAGGACGTCCATCCGGACCTCGACCGCGCACTCGCCGTCCCTGAGGAGACCGACGGGACGGCCCGCGAGGCGGTGACCGACGCCCTCCAGGCGGGCGATATCGCGGACGTCCGGCTCATCTCCCACACGGTGCCGCGGGAGGTTCCGAGCGTCCCGCGCAAGAAGCCAGACGTCATGGAGAACCGCGTCGGCGGGGGCTCCATCGAGGAGCGGGTCGAGTTCGCACTCGACCGCATCGACGATGGCGGGGAGTTCTCGTTCGGCGACGTGTTCCGTGCCGGCGAGTTCCTCGACGTCGCGGGCGTCACCACGGGCAAAGGGACGCAGGGTCCCGTCAAGCGCTGGGGCGTCCAGAAGCGCAAGGGCAAGCACGGCCGCCAGGGATGGCGGCGTCGCATCGGGAACCTCGGCCCGTGGAACCCCAGTCGAGTCCGCTCGACGGTTCCACAGCAGGGACAGACCGGCTACCACCAGCGGACCGAGCTGAACAAGCGCCTCGTCGACTTCGGCGACGGCGACGACGTCACCGTCGATGGGGGATTCCCCAACTACGGCGAGGTCGAGGGGCCCTACGCGCTCCTCGAGGGCTCGGTCCCCGGCCCGGAGAAGCGACTGGTGCGCGTCCGGCCGGCGGTCCGGCCGAGCGAATCGCCGCGCCTCGACCCGGAGGTGCGGTACGTGAGCACCGCCTCGAATCAGGGATAAGCCATGCAGACAGCAATACGCGACCTGGCGGGCGAGGAAACCGGGAGCATGGAGCTCCCGGCGGTCTTCGAGACCGCGACCCGACCGGACCTGATCCGGCGGGCCGTCCTCGCCGCCCAGGCCAACCGAGCGCAGGATTACGGCGCCGACGAGTACGCCGGACTCCGGACCTCCGGCGAATCCTTCGGCAGCGGCCGTGGGATGGCCCACGTGCCGCGGGCCGAGGGGCGCGGGGTCCGGGTCCCACAGACCGTCGGCGGCCGGAAGGCACATCCGCCGAAGGCGGAGACGGATCGGACGCTGACCATCAACGACAAGGAGCGCCGCACGGCCGTCCGGAGTGCGATCGCCGCGACCGCCGACCCGGAGCTGGTCGCGGAGCGCGGCCATCAGTTCCCGGAGGATCTCGCGCTCCCCGTCGTCGTCGACGACGACTTCGAGGACCTCGTGAAGACGAAGGAGGTCGTCTCGTTCCTCGAGGGCGTCGGCATCCACCGCGACGTCGAGCGGGCCGAGGAGGGGACCTCGATCCGCGCCGGCCAGGGCACGCTCCGTGGCCGGAAGTACCGACGGCCGACGTCCGTCCTCTTCGTCACCTCGAGCGAGACCGGCCCGTCGAAGGCCGCCCGGAACCTCCCCGGGGCAACCGTGGCGACCGGGACCGAGGTCAACGCGGAGGACCTCGCCCCGGGCGGCGTTCCGGGTCGGCTGACGGTCTTCACCGAGGCGGCCCTCGAGGAGGTGAGCGACCGATGACGGAGGTCATCGACTACCCCCTGGTGACGGAGAAGGCCATGAACGCGATGGACTTCGAGAACAAACTCCAGTTCATCGTGGACATGGATGCGACGAAACCGGAGATCCGCGAGGAGGTCTCCCGGCGATACGACGTCGAGGTCATCGACGTGAACACCATGGTCACGATGGACGGCACGAAGAAGGCGATCGTCACGCTCTCGGAGGCGGACGACGCACAGGACGTCGCCTCCAGGATCGGGGTGTTCTGAGATGGGACGACGCATCCGCAGCCAACGAAGCGGTCGAGGGTCCCCGACCTATCGGGCGCCCTCCCACCGATACAAAGCGGAGCTCACCCACAAGTCGGAGACCGGTGACCTCGTCGCCGGCGAGGTGATCGACGTGGAGCACGATCCCGCCCGGAGTGCCCCCGTCGCCCGCGTCCAGTTCGAGGACGGCGACGAGCGCCTCATCCTGGCCCCGGAGGGGGTCGGGGTGGGCGACCGCATCGAGGTCGGGATCTCCGCCGCGATCGAGCCGGGCAACACGCTCCCGCTCGCCGAGATCCCGGAGGGCGTCCCAATCATCAACGTGGAGGCCCAGCCTGGCGACGGCGGAAAGTACGCCCGGGCGACCGGGGTGAACGCCGACCTCATCACTCACGAGCGCGACGCAGCGGTCGTCCAGCTTCCGAGCGGCGAGGTGAAGCGTCTCTCCCCGGAGTGTCGCGCCACCATCGGCGTGGTCGCCGGGGGCGGTCGGACGGAGAAGCCCTTCGTCAAGGCGGGGAAGAAGTACCACAAGCTGCGCTCCCGGGGCACGAAGTGGCCGAAGGTCCGGGGCGTCGCGATGAACGCCGTCGACCACCCCTTCGGTGGCGGCGGCCGCCAGCACCCGGGCCGCCCGAAGAGCGTCTCCCGAAACGCGCCGCCGGGCCGAAAGGTGGGCGACATCAGCTCCCGGCGAACCGGTCGAGGAGGCAACTGACATGAGCGAGCTACGAACAGGCCGCGAGGGCGAGTTCACCTACCGCGGTCACGACCTGGACGAGCTGCAGGACATGCGCCTCGAGGAGGTCGCGGAACTGCTCCCCGCACGGCAGCGGCGAACCATCACCCGTGGTCTCTCGCCCGAGCACGAGAAGCTGCTCGAGGAGGCGCGCGAGGCCGAGCCCGAGGAGACGGCGAACGACCCCATCCGGACGCATCTCCGGGACATGCCGGTGCTCCCGGAGTTCGTGGGACTCACCTTCGCCGTCCACAACGGCCAGGAGTTCGAGCGGGTCGAGGTCGAGCCCGAGATGATCGGACACTACCTCGGCGAGTTCCAGCTCACGCGCCAGCAGGTCGAGCACGGGCAGGCGGGCATCGGTGCGACCCGCTCCTCGAAGTTCGTGCCGCTGAAATAACCATGGGAATCAGTTACAGCGTCGACGCCGACCCGGAGACCACCGCCAAGGGGATGCTCCGCGAGCGGCCGATGAGTCTGAAGCACAGCAAGGCGGTCGCCCGGGCGATCAAGGGTCGGACCGTCGAGGACGCCCGGACGTACCTCGAGGCGGTGCGGGAGGGACGCCAGTCCGTTCCCGTCACCGAACACAACAGCGGCACCGGCCACCGGAAGGACATCGATGGGTGGGACGCCGGCCGCTTCCCGGAGAAGGTGAGCGGCGAGTTCCTCACCCTGCTCGAGAACGTCGCCGGGAACGCCGAAGACCAGGGCTTCGACCCCGACGGGATGGAGATCGTCCACGTCGCCGCCCACAAGGTGGGCGAGCGGGAGGGGCGAAAGCCCCGCGCCTTCGGGCGGGCGTCGGCCTGGAACACCCCCGAGGTCGACGTCGAGTTGATCGTCGAGTCGCCCGAGGAGGTGAGCGACTGATGGCGGACGAACTCGAGTTCATCGAGGAGGGGCTCCAGCGCTCCCAGATCGACGAGTTCTTCGCCGAGGAGCTGGCCCGCGCGGGCTACGGCGGCATGGAGGTCGCCCACACGCCGATGGGCACCCAGATCGTCCTGAAGGCCGAGAAGCCAGGGATGGTCATCGGCAAGGGCGGGAAGAACATCCGGAAGATCACAAGCGAGCTCGAGGAGCGATTCGACCTCGAGGACCCCCAGATCGACGTCCAGGAGGTCGAGGAGCCGGACCTCAACGCGCAGATCGTCGCCGACCGCCTCGCGAACGCCCTCGAGCGTGGCTGGTACTTCCGCAAGGCCGGACACACGACCATCGACCGGATCATGGAGGCCGGCGCCCTCGGCGCCGAGATCGTCCTAGCGGGGAAGGTCACAGGTGCCCGCTCCCGGGTCGAGAAGTTCAACCGGGGCTACATCAAGCACAACGGCGAGCCCGCCGAGGAGATCGTCGACAAGGGCAAAGCGGTCGCGGTCATGAAGCTCGGCACCATCGGGGTGAACGTCAAGATCATCCCGCCGGACGCAGAGCTCCCCGACGACTTCCGCATCGAGGAGGACGCCGACATCGAGGACCTCGTCGTCGAGGACGAAGGCGAGTCTGTCGAGGAACTCCTCGAGGGCGAACCGGACGAGGAATCCCAGGCCGAGGCCGCAGCGGAGTTCGAGGCGGTCGAGACGCCGGGCGACTCGGCGGAGACCGTCGACGAAGAAGTCCTCGACGAGGAGGTCATCGAGGAGGAGCTCCCGGACGAGGAGGTTCCCGACGCGGAGGATGTCGAGTCGGAGCTCGACGAGCTCGAGGAAACCGTCGAAGAGGCCGACTTCGAGGACGTGGACGAGGATGCCGAGGCGGCCGCCGAGGAGCTCATGGACGAGATGGACGAGGAGGCCGAGGTGAATGAAGACGAGGCGGCCGAGGTGGATGATGACGAGGCGACCGACGGTGATGATGACGAGGCGACAGCGAAGGACGAGGAAGCCGAGATGGACGAGGAGGGTGATGAGGAATGACGATCCTCCACCCCGAGGAGGTCCGCGACATGACGCCCGCCGAGCGGGCGAACGAGCTGGAGGAGCTGGAGACGGAGCTGCTCAATGCAAAGGCCGTGAAGGCAGCCGGTGGCGCCCCGGAGGATCCGGGTCGCATCCCGGAACTTCGCCGCGCCATCGCGCGGATAAAGACGATCCAGCGCGAGGAGGGCGATCTCGAGGCGGAGACGAGCGAGCCGGAGGCGGCCGAGGAGGTCGATTCGTGATGGCACTGACGCCCGAGACGCTCCCCCGTCACGAGCTGGTTGGCCTCCCGGTCCGGGTCCAGGCGTCGACGGATCCGAGCCGGACGGGTATCGAGGGCCGGGTGGTCCGCGAGACGATGCAGACCCTGCTCATCGAGACGGGAGCCTCGGGCGTCAAGCAGGTTCCCAAGGCGGGAACCACGTTCAGATTCGAGCTCACAGATGAAGCCGCGGCAGCCCGCGAGGGTGCCGGGACCGTCGCTCACCCGTCCGGGTCGGCTGGCCCGACCGGCGAGGCGGCGGCCGCCGTTACGGTGGATGGAGCCATCCTGCTCTCACGACCCGCCTTACGAACCGAACACGGAGCTGGTACACAATGGCGATAGGATTGAACGTACCCGAGCCGGAGGGCACCTGCTCGGATGACAACTGTCCGTTCCACGGGGAGCTCCCCGTCCGCGGGCAGGTCATCGAGGGAGAGGTTGCCTCAACGGCCATGGAAAAGACCGTCGTCGTCGAGCGAGAGTACGACGTCTTCGTGCCGAAGTACGACCGGTACATGAAACGCCGGTCGCGGGTTCCGGCGCACGCGCCGCCCTGCTTCGACCTGACGGAAGGCGACACGGTCCGCATCGCAGAGACACGACCGCTCTCGAAGACCAAACACCACGTCGTGGTGGAGCAGGTGGCCACCGAGGCCACCGCCACCCCCGCAGGAGGTGACGCCTGATGGAGGCCATCAAGGCCGACGTCACGCAGGGCCTCGAGAAGGGCTCGCTCATCGAATGCGCCGACAACACGGGCGCACGCGAGCTCAAGATCGTGAGCGTGTCCGGCTATCAGGGCACGCTCAACCGCCACCCGAAGGCCGGCCTGGGCGATACGGTGACCGTCTCGGTCACCAAGGGCACCCCGGAGATGCGCCGCCAGGTCATCGAGGCGGTCATCGTCCGGCAGCGAAAGCCCATCCGCCGCCCCGACGGGACGCGGGTGAAGTTCGAGGACAACGCCGCCGTGATCATCGACGAGATGGGCGAGCCCCGGGGCACCGAGATCAAGGGCCCGATCGCCCGCGAGGTCGCAGAGCGGTACGGAAGCATCGCATCGACGGCCACAATGATCGTATAGCCATGAGCGAGCAACCACGCAAACAGCGCACCGCGACCCAGCGAGCGCCGCTCCACGAGCGGCACAAGCAGGTCCGGGCCCACCTCTCGAGCGAGCTCCAGGAGCGCTATGACACCCGGAGCGTCCGCGTCAACGCCGGCGACACCGTGGAGATCCTCCGCGGGGACTTCGCCGGCGAGGAGGGCGAGGTGATGGGCGTCGATCTCAAGGCCGCTGCCGTCCACGTCGAGGACGTCACCGTCGAGAAGGCCGACGGGGAGGAGGTTCCCCGCCCGCTCGACGCCTCGAACCTCCGGGTCACGGACCTGGACCTGGACGACCCGGTGCGCCGCGAACGACTGGAGGGTGAGTCCGAATGAGCAACCACCAGAAGCGACTCTCGGTCCCGAAGTCCTGGCCGGTCGAGCGGAAGACCGACACCTTCACCGCCACGGCCGGCGCGGGACCCCACGGCGAAAGTGGGGTTCCGCTCGTCGTGGTCCTGCGGGACGTCCTCGGGTACGTGGACACCGCCAAGGAGGCCTCCTACGCCGTGAACACCGGCGGCGTGCTGGTGAACGGCCGGGCGGTCGACGACATCAACCGCCCGATCGGGATGTTCGACATCCTGGCCTTCCCGGACCGCGAGGAGTACTACCGCGTCTTCCCAGACGAGGGGGGCCGACTCGGCCTCACCCCGATCGACGAGGAGGCGGCCGGGTCAAAGCTCGGCAAGGTGATCGGGAAGACGCCGGTCAGGGGCGGCCGGACCCAGCTCAACCTCCACGACGGCGGCAATATCCTCGTCGAGGAGGACGTCTACAGTGGCAACGACTCGGTGGTCATCGACAACGAGTCGAACGAGATCGTCGCCCACTTCACCTACGAGGAGGGCGCGCTCGTGACCGCGGTTGCCGGGCAACACGCCGGGGAGATCGGCGAGATCGCCGAGATCGACGTGACCCCGGGCAGCGCCGAGAACACCGTGCGGGTGGACACCGGCGAGGGGTCCTTCGAGACCATCGAGGAGTACGTCGTCGTCATCGACGAGAACTTCGTCGAGGACGAACCGGACGAGGAGGCACCCGCCGAGGCCCCGGGAGACGAGTCGATCTCCGAATCCGAGCCATCCACCGAAACGGCGGAGACGGAGACGGACGCCGATGTCGAGGCGGACGAGGCAGAGACCGCCGACGAGGATGCCATAGAGACGGACGATGACGAGACCGCCGACGAGGAAGCTGGCGAAACGGACGAAGACGAGACTCCCGAAGAAGACGTCGAGGCGGGTGACGCGGCCGAAGCCGGCGATAACGGCGATGACGACGATGCCGCGGAGACGGACGAGGAGGGTGATGCGTGATGGCTGACGCCGAGACCGCGTTCCACGAGATGCGCGAGCCCCGCATCGAGAAGGTCGTCGTCCACATGGGCGTCGGCCGCGGCGGGGAGGACCTCCGTCACGCGGAGGAGATCCTGGAGGAGATCAGCGGACAGGAGCCGGTCCGGACGACCGCCACGCGGACCGAGCCGGAGTTCGGGATCCGAGAGGGCGATCCGATCGGAGCGAAGGTCACGCTGCGCGGTGAGCGCGCCGAGGACTTCCTCGAGCGCGCGTTCGCCATCGCGGACCTCTCCCGCGGGTCCTTCGACGAGACCGGGAACGTCAGCTTCGGGATCGACGAGCACACGGACTTCCCGAGCCAGGAGTACGACCCAACCGTGGGGATCTACGGACTGGACGTGACCGTGAACCTCGTCCGACCGGGATACCGGGTGACGAAGCGGGATAAGGTCTCCCGGCAGATCCCCGCGAATCACCGACTCCAACCCGGGGACGCCATCGCCTTCCTCGAGGAGCACTTCGACGTGGAGGTGACCGCATGAGCGAAGCCGAGACGGAGGGCGACGGAGAGCGGACGGAGACCGGCCAGACACACGCCTGCCGGCGCTGTGGCCGCGAACAGGGCCTCGTCGGCAAGTACGACATCTGGCTGTGTCGCCAGTGCTTCCGCGAGATCGCCCGCGACATGGGATTCAAGAAGTACAGTTAACCATGACGGCAGACGATCCACTGGCAAGCGCGCTCTCCGGCATCGACAATGCCGAGAGTGTCGGCCAATTGACTCATACGGTATCGCCCGCCTCGAACGAGATCGGCGCGGTGCTCGAGGTCTTCTACGACCGCGGGTACATCGACGGTTTCGAGTACAGAGAAGACGGCAAGGCCGGCACGTTCGAGGTCGAACTGAAGGGAGCCATCAACGAGTGTGGCCCCATCAAACCCCGATACTCCGCGGGGGTCGACGAGTTCGAGCAGTGGGAGAAGCGCTTTCTCCCCGCCCGGGACTACGGGACCCTCGTCGTGACGACCTCCAGCGGGATCATGAGCCACTACGAGGCCCGCGAGGAGGGAATCGGGGGCCAGATAATCGCATACGTGTATTGACAATGCCACGAACAGCCATCGAACTGCCGGAGGAGGTGAGCGCCTCGACGGACCGCTTCGACCTGACGGTCGAGGGCCCCGAGGGGAGCGTCACCCGTCGCCTCTGGTTCCCCGAGGTCACCGTGACCGTGGAGGACGATGCCGTCGTCATCGAGTCGGACGCAGATGACGCAGACGTCAAAGCCACCATGGGCACCTTCGAGAGCCACGTGCGGAACATGGTCCACGGGGTCACCGAGGGGTGGGAGTACCGGATGCAGGTCCATTACTCCCACTTCCCCATGCAGGTATCCGTGGAGGGCGAGGAGGTCGTCATCCAGAATTTCCTCGGCGAGACCGCACCGCGGCGCGCCCCGATCCGGGGCGACACCGAGGTGACCGTGGACGGCGACGAGATCGTCCTCAGGGGACCGGACAAGGAGGCGGTCGGCCAGACCGCCGGCGAGATCGAACAGCTCACCCGCGTGCCCGAGAAGGATACACGGGTGTTCCAGGACGGCGTGTACATCGTCGAGAAACCCGGCAAGGGAGGTGCCTAGATGGCAGCCGACGAACCGGAGACGCTCGAGGATATAAGCGGGGTCGGCGAAAGCAAGGCCGCAGCGCTCCGCGAGGCGGGGTACGAGACGGTCGAGGACCTCCAAGCCGCGAGCGAGTCGGAACTGGCGGAGGTCGAGGACATCGGGAAGGCCCTCGCCGCACGCATCAAGGCCGACGTTGGCGAACTCGAGGTGTCGGAGGAGACACCCGAGGCGACGGACGAGACGGAAGTGACGGAGACCGAACCCACCGAAGCCACGGCCCCGACTGACGAGGAAGCCGAGGAAGCCGAAGCGGTCGAGGAGGCCGAGGAAGCCGAAGCGGTCGAGGAAGCCGAGGAGACCGAGGAGGCCACGGACCTCGAGGACATAAGCGGCGTCGGGCCGAGCAAGGCCGACGCCCTCCGCGAGGCCGGCTACGAGTCGATCCAGGACCTCCAGGCCGCGAGCCAGGCCGAACTGGCCGAGGTCGAGGGGATCGGCAACGCCCTCGCGGCTCGCATCAAGGCCGACGTCGGCGGGCTCGAGGTCGAGGCGGAAGCCGAGGCGGAGGTCGAAGAAGCCGCCCCGGAGGAAGCAACAGCAGAAGCGGCCGAGGCCGAAGAGGAGGTCGAGACCGAGTTGCGACCCCGGGGGCACGCCGAGAAGACCCCGGAGCTGGAAGACGAGGAGTCGCGGCTGCTCGCCCGCCGGAAGCGGGAGGGCAAGCCCGCGTTCAACCGACAGGACCATCACAAGAAACAGCGCGTCCCCAGCTCCTGGCGACGACCCCGCGGGAACCTCTCGAAACAGCGCCGCGGGATCAAAGGCAAGGGCGCAACCGTCGAGGCGGGATACCGGACCGCGAAGGCCGTCCGGGGCAAGCACCCGAGCGGCTTCGAGGAGGTCCGCGTCCACAATGCCGCAGACCTCGAAGGAGTCGATCCCGACACCGAGGCCGTCCGGATCGCCGCCGCGGTCGGCGCCCGCAAGCGCGAGCGCATCGAGGAGGTCGCCGAGGAGCGGGGCATCCGGGTGCTCAACCCGACCTACATCGAAGTGGAGGTGACCGAGAATGAGTGATCTGTCCGCCCAGCGCCGGCTGGCCGCGGACGTCCTCGACGTCGGGGAGAACCGCGTCTGGTTCGACCCCGGCGCCCAGGGCGAGATCGCCGAGGCGATCACCCGCGAGGACATCCGCGAGCTGGTCCAGAACGGGACCATCCAGGCCGAAGAGCCCCGTGGGAACTCCCGGGGCCGAGCACGGGAGCGCGATGCGAAGCGCGCCTACGGCCACCGGAAGGGCCCGGGGACGAGGAAAGGGACCGCCGGCGCCCGGAAGGACGCAAAGGAGGACTACACGGATCGCATCAGGGCCCAGCGACGGACGCTGCGGGAGCTCCGGGAGGCGGGCACGCTGTCGCCCGACCAGTACCGGACCCTGTACAGCATGGCGAGCGGCGGCGAGTTCGACAGCGTCCGCCGGCTGCGGGCCTACATCGAAGAGCACTACGACGTCGAGCTCGGAGGTGAGCAGTGATGGCCACCGGACCGCGGTACAAGGTACCCATGCGGCGCCGCCGCGAGGTCAGGACCGATTACCATCAGCGGTTGCGCCTGTTGAAATCCGGGAAGCCCCGCCTGGTTGCCCGCAAGAGCAACCGGCACGTCAGGGCGCAGCTGGTCACGACCGGTCCGGCGGGCGACGAGACGGTGGCGAGCGCGCACTCCGGAGACCTGGCCGAGTACGGGTGGGAGGCCCCGACGGGGAACCTTCCCGCCGCGTACTTGACTGGGTTCCTCGCCGGCACCCGCGCGCTCGATGCCGGCCTGGAGGAGGCCGTCCTCGACATCGGCCTCAACACAGCCACGCCGGGATCGAAGGTCTTCGCCGTCCAGGAGGGCGCCATCGACGCCGGCCTGGACATCCCGCACAACGAGTCGGTCTTCGCCGACTGGGAGCGGACGCGGGGCGAGCACATCGCGGCGTACGCCGAGCAACGCGACGAGCCGCTTTACGGCGGCGACTTCGACGCAACGACACTGCCCGAGCACTTCGATACCGTGCTCGAGGCGCTACAGGAGGACGCATAAATGAGTCACGACGACGCCTGGGAACCGAAGACACGCCTCGGTCGCCGCGTCGTGGAGGGCGAGGTCGAGGACATGTCGACCGCCCTCAACGCCGGGCTCCCGCTGAAGGAGCCAGAGATCGTCGACCAGCTCCTCCCTGGACTCGAGGACGAGGTGCTGGACATCAACATGGTCCAGCGGATGACCGACTCCGGCCGCCGGGTGAAGTTCCGGGTGGCCGTGGTCGTCGGCAATCGCGACGGGTTCGTCGGGTACGCGGAGGGCCGGGACGATCAGGTCGGTGGGGCGATCCAGAAGGCGATCGACATCGCGAAGTTGAACATCATCGACGTCTCCCGCGGCTGTGGGTCCTGGGAGTGTGGCTGTGGCCGCCCCCACACGGTGGCCCTGCGCACGACCGGGAAGGCCGGGAGCGTCGAGGTCGAGTTGATACCCGCGCCGCGCGGCCTGGGCCTCGCGGCCGGCGAGACGGTCAGACACGTGCTCTCCATCGCCGGGATCGAGGACGTCTGGACGCGGTCGTCGGGGAAGACACGGACCACGGTCAACTTCGGCAAGGCGACGTTCAACGCCCTGCGCCGGACCACCGAGGCCCGCATCCCCGAGCGCACCCGGCAGGTCCGCGAGGTGATCGAGTGATGCAGGCGGTCGTCCAGCTCCGCGGCGATGCCAACATGTCCGCCGCGGTCGAGGACACCCTCGGCATGCTCAACCTGCACCACGTCAATCACTGCACTCTGATCCCGGAGACGGACACCTACCGGGGGATGCTCACCAAGGTCAACGACTTCGTGGCCTTCGGCGAGCCGAGCCCCGAGGTGGTGGCCAGCCTGCTCCGGAGTCGCGGCGAGCCGGTCGAGGGCGATGCCGACATCGACGACGAGTGGATTGCGGACAACACGGACTACGACGACGTCGAGTCCCTGGCCGAGGCTCTCACTGCCGAGGAGACCACGCTCTCCGAGCAGGGCCTCGCGCCGGTGATCAGGCTTCACCCCCCGCGGGGCGGCCACGACGGGATCAAGCAGCCGACCGCGAAGGGTGGCGAGCTGGGCGAGCACAGCACGGAGGAGATGGACGAGCTCCTCACCGCGATGCGATAACCATGACGGACAAGAAACGACGCCAGCGCGGCTCCCGCTCGCACGGCGGCGGCTCCTCGAAGAACCGCCGCGGTGCCGGCCATCGCGGTGGCCGGGGGCGGGCCGGCCGCGACAAGCACGAGCAGCACAACTACGAACCCCTCGGGAAGAGCGGGTTCACGCGCCCGGAGAAGGCCACAGACGAGGTCGTCGAGGTCCCCCTCCGGACGCTCGACGAGAACATCGCCCTCCTCGCCGCCGACGGCCTTGCGGAGGAGACCGAGTGGGGCTACCGGGTCGACGCCCGGGACGTGGCAGAGGACGGCCACGAGGCGGACGTCGTCAAGGTCCTCGGCGGCGGCCAGGTCAGAAACCAACTCGAGGTGACGGCCGACGCCTTCACCGAGGGTGCCAGGGAGCTGATCGAGGCGGAGGGCGGCGACGCGATCGTCAGCGAGCGAGCGCGCGATACCGAACGCGAGGAATAACCGATGGGATGGAAGGAGGCCGCCGAGCCATACCTCACCCGGCTACCCGCGGTCGAGCGACCGGAGGGACATGTCCCCTTCAAGCGCAAGCTGACCTGGACCGGGGCCGTCCTCTTCCTGTATTTCTTCCTGACGAACGTCTACCTCTGGGGGCTGGCCCAGGGCGGCACCGACCTCTTCGGTCAGTTCCGAAGCCTCCTCGCCGGGGGCCAGGGGACGGTGCTCCAGCTGGGCATCGGGCCCATCGTCACGGCGTCCATCGTCCTCCAGCTCCTGGGCGGTGCCAACCTCCTGGGGCTCGACACCTCCGACCCGCGCGACCAGATGCTCTACCAGGGCCTCCAGAAGCTGTTGGTCATCGTGATGATCATCCTCACCGGGGCGCCCATGGTCTTCATGGGCAACTTCCTCCCGGCCAGCGAGAGCCTGGCGACCAGCCTGGGCATCGGCCTCTTCGGCGTGAAGCTCTTGCTCTTCGCGCAGATCTTCGTCGGCGGCATCCTCATCCTCTACATGGACGAGGTCGTCTCGAAGTGGGGCGTGGGCTCCGGTATCGGGCTGTTCATCGTCGCCGGGGTCTCCCAGAGCCTGGTCGGGGGCCTGTTCTACTGGCAGGGATCGGTCGGGAACGAGGGCGTGATCCCCACGTGGATCGACATCGCCCTGGGACATGCCGGGAACATGCCCCCGATCCTCAGCACCGACGGGATCATGTTCATCCTCATCCAGGGCCAGGTGCTCGCCATCATCACCACGATCATCATCTTCGCGGTCGTGGTGTACGCGGAGAGCGTCCGGGTGGAGATCCCGCTCTCTCACGCCAGGGTCAAGGGCGCCCGAGGACGCTTCCCCGTGAAGCTCATCTACGCCTCCGTCCTGCCCATGATCCTCGTGCGGGCGCTCCAGGCAAACATCCAGTTCCTGGGCCGCATCCTCTACTCGCAGCTCGGTGAGGGGCTCCCCGACTGGGTCGGGGTGTACACGTCGAGCCAGGGACAAGTGTACCCGGTCGATGGTCTGTTCTACTACCTCTCGCCCATCTATTCCCGTGCCGATTGGATGTGGTGGCTCGGCGGGACAGCGGCGGAACCCTGGCAGGTGATCCTCCGGGTGGCCGTGGATCTGACCTTCATGATCATCGGCGGGGCCATCTTCGCCATCTTCTGGGTGGAGACCGCGGACATGGGCCCCGAGGCGACGGCCAAGCAGATCCAGAACTCCGGGATGCAGATCCCCGGGTTCCGGCAGAACGTCGGGGTCATCGAGAAGGTCATGGAGCGGTACATCCCCCAGGTGACGATCATCGGGGGCGCCCTCGTCGGCCTGCTCGCCGTGCTGGCGAACATGCTGGGCACCATCGGGCAGGTCTCCGGGACGGGCCTGCTGCTTACGATCTCCATCACCTACAAGCTCTACGAGGAGATCGCCGAGGAGCAGCTCATGGAGATGCACC
>JBDGRH010000022.1:4965-14845 GCA_042218225.1 Halodesulfurarchaeum sp. | reverse complement strand
CCGTCGAACCGGTCCTTCAGGTTCTCCATTATCGCGCGCCCGATCGACCCCTCCCGTTCGGTCGCGCCGACGACCGCGACCCGGTCGGGGGCGAAGAGCCCGCGCGCTCCACGTGGCATCGTCAACTGACGGTAATCTTCGAGAGCGCTTAAAGATGGGTACGTCGGCTGTCCCACGGGAGAGAACCCCTCACGATGCCGATTAATCATGTTCGTTAGGCTCCACAATCGACGTCGCATCACGCCCGGAACCGGGTACTCTCGAATGGTTCTCACCCTCTCGATGACTTCACCCCGACCCCGGATCCTCCCCCAACTCCATCCGGGTGCGATACTTCTGGATCGCCGTCTCCAGTGCCTCGTCGGCGTCGAACCCGCTCTCCGCGCCGAGTGCCAGGGTGGCGAACAGAACGTCCCCGTACTCCGATTCGTCCAGGGCGATCCGGTCTGGCTTTTGGCCGTACCGGGTCGACGTGTTCACGCTCTTTGCGAGCTCTCCAACCTCCGAGACGAGATCGAAGAGCCGGAAGGTCGGGTCGGTCTCGAGCTGGTGTGCCGCGAGGAATTCGGCGACGCGGTCTTGTGCGTCCATATCGAATCCACGTGATCCCGTTACAAGTGGTCTTTCCCGGATTTGGAGGGGCGAGCGCTCCCAGCCGGAGGCCCCAGATCTGAAACCTGTTCGACAACCCACGGGGGAAGTGAACCATCGCCGACAGGCGAGGCGAAATCCCAACCCCTATCTTCGGCTCCGCGGTATTTCCACCGATGGCAGCTGGGCCCTTCTCCGATCTCCAGATTCGCGGCGTGACGCTTCCGAACCGGTTCGTGGTCTCGCCCATGTGTCAGTACTCCGTCGAGGACCGCGACGGCGTTCCCACGGAGTGGCATCACGTCCATTACGGAACCAGAGCGGTCGGCGGTGCAGGTGTCGTGATGACCGAGGCAACCGCCGTCGAGCCGGAAGGGCGGATCACCCCCTACGATCTCGGCCTCTGGAACGACGAGCAGGTCGAGGCGCTCTCGCGAACCACGAGGTTCATCCGGGAACAGGGCAGTATCCCTGCGGTGCAGCTCGCACATGCCGGGCGGAAGGCCGCGACGGATCGCCCCTGGAAGGGGGGCGGCCCCCTCCAACCCGACGAGGGCGGCTGGGAAGTCCTCTCTCCCACGGGAGACCCGTGGCCCTATGAGGACGAGGCGGCACCGCCGACCCGCAAACTCGACCGATCGGACATCCAGGCAGTCGTGGACGCCTTCCGGACCGCCGCCGAGCGGGCGATGGCGGCCGGCTTCGAGGTCATGGAGATCCACGCCGCCCACGGCTATCTCCTTCACCAGTTTCTCTCCCCCGTCACGAACCATCGCGAGGACGAGTACGGGGGGTCCTTCGAAGCCCGAACCAGGCTGCTTCGTGAGGTGTGTACGGCCGTCCGGGAGGCAATCGGCGATGAGGTTCCGCTCTTCGTCCGGATCTCCGCCACCGACTGGATGCCCGATCGCGACTCGTGGACCCCAGCGCAGTCCGTCAGACTCGCGGATCAGGTGGCCGCCCTCGGCGTGGACCTCATCGACGTCAGTGCCGGCGGGATCCACCCGGACCTGGAGGTCCCCTGGACCGGACCAAATTTCCAGGTTCCGTACGCCGAGCGGATCCGGAACGAGACCGAATCGGACGTGCTCGTCGGCGCTGTCGGGGGGATCGAGACCCCCCAGCAGGCGGCTGCCCTGGTCCGGAACGAGCGAGCCGACCTCGTCATCATGGGCCGCGCGTTCCTCCGGGAGCCGTACTTCCCGCTTCACGCAGCCCAAGAACTCGGTGAGACGGACGCTCTGGAGCCCCCTGTACAATATCGGCGTGGGTTCTGAGTGAGCCGAGGGTGGGGGGTAACCTCGTCCAGGGATTCTGGCGTATGGGATGGTTTACTCATCGCTTGACGGTCCTGCACGGACGGTGAATATCCGACTTGGCTACTCGTCCTAATTCCTCCGAGAGGGGTGTTTGAATTCAATATCCATAACCACGGCTAGAAATCCACGGATAATATGGTCCAGTAAACCCTCCGTCGAATATGGCAGAATATCGGGAACTCCCGGACGACGCCCTTGATACGTACCAGTCCTTCCTCTCCTACGCCTTCAACCCCACCGGGGACGTGTACGAACCGGAGGAGGACGAACTCCCCATTCCGGCCCAGGTCGGGGAACGCCGGGGACTCTTCGAGGGCGACGAACTTCGCTCCGTTTGTGCGCACCACTTCTTCCGAACGCTCCTCCGAGACGAGTGGTTCGAGATCGGTGGGTTGTCTGCGGTCGCCACCCCGCCGGAGTTCCGTCGGAAGGGTCACGTAAGGAAGATGCTGGAATCAGCGCTCGAGGAATATCGCGAGCGGGACGTGTTCCTCTCCGCACTCTGGCCGTTTGATCACGGGTTCTATCGGAAGTTCGGGTGGGAGCTGGGAACCCGGTTGGCCGTCGAGACCGGTCCCCCCGATGCCCTCGATTTTGCGCACGATGATGGCCACGGTCACTTCGAGCGCATGGCCCCGGACGACTGGGAAGCCCTGAACGAGGTTCTCCTCGAGCACGGGTCACGGTACGATCTGACGGTCGATCGGACCGAGGAGTGGTGGCGAAAGCGGGTCTTCAGCGGCTGGGAGTCCGATCCGTACGTGTACGGCTGGCTGGACGACGGTGACGTTCGGGGGTACGTCGTGTATCAAATGCGGGAAGACGACGATGGGGAGACCGAGCTTCTCGTGTGGGAGCTTGCATACGTTGATCACGATGCACGGACCAACTTGCTACGCCTCCTCGCAAATCACGACTCCCAGGTGCAGCAACTCCGTCGGTTCAGTCCTCCGGATGACCTCTTGCTCGACTCTCTCCCCGACCCCCGGGCATTCGAATACGCAATCAAACCGGGAGCCATGGTTCGACTCGTGGACGTGGGACTGGGCCTGGAGGCGATTTCGTATCCTCGAGATCTCTCCAGCACCTGTTCCATTCACGTTTCGGACCCGATGGTCGACTGGAATAGTGGTGTGTTCGACGTCACATTTCAGGACGGCGAGGCAACAGTAGAACACCGTCAATACTCGTCTCCCTCCGATTCTGCTGGGACCGAACCGACAGATGCGGACGTGTCCCTCGATATCGGGTCGCTCTCCCAGCTCTTCGTCGGCTACCGCACCGTTTCCGATCTGGCTGAATCGGGGTCGATATCCATATCCGATTCCACGGCGGCTGAAACCCTGGGATCAGCGTTCCCGTCCCGAAATTGCTTCCTCGGGGAGAACTTCTGAGACAGAACCCAACTGCTCTTCACTCACTCAACTGGTTCGAACCGATAGCCGTCCCAGTCCTGACTCTCTGGGTGTCGGATCCCCGCTTCCGGATCCCGCAGTTCCTCGATGTGTACCGGGGTTACCGCATCCCCGATCTGCACGTCTCCGGTGGTGAGCTGCCCGATTGTCGGTACCGATTCGCCGTCCACCTCGAATTCGACGATTGCCAGGTGGTTCGGACTCCGCACGCCCGGTGGCGGGGCGGTGGCCGTCGTCCAGGTGACGATCTCTCCGGTCTGGTTCGTGAGATCTACCGTTTCCACCTGGTCAGCGCCACAGGTCGGACACGTCGGGTGGGATGGAATCGTCAGATGTCCCCGCTCGCACCGGTGAGCCTCCAGCGTCATTGTGCCGCCTCCACGATGGTGGTCGTGACACAGTTGCCGAACCCGCCGACGTTGCAGGCCAGACCTCGCTTTGCCTCGACTTGCCGCTCGCCAGCGGTTCCGGTCAGCTGCGAGTAGAGCTCGTACACCTGGGCGACCCCACTCGCGCCCAGTGGGTGTCCCTTCGATTTGAGCCCTCCCGAGGTGTTCACCGGGAGTTCGCCATCCCTGGTCGTGATCCCGGCATCCACCGCCCTCCACCCCTCCCCCTTCTCGAAGAACCCCAGATCCTCGAGCTGGAGGACTTCGAGGATCGTGAACATGTCGTGGAGTTCGGCGATATCGATCTCGTCTCGCGAGACTCCGGCCATCTCGAAGGCATCGGTGCCCGATTCTACCACTCCCCGCATGGTCGTCGGGTCGTCCCGCTGGTGCACCACGTGGGTATCGGTCGCCCCGGCGATTCCCTCGATCGTGATGTAGTCCGTCTCGAGGTTCTGGGCCCGGTCTTCGGTCGTCAACACCAGACCAGCGCTGCCATCGGTTATCGGGCAGAAGTCGTACAGTCGGAGCGGGTCGGCGACGATGGGGGATTCCAGGACTGTCTCGAGGTCGACCTTCCGTCGGAATTGCGCGTGCGGGTTGTCAAGGCCATTCTGGTGGTTCTTCACAGCCACCTTTGCCAAGCTTTCCCGGGGCGCATCATATTGTTCGAGATAGAGTCGTGCCGTGAGTCCCGCGAAACTCGGCAGGGTCACGCCGTGTTTGTACTCGAGTGGGTGGGTCAGGGACGCGATGATGTCGGTGGCCTCCGCCGTCGTCCGGTGGGTCATCTTCTCTCCACCCACAAGGAGTGTCATGTCGCTCGCGCCGGAGGCGATGGATTGCCAGGCGGCGTAGATTCCGGCTCCCCCGGACGCACTGGTCTGATCGACCCGCTGTGTATAGGCAGGGATAGCCCCGATGTCGTGTGCCAGGGCATTCATCACCCCTGTTTGCCCTTCGAACTCCCCGCTCGCCATGTTGGAGACGTATAGATGGTCGATGTCCGCGGCCTGGATCGTTGCATCGTCGATGGCCATCGCTCCAGCCTCGGCGAGGAGGTCGGTGATCCACTCGTCGCGCTCCCCGAACGGTGTCATCGAGACTCCGACGATCGCCACGGTGTTCATGGGGAGGTCCACACGGAGTATATTGAAATAGGTTGCTGAGAATGTCCCGGGCGTCTTGGCCAACCTTTCGTGGCCCTCGACTTCGCGGTTACGTGGTCGTCACATCTGAGCGTGGGGAGTTCTCGAATTACGATGACTGCCGAAGAGCCGTAATCTTCTCGTCCGGGAAGGTAAGCCCAACTGTCGTTCCAACCCTCGGCGGTTCCGTTGAAAATGCCTCGACACGCTTGCCATCCCAGTCAAGGACGACGCGGGAAGCGGCATCTTCGCGGGCAACCCGCTCAACTGTCGCTCGTGGTCCTGAATCAGGAGGAGCCATCTCGATGTGTTCTGGGCGGATAGCCACAGCTTCTCCATCGCGATCGAATCGAGCGGCCGGAAGGACATTGGCCCCGACGAACCGAGCCACATCGGCTGTTGCGGGTGACTCGAAGATTTCCTCGGGGGACCCGGTCTGGACGATCTCTCCGTCGCGCATCACGGCGATCCGGTCCGCGATCGCCCTGGCTGTCGTTCGGTTGTGTGTGACGTATACGCTTGTTACGTCGGCGAGTGCATTGGCAAGATCGTCACGAAGCGACTGTCGCGTGGGGACATCGAGCGCGGAGAGCGGCTCGTCAAGGAGCATCGCGTCAGGTCGCACTGCCAGTGAACGGGCTAGCGCGACTCGTTGCTGCTCCCCACCGGAGAGCGTCGGAGGCGAGCGCTCGGCGAGGTGGGATACGCCCAACGACTCGAGGAGTTCGTCGGGGTCGCGTGCGTCCTCGTGATAGCGCTCGCCGAAGGCGACGTTCTCACGGACCGTCATGTGCGGAAAGAGTCCGTAGTCCTGGAAGACGAAGCCGAAACCGCGCTTCTCAGGTGGAAGATCAGTGATATCGCGGTCACCGAGGCGGACATGTCCCTCGTGGCCGTGGAACCCTGCAATCGATTCAAGGAGGAGTGTCTTCCCGCTCCCACTCGGTCCGAGGATGACGAGTGTCTCCCTCTCCACGACGTCGACAGTCGCTTCAATATCGAACGGGTCTGCCCCCTCTGCGGTGAATGTGGAACTGATTTCGGCGTCTAGTCTCATAGGACCCTCCCTCCGTCCTGGGCGATACTGCGTATGATCACGAAGATGGCGATACTCACGACGAGCAGGATGAATGCGACGGCACCGCTCTCGGCTAATGAGCCAGTCAGGTAGGTCTTATAGATGAACACTGGTGCGTGCGCGCCGAATACCTTCCTCCCTGCAGGCGGGTAGAAGAACTTGACTGTGTAGGCGACGATGGCAACAGCGCCGAACTCGGAAACGGCCCGCGCCCATGCCAAGACACCGCCGGTGAGGATGCCACGGGCGGCCAGCGGGAGCGAGACGCGCCGGAACGCACTCAGCGGACTCGCGCCGTGGATACGGGCTGCGTATTCGATACGTCGGTCCAGCGACTCGAACGCCTCGCGGGCGCTATTGACCGCAAATGGTGCGGAGACGAATGCCATGGCGAGGACCGCGCCCACGATTGTCCCGAGAATGGAGAGTTGCGGAAACGCCCCACCCTTGCCGAAGCCGAAGAGGATGATGATTCCTGCGACCGAGTGGGGAACCACCAGCGGCAGGTCAACCAGGCTCTGGACGAACTCCGAACCTGGAAAGCCCCGAGAGAGGAGGTACGCCAGCGGGACACCGGTCAGGAGAGCGAAGCCAGCAGCAAGGAGTGGTCCATAGATCGAGAGGTAGAGCATTTTGTGGACTTTTGGGTCAAATAGCTTCTCGACGACGAGATCAGGGTTCTGGCGGACGGTGAACAGCATCAGCGGGAGCGTCAGCGCGATCAACAAGACCGTCCCGAGGGCCGCTGCCGCCATTCCGGCGATACCCCCCTCAGCGCCGTAGGCCAGCGCTATCGCGGAGACGATCATGAACACCGCATAGAAGGTCGGCCGGTCGATCGCGTGCGCGAGCGCGAACGCCACGACCTGGACGGTCACTACCGCCAATACGAGGGCGGAGTACTGGTACCCGGTGCGCCTGGGGAGCGTCATGAATGATGGGTGGCCTCGGGGTGAACTTCCCCCGTCGATTACAGTTCGAGTGGCCCGAGGTTCTGCTTCGCGGTTGCGTGTTCCATGATGCGTTCGGGGACGGCGTCCTTTCGGGATTCGGGGATGACAATCGGTGAAACTGGCTGAAGGCCCTTGTCCTTCAGAATCTGCATTCCGGGCCCAGTGGCGAAATACTCGACCCAGCGGGCGCCGAGTTCGGGAGATTCAGCCACCGAGGGAACCGTGAGACCATACGCGATTGGTGCCCCTGTGAACGTCCCGGAGGCTGTCTCCACTTCCACCTTCGCGTAGTGTTTCGCGTACTTGGTGGTCGCCTTCGAGAGGTCCACCTCGGACTGGAGGTCGATCCAGGGCAGATCCGTGGTCGAACTAATGGATTGGTAATAGATCGCGTAGTCGAGTTTCCCAGATTTGAGCTGTCCCTCGAGCTTCGTCTCCGTCCCGGTCGGTACCACGGAGTTTTCCCGGAGTTTCTGATAGGTCGCGTCGCCGTAGAGCTGCGCTCCGTCGAACGGGATTTTGCCGAGCCGCTGGGTCATCACGGCACGGTAGCCTCCAGGGTCCACGCCGGGGTCGGCGTGACCGATTGTAACGCCGTCTCGAGCGAGGACGTCCCACCAGTTGTCCTTCGAGATGTCCGCTGCGCCCCTCGAATCCTCACGATATTGGATGGACATCGCATTCGTCGCGAAGATGCCATACCAGTTCCCGTACTCCGGAATGACGCGATTGCGGATGAGCCGGTAATCAGAAACACCGAGGACATCTGCCTTCCGCCCCTGCTGTGTAATCTTCTTCGTCGATGCCACCGAACCCTTCGGCTCGCGGGTAACCTTGATTCCAGTCTTTTTCTCGAATCTGGGTTCCGCGGTGGAAAACGGCGGTGCGAGACTCCCCGCGTGAAAGATCAACAGGTCACCGTCACCCGGAGCGGTATCGTTTCTCGTCATAGTGCCACCCTTACCACCACTGTTTCCGGCGATACAGCCGGAGAGGCCGACCGTTGCTGTTGCCCCCACACAGTTGAGAAACGCACGTCGAGACCGTTGTTCCATTATAGACATACTGCCGTTATGTCGACTTCGGCATAACTGTTTTGCTATTTGGTTGCCAACATCGCGTATGGACGCTGGATTTGCCGCCAAGCTTCGGGCGGATGGTATGGAGTTCACCGATCGTGACGCGGACTTACTGCGAGCGGTGGATGAGATGGGGTCTATCTATAACGCAGCCGATGAACTTGGACGGTCGTACTCTCGGGCTCACCAACGGGTGACCGCCCTGGAGGAAGCGTTCGGTGCCCTCGTCGAACGGCGGCGGGGTGGGTCGGACGGAGGCGGGAGCACACTCACTGATGATGCCCGGGAGTTACTTGCCACGTTCGAACGTCTCCAGACGGGGTTTTCGTCGGTGGCAGAGACATCGGAGGCAGTCCTCGAGGGTATTGTACTGGACCGAACGGGGGAACTCGGCGTCGTGGAAACAGCGGCGGGGCAGGTCCGGGCGATCGTTCCACCAGACGGAGAGTTCGTACAGGTGACTCTCCGTGCAGACGCGGTTACCCTTCACGACCCTGAAGATGCTCCAGCAGACCGTACAACGAGTGCCAGAAATAGGTTTGAAGGACGTGTCAGTGGCGTCGAGATCGGTGAGGCCATCTCGTTAGTTACCCTCGACGTGGGTGCAGATTCTTCCCTGTTTGCGCTGGTGACGAATGACAGCAAACAGACCCTCGGCCTTGAACCTGGAACGGAGGTCATCGCTTCATTCAAGGCCACGGCAACCCGGGCGACCAGTCGTTGATCGTCTCGAAGAATGACGGAAACGGTCGGGTTCGTCCCGCTTCATCAGTCCAGTCTTCCGGGAGTCAGGTAGGTCGGTCGGGCGTTCGATTGGTTCGAGGGTGCTGGAATCCCGACCAGCTGGGCTCGAACCCCTCTGCATCGGGGCGACGAGTCTCACCTTCTCGACCCCATTTGATATAGCGAAATATAGTTTATATGTTGGACACGTACCCGACCGGTCCCACAGATCGGTGTTCCTGTGACGGACCTCCGGTCGTTTCCACGGCGGAGTACCCCGACCTGGACCGATGGACGAGCAGGCTCGGAGTCGGATACGAACCCCGAACCGAGGGTCTCGGGCCGGTCAACGTTCTGCGACGTTGCAGCCACTCGACTGACCATCCCGGTATGCCGGGGGGACATCGGACCCGTTTCGTGATTTATGGTTGGAGTTCGACCCCATGTCTCCCTTCGCCGGTCTGTCAATGGTCGTCGAGGCAGGCCAGCCGATGACGGTGGTACCAACACCGCCCCTCCGCGAGGGCCATTCGAATGGACCTCGGACCCAAGACTCTTCGCCTCTGGCCTGTGGCCAACTCACAAAAGCGAATAGATCGACTCCTCGTAGACTTCCCGGACGCGATCTCCCCAGTTGTGGGTGTACGTGTCGATGATGTCCGTGGCGACATCCCCACGGAGATATTTCACGATACCCCGATCGCCGGTTCGATCGCGGAGATGCGTGGTGAAGAAGTGCCGGAAGTAATGGGGCGTCACGTTCTCGCCTGCGCCGCCACCTTCACGATACCATCCTCGGTCTTTGGCTCGACTCGTAACGATATGGTGGACCTCCGTTCCCGTGAGCCGGGAGCCCCACTTCCGGTCAGTGCTGACGAACAGTGGATCCGCGTCCGATCGGGGGTCCGGTCGGATCGCGAGCCAGCGTACGAGCGAACGGGCGAGTTCGTCGTCGATGGGGATCACGGTGTCCCGCTTTCGCTTGTTAGATGCGGTACGCTTTTCCCCGTTCGTAACGGCGCCCGCTTGCGGTTCCGAAGAGACGTAAAGCGAGTGTGGCCGCCCCTCGAGGTGGGCTCGAACCGGTCCCGAGGTGACCGTTCCGTCGGCGAGATTGACGTCCCGGAGGTCGAGATTGACGTCCCGGAGGTCGAGATTGACGTCCCGGAGGTCGAGATTGCACAA
>JBDGRH010000022.1:0-4865 GCA_042218225.1 Halodesulfurarchaeum sp. | reverse complement strand
CGAGATTGACGTCCCGGAGGTCGAGATTGACGTCCCGGAGGTCGAGATTGCACAACTCTCCGGCCCGGATGCCGGTCTTGAGGAGGGTGAGGATGACCGCCCGGTCGAGTGGATGCCCGATATCCTGCACGAAGGCCGCCATCTCCGGGATGGGGATGTCCCGCCGGTTCGGGTCAGTGTCGATCCGTTCGTCGAGCTCCTCCATCACCAGCGCCATCGGATTGTCGTCGAACTCCCCGATCTGGTTCATGTAGTCGTAGAACCGGTGGAGGTAGGAGGCGTACGTTGCGACCGTGCTCTCGGAGAGCTCCCCCCGCTGTGTCGAGAGCCAGGCCATGCAATCGCGGTGTGTTGCCTCGTCCAGGTCAACACGCGCTCCCTCGGGATTGCGGTCCGGATCCGCCAGAAATTCCTGAAACTGCGTGAGGACGCGGCGGTAGGCATCCCGGGTTCGGTCGGTCCGTCCGTGATAGGAGAGATCCTCGAGGAAGTGCTGTACCGGGTCGGTAGCCTGGGACATCGTCACTCCTGGAGGGTGTACCCGCCCTTCCGGGGCCGGTAGATGATCGTATTCGATTCTTGCAGTTCGTCGAGGGCCGTCTCGAGATCGTCCTCGATGTCCGACGTGACGATCTCGACGAGTTCCTCCCACGTCTGACTGCCCTCCGCTTCGAGCGTCTGGAGCACCGTTCTCCGGATGTCACCCCTGGGGTTCGAGGCCCGAGAACTGTCCTCCTCGACCTCGTCCACCGACGGTTCCCCGTCGCCCTCCTGCGTATCCTCTGCTCCGAAGCCTCGACGCCCGGCTTGCACCATCGAGCGTACGAATTCCGAGAGGCTCATGTCCAGGCGCTGGGCGTGGGTCTCCCAGTGCGCTTTTTGGTACGCGGGCACGTACGTGGTGACGACGGCCCGTTCGGTGTCTACCTCCGCGTCGGCCATGTCACCCGGTTGATACCGGACCACCATAAGTTTTGCAGTTGTGGAAATAAAAGCCCTTATTTGGGCTAATGACATCCCCAAATTCCGATTTACCAGTAATATATTTTGAATACTGAATTGAAGTTCTCTTTGGGACCCTTACCAATACAAATAAAAATCTTGCCGAACTCGTGCTGTCCCGACCGGCCAATCGTCTATCCAGGATTTTTCATCATGGTCGCGGTCTCCAATCAGAACCCCGGCGAAATCGGGTGGGCCTTGTTACCCATCGTTCGATGCCAACCGCCCCTCGATTCGATGGTTTACCACACGATATTCACGTTCTACAGTAGTTTCAATCCGGCTCCCTGTTTGCCGTCTCCCTGGATGTCCACCGTATCGTGATTCGTCACAGGTGGCTGGACAAGGGGGACTCATCGCAACTGGGAGCCAACCTCTGCAATTTCTTTGAATCCGCGACCGACCAGGAATCGATTCGAATCTATTGTCGGTTCCCGACAGAGACATGGTATCCATACGTCTGGGTATGCGGTCGGGACTTGCGTGGGAAATGAAGGTTCGTTCGCTGATCGGAAGATTATCTGAGATGGTTCGTGCGTTCCTGCTTTTGGGCTCGAATATGTTCTCAGCGTTGTCCTCTCGACCGACAGTCGGAAACTGACTCCGTAAGCGATTCCGGTAGCTTCCCGGTCAAAGATTGACGCTACACCAGTACAGCGCAATCTACATGCGAGACGTTGAGCCCTCTACCCGGTGATTCTCCATCATATAAATCGCATTTCGCTATATTATTAAGGGGGTCGACGACCTTGCTGGAGAGCGAAAATCGGGGGCGATCCCGTTATCGCAGATAACGGGCTGGCGGACCTCGTTCAATCCGCCGTCGACTCCACCTGCTGCTCCGGCTTCGCCGGGAGATCGTTCCTGACGTCGGCCTCCGGGTGCTCGCTGAGGACGTCCGCATAGGGTTCCGGCATCACCTTCCAGAAATCCCCCACCACGCTCGGGAAGTCCTCCAGGATCATCGCCCCACGCCGGCTCCCGGTGTACTGGACGTGATTCTCGAGGAGACGGCGGAGGGCCCGCCGATCGGGCTGGTCCAAGTCCAGCTCGATCGAGACCATCCCCGTGTTCGCCCGATCGGGGAACGTCCGATCGGGATCGTACACGTAGGCGATGCCGCCGCTCATCCCCGCCCCGAAGTTGCGACCGGTCTCCCCCAGCACCGCCACGATCCCGCCAGTCATGTACTCACAACCGTGGTCGCCGACGCCCTCGACCACGGCGGTCGTCCCCGAGTTCCGGACCGCGAACCGCTCGCCCGCAACCCCGTTGACATAGAGGGCTCCCCCGGTGGCACCATAGAGGCCGACGTTGCCGATCAGGGTCTGCTCCGCCGGGTCATAACTGGCTTCCTCGGGCGTGATGATGGCGATCCGCCCGCCGCTCATCCCTTTCCCGACGTAGTCGTTCGCGGGACCGGTCAGCGTGAAGGAGACGCCAGGTGCCAGGAAGGCCCCGAAGCTCTGGCCGGCGGTCCCCTCGAAATCGACCGCGATAGTGTCCTCGGAGAAGCCCTCTCCCCCCGTTCGCCGGACGATCTCCGTCGAGAGCATCGCCCCCACCGTCCGGTCGACGTTCGAGATGCGTCGCTCGAGGTGGATGGACCCCTCGTCTCCTTTGATCGCCTTCTCGGCCGCCTGGATGAGGTCGCGGTCGAGATGATCATCGAGGTCGAAGTCGAGGCGCTGGGGTCGGGTCTTGCGCCGGTCGTCGTTCGAGACGGGTTCCTCGAGCACCGTCCCCAGATCCAGCTGACCCGATCGCGGATGCCCGCCATTTCGTTGCTCGAGCAGGTCCACGCGGCCCACGAGCTCTTCGACCGACTGGACGCCCAGCTCCGCCATGATCTCCCGGAGCTCCTGGGCGATGAACTGGAAGTAGTTCACCACGTGCTCGGGTTCGCCGGCGAACCGCTCGCGGAGCTGGGATTTCTGGGTGGCGACCCCGGTGGGACAGTTGTTCGTGTGGCAGATCCGGGCCATCACACACCCGGAGCTGACCAGGGAGGCGGTCCCGAACGCGAACTCCTCCGCTCCCAGGAGCGCGGCGACCGCGACGTCCCGGCCGGTCTTGAGTCCGCCATCGACCCGGAGCGTCACGCGGGACCGGAGTCCGGTCTCCCGAAGGAGCGTGTTCGCCTCGGTCAGGCCGAGCTCCCACGGCACGCCGGCGTGCTTGATCGAGGTCTTCGGCGAGGCACCGGTGCCGCCGGCGTGCCCGGAGATGTGGACCTTGTCGGCCTTCGCCTTCGCACACCCGGCCGCTACGGTCCCGACGCCCGCCTCGGAGACCAGCTTGACGTGGACGTCGGCGTCGGGGTTCGCGGTCTTCAGGTCGGTGATGAGCTGCTTCAGGTCCTCGATGGAGTAGATGTCGTGCTGCGGTGGCGGGGAGATGAGGGGAACCCCGGGCGTCGAGGAGCGGACGTCGGCGATCATCTCGTTCACCTTCTCCCCGGGGAGGTGGCCACCTTCGCCGGGCTTCGAACCCTGAGCCATCTTGATCTGCAGCTCGTCTGCGGCGGCCAGGTAGTGACTCGTGACGCCGAACCGCCCCGACGCGACCTGTTTGATCCGGCATTCCCGGTCCGTACCGTACCGCTCCGGGGGCTCACCGCCCTCCCCGGTGTTCGCGGCGGCGTCGAGCCGGTTCATCGCCATCGCGTTGTTCTCGTGGGCCTCCGGGGAGAGGCTCCCCAGCGACATGGCCGCCGTCGAGAATCGCGTCACGATCTCGGAGACCGGCTCGACGTCCTCGAGCGGGATGGACTCGCGCTCGTCGAACCGGAAGGAAAGCAGATTGCGGAGGGTCACGGCCCGCTCGTTCTCCTCCTGGACGACGGCGGTGAACTCCTCGTACTGGTCGCGGTCCCCGGAGCGGACGGCATTCTGGAGGGTCTGGACCGTCTGGGGGTTCCAGTCGTGATGGCGGCCGTCGGAGCGGTTGGTGAACTCGCCCTGCCGCTCCAGATCGGGCTCGTCCGTCTCGTACCCCTGGGCGTGGCGCTCCCTGAGGTCGGCTTCGATTCCTTCGAGGTCGATACCCCCGGTCCGGCTGGGGGTTCCCTCGAAGTACGCCTCGATCACGTCGTCCGCGAGGCCGACAGCCTCGAAGATCTGGGCCCCCTGGTAGCTTTCGACCGTGGAGATCCCCATCTTGGCCATGATCTTCAAAAGTCCCGTCTCGAGGACGCCGAGATACGTCTCGATGGCCGTCGCCTCGTCGAACGCCTCGGGACCAGCGACGAGGTCACAGACCGTCTCGAGGGCCAGGTAGGGGTTCACCGCGCCGGCGCCGTACCCGACCAGAGTGGCGATCTGGTGGGTGGTTCGGGGGTCCCCCGACTCGACCACCAGGCCGGTCTGCGCCCGAAGCCCCTCCCTGACCAGGTGATGATGCACCGCGCCCGTCGCGAGGAGGCTCGGGATCGGCAGGCGGGAAGGGCCGGTGTTCCGGTCGGAGAGCACGAGATACGACGCCCCCTTCCGGACAGCGGTCGCCGCCTCCTCCTGGACCCGGTCTATTGCCGCTTCCAGGTCCCCGTCGACCCCGAAGGTGACGTCGATCGTCTCGCCCTCGAAGCTACTGTCCCGGAGCGCCGAGAGCTCCTCGTTCGTGAAAAGCGGAGAGTCCGCCACGACCTGGCGGGCGTGCTCGGGCGTCTCCTCGAGCAGGTTCCGCTGGTGGCCGATGCGCGTCTCCAGGCTGGTGACCAGCTCCTCGCGGATGTAGTCGATCGGGGGGTTCGTCACCTGGGCGAACCGCTGCCTGAAGTAATCGAAGACGGGTTTGTTGAAGGGGGAGAGGACGGCAAGTGGCGTATCATCGCCCATCGAGCCGACCGGGTCACGTTCGCCCTC
>JBDGRH010000163.1:0-15097 GCA_042218225.1 Halodesulfurarchaeum sp. | reverse complement strand
GGAGCGAGCCGCGAGCCGAAGCGGAGCGAGGGCGCCGCCGAACGAGCGAACGGGGAGCTGGAGACGACCGGAGAGTCTCCGAACGGTCGAGCGGTGAACGAAGTGAGCCGCGAGACCGGAGCGACCCGTGAGCACCCCCCGACCCGAGCCGGCCCAGGGCTTTCAATTCGTGGCGGTCGCGGTTACGCCTTTCACTAATGCAGTCGGCCGAGGGGTTTCATCTCGTGGCGGTCGCGGTTACAATGTTTTCTGCTAGCGGTCCAGGGCGTTCAACGCATTGCGACGCTGCGAACCGCAGTCATTGCAGGTGACGAGGTCACTCCCGCCCGTGTCGGGTCAGACAGGTCGGGAGGCCGACCACCTCCACCGGTTCCGAGTTGTCGGGCGAGTACACCGCCATCTGCCCGCGCTCCATATACGGGACCTTCGCTTTGAGCGCCGTGGGGAGGTTCACGCTCTCGAGGGCGTCCTCGTCGCCCAGGTTCAACACGATCCTCGTATTGATCTGCTTGAAGACCCGGTCGGCGACGTCCTGTGGGTCCTGGGTCACGAGGAAGAGACCCAGGCGCTCCTTTCGTCCCTGCTTTGCCGCCTCGGTGAACTTCCCGATGACCTTCCGCGCCTGGACGCTCTCGGCGTCCGCGAGGAAGTTGTGCGCCTCGTCCATCCCGACGACCAGCGGCGTCTCCTTGATGCGCTCGTACGTCGGATCGTTCGAGAGCTTCTGGTCGACGAGCAGGCTCGCGACGGCCAGGACCACCATCTCCGAGGCGCGGGAGGTGTTGATGTGATACGTGGGGACCACCGAGAGGCGACCCGGGCGGACGAACTCGTGGACCAGGTCGGTGATCGGACGGGCGTCCTGGTCGAAGACGCCCCGGGGGATGGCGAATACGCGTCGCTTCACCGCGTCGAAGGTGGCCTCGTGGACCCGCCCGGATTCGTCGAGGTCCGCCCGGAGCGTCGGGTCGTCGAGGAACGAGCGGAATGCCCGGTAGGTTGCCTCCGCCCCGTGTTCGTCGAAGAACATCCCGAGGAGCGTCAGGAGGCCATTGTACTGGTTGTCGTTGAGTCCGGCCCCCGCGACGAGCCAGGGGTTGTCCTTGACCATCGAGAACGGGATGGTGAACGGCTGTTGCTCGGCCTTGTGGTGGCTGGCCGCGTAGGTGGCGTCTCCGACGGCCGGCACGAACGCCACCGTGTCATCGTGGCCGCCGTGGGCGATGCCCTGGGCCTCCCACCGTCGGCGGGCCTCGTCGTCCGCGTCCGGGTTGTCGTCGTGCATCTGGGCGTACTCGTCCTGCGGGTCGAACTGGACGACCGCCGCCCGTGGCGCGCGATCACCCCCGGGCTCCAGCCGGTAGCGACGTTCCGCGGCCAGGTACTGCCGGAGGACGTTCTTCGCCGTATGGGTCTTGCCCGACCCGGTCCCCCCGGCGACGAGCACGTGTCTGAAGATGAGGGGGTCGGTCCCCTCGGCGCCGTCGTCCAGGCGATAGTCGATGGTCGGGGGGTCCGCCCGGGTGCGGACCGTCTCGCCACCGACGGCGAGGTGGCCGAGGAACACGCCCTCCTCCGGGATCTTCAGGCCGGTCTTCAGCTTCTCCCGGTCGTGGGCGTGGCGGACCACCGTCTCGGGCTTGGGGACCCGGTCGGGCATGCGCCGCTTGAGCTCCCCGCCCTCCGGATAGAGGACGGCCTTCGGCTCGAGGTCCGCGATGAACTTGTAATCGCGCTCGTCGACCGTCGTGGAGCGCATGGCCCGGCGCGCGTGGATCTCGGTCGCGTCGTCGCTGCGGAACTCCTGGACGTACTCCAGGCCAGTGATGCGACAGAAGAGTGTCTCCTCCCCGGGATATGGCGCCAGGAGGTACGTGCCAAGCCGGACGTCCGAGCGGTTTCCGGCGGTGACGTACGCCCGCAGTCTGGTCTCGTCGGCCTCCTCGGCGATCCGAAGCCCCTCGGAGACGGCCAGGGTGCCGACGCCCCGGTCACTCCCGGCCGCCTCGACGGCGGGGCGTTCGAAGTCCTCGGCGCCCTCGTCGTCTCCCTCTGTGGCCGCCGGTGCCGCCCCACCAGCCGCGGGCTCGTCCGGGGCCGCATCACCCTCCGCTCGATCGTCCGGGGCCGCATCACCCTCCGCTCGATCGTCGTTGGCGGCCTCACGGTCCCCTGTCTCGTCCTGCGCCTCGTCGTCGGGATCGAACTCGGAGAAGTCCCCCAGGTCGCTCATGTCGGTCGAAGGGGTCCGGACCACCAAACCCCTTTCCCCGGTGGCCGTCTCGGCGGGCTTTTCCCGCTCGGCGGCGTAGCCTCGCCCATGCGCCTGATCCGGGGGTCCGCCGGCGGCACGACGTTGACCGGGACGCTCTACGAGCGCGGCGACGAGCCCCCGTCCTTCCAGGGAGCCCCCGACGAGGGAGCGGCATACGTCTGGGTCTGTGATGCGTTCTACGAGGTCGAAAGCGGCGGGCAGGTCCAGCGCGTGGACGGTCGAGAGGTCAACCTCGCCTTCGAGTCCCCGATGCCGCGGGGCTTTGACACCCGCGAGCAGGCCGAGCGCGGGGCTCGCGAGCACATCCGGACGCAGTTCGCCCGCATCGGCGTCGACCCCACAAGCGTCGAGTTCGAGGTCGTAACCGAATACGACGGGCCGCCGTAGGAGCGGTGGGACTCCCTCAGGGCAGGGCCTCGCCCCAGCGCTCGCGGTCGTAGTTGCGGTCCTCCTCGGTGTCGAAGGCCACCTCGAGGCGCCGGATCAGCTCGCGCTTTTGCCCCCCGCCGATGCGCGCCAGCTCGTCCGCCTTCCCGACGGACAGCGGTGGGCCCCGCTCGCCGGCGATCTCGCGGAGCACGTATCGCTCGACGGCCTCGCGGACCGCATCGTCCGCGGCGAATCCGCCCGGGAGTTCGACCTTGAAGACCAGGTCGGTCCGGGGATCGTAGACCACGAGAAAGGCCACCTCGTAGTCCGTCGGCCGGCGTCGGCGCTCGACGCCCAGCTGGTCCCCAGGTCCGGCGAAGACCCCATCGGCCCCGAGCCTCGACCGGAACCAGCCGGTCCAGGAGAGCTCGTCGCGAACACGCCGGTACCCATCCCGGTCCCGCCTGCGCTGCTCGAGGACCTGCGCGAAGAACGCTGCGTCCGACGCCCAGGGCGTCGGCCGGCCACCACCCTTCAGCGCCCGGATGAGCGCTCGGGACTGGGGCCGCTTGACGAACCCCACGAGCGGGAGGTCTCGCTCGAGGAAGTCCTCGACCAGCCGGAGGTAGTTCTCGACGACCTCGCGGACGAGGTCGTCCTCCCCGGCCAGATCGGCGATCGTCCCGTGGTGCCCGAGCCAGTGGACCAGCTGCTTCGGATACAGCGGGCCGTCGAGGACGAGGAGGTCGTCCACCGCGTCCGCATGCTCGATGGCGTGGTGGCTCTCCGCGAGATACAGCGCCAGCCCGTGGACGATGCGCTCCTGGTCGCGGGCCAGGTCGGCGGTCTGGACGAGGCGACCCCGGCCGTGTCCCCGGTCGAACGCGGCCCAGTCGTCGCTCCCGTGCTGGACGGTCGCGTCGTTCGAGTGGACCGTCATGATGTAGGTCCGCTTGCGATGGAGGTCGAGGTCCGACGGGGTGGCACTCATCGCGGCCTGCGCGAGGTCGAGGAGGAGCCCGTTCTTGAAGGTCGTCGGGTTGATGGTCCCGGAGTCGAGGCCGTGGGCGGTCTCGAATGGGGACTCCTGGAGCGCCAGCTCCTCGACGTCCGCGGCGCGGCGTTGCAGCCCGGCGATCGGCTCGAGGACGGGGCCGTCCTCCCCGTAAAGCGGATCGAGCGAGGAGGACCACACCTCCTCCGCCAGGTCCCGGTGCTCGTCCGGGTCGGCGTCGTGGCGGATGCGCTCGGCGAGGGTGGCGATCCCGTCGTAGTGGACGGGGTCGACTGTCATCGCGGTGAGGTTCGGGACCCTCCCTCATCAGTCGTCGGTTCCGGAAGTCGTCGATGGTGCCAGGCAAAGAGAGGAGCCACTGCGCACGGGACGGCGTCGGCATGGCGAGCAGGCGGCCATTCGAGACGCGATTTCTCGGGGCGGAGACCGGAACAGGTGGCCGCACAGCCGTGGACTGTCCCGGACGGAGAGTCAGGTCACGGACCGGGATGGTCCGGTGCTGGTATTTGAACCCTCGGGTGGACCAACGGACGTTCCGGGGATGAATACGGTCCCGAGTCAGGTCGATTCCCGGGTGAATTACCGACCGGAGAGGGGAGCGGGGGCCGTCGCCGTAATGATTCCCCGTGCAAGGGGCGAGAGCACAATCCGTAAACAGCGAGTGGGGGTGGAGGATGAAGCCGGCAACTGCCTATTCGTTACCACCTGGAAGGAACGTGGAGCGGATGGATACGCCGATGCGAGGGATGGGATTTGAACCCATGGACCCCTGCGGGAGCGGGTCTTAAGCCCACCGCCGTTGGCCGCTTGGCTACCCTCGCGCAGGCAATCGTTCCAGGTCGGGCCGGTAAGCCTTTTCGGGTCCCGGTGGGGATGATTGGACGATGGTCACGACACAGGTCGTCCTCGCGGTCGGGTCGACGCTCCTCCTCATCGCGGGAACGATGGCCTGGGAGCGGGAGAGGCAGTTCGCCGCCTACTGGCTGTTCGCCGCTGGATTTGCCGTCGCCACCGCGTGGGCACTTGTCGGGATGGCCCTCCCGCCGGCGACAAGGCGGGGGATGGGACCGGATACCTACCTCCTGTTCGCCACCATGGCAGGTGCTGCCGCGGTGTACTTTCTCGTGACTGCCCGGGGTCTCCGCCCACGATAGGTACGGGGATACCCGGATGGACACAAGGGTTTTCGGGCTCGTCGTCCCACTCCCGGTGATGGTCCACGACCGCTTCCTGCGGACGGTAGGTTCGACCGTCCTCCTCGTGGGGGCCTTCGCCATCGGGTGGGCCCTCCACCAGACAGTCGTCCTGGGTGCCAGACCGATCACGGACCCCGCGGTGTTGCTCGCCGTCGGGGGTGGAATCGTCCTTGCCGCGGTAGGTTGGCGGCTGGAGCGACGGTTCGACCCCCTGGCCTACGTCCGCCGTGGCGAGGCGGAAGCGGAGACGGAGCAGTCCTTCGACGAGTCGATCTCACCCGTCTCCGAGGGAGCCCTGGAGGAGCTGGACCGGGAGGAGTGAATGGACCGGAGCCGCAGACGTTCGGGACGGCTCATCCCCCTGGCCCCAAACGTTTACGGGGCCGGCACGCCGAATCCGCACCATGACGACCCTCCGCGAGCGGGTCCCCCGTGGTCTCCGCACCCCACTCAGCATCTCCACCGTCATCGTGGGGATCGCCGGCATCGGCGTGGGCTACATCCTCACCCTCACCGGGATTGTCATGTTTTTCAACCTCCACTCGGTAGCACAGAACCTCTCCGCCACCGAGTCCATCACCGTGACGGTGGTGGGCCTGCTCGTGTTCGGGATCGGGTTGGCCGGCTGGCGTGGGTACATGTACTTCGCGTACTGAAGCTGGTGAACCCGTCTCCCGTACACCGACGTCCTGACACCACTCGAAGTGGTGTAACTGTGACCGATACGGGAGAGACGATCCACCGCCGGCAGACCGGTCCCGCCGATCCACTCGGACGACCGAACGGGTGAAGTGCGCGGGGGTCAAATATTCTGCCGTGCCCAGTCGGGACCCGCTCCTGTATGCCGCCCGATGGCTCCGGAGCCGCTCGAATCGGGCGTTAGTCCTCATCATTCCATACCTCGCCGCCCTCGGCTCCATCCTGAGTTTCGTGTTCCGTTCCGGCGGGAGCGGGATGCCCTCCCGTCTCGAGGTCGGCCTGCTCAGCATCTCCATCGTCGTCGCTTTCTTCCTCGCGATGGACCTCCTGGGTAGCGATCACCGGGTCGAATAGACGTGCATGGCCGCGAAGGCCAGCACGATGATGGACACGAGGAGCCCGGCAAGAACGGGCACGATCAGCCGGTAGGGATACCACCCGAGGGCGTATCCGCCCACGGCGACGCCTATCAGGACCGGGACTGAGAGCAGGTAGAAAAGAGAGGACAGATAGCTGGAGAGTGTCGGATCCTCCCGGTGTCTGGCCCCCATCCCACGCTCCTTTGGTTTGCGCTCTGGCCCCGGCGTGTCATTCGCCATCTCCTATGCCTTTGCCGGACGACGGGATAAGCCCTGCTCACACGACGATGGCGTCCACATCTCACCCGAGGATTCCCTCCAAACTCACGATGAGGAAGTATCCGGCGAAGTACACCAGGACGAACGCCATGAAGATGGTCGTGAGCGCCTGCTGGAGATACGCCATGAAGAGCACCTCGCGCGCCGCGGTGGGCATCGGGACCAGCCACAGCGGAACGACCCAGGCTCCGATGGTGGTCCCGACGCCGACCACGAACCCAACAACCATCCCTCGCACGCTCTCCCACGTCGAACGCGAGAGAAGGTGCGCATACGCCCCGGCACCGGCGAGGAGCAGGATACCGAGCCATGGCGAACCCGTCGGCGAGAGCGACGGTCGGGAGAACACGAATGTCCCCATCCCGGCGAGGACGCCGACGACCAAACCGACGAAAACGACCCGCTGGAGGCCGCCGTTCGTGGATGTCCACTCCCGGGACTCGCGCCGGGTCGGCTGGGCATTAGACACCGGGAACCACCTCCGCAGCCGAGGCGGGCCGCGGCGATCCCCCACTGAAACCGTCAAACACGCCCGACCACCCCGATGTCGAACTGGTGTTCGACCAGCCTGGCGGAGAGGTACCCACCGATGTGGAGGCGGTTATCGTCGATAGCCCGCCGGAGGGTTTCGACGTCGTGGCCTGTGAGCCACTCGTCCCTGACTGCCATGCGGACGGTCATGGTTCTGGTCTCGCCTGCCGGGATCGTCACCGTGGACGGTGCCCCAGGGACCTCCCTGGCGACCGTCGCCTTGCCGATCGTGGCCTCGAGATCCGCGTTGCTGATCGTGATCTCACGGATCGTCGGGTTCCGGACGGTCACCACGAGATCGACGGTTCCGTTCGGATTGACGGAGGCACCGGTCACGCTGGCCGTCACCGAATCGCCCTGGAGGAGGGCAACGTGGGCACTGGCGGTGAACCCGAACACGACCGTTCCGAACACCAGGAATGCCACGAAGGTGGCGAGCACGACGCGGCTGTCTCCAGGCCCGGAGGAGAACCCGGTCACACCGTCAACCCTCCGGGGCGAGCGTCCGTGTGCCTTCACCCGGTTCTAGATAGAGGTGACAGGCCGGCGGATCCGCCGTCTCAGAGGGTGGTGACGGGTGTTCCCGGCCGCAGATGGACTCGAAATCCCGATCGATGCGCTCCAGCGCCCCTTCGCGGTCGCCCTCGAGCAGGTTCCGGGTGGCGTCCCGGAGGGCCTCTTCCCCGTCGGCGGGGAGGTCCACCGTGGTGAGGTCGACTCCCTCCCCCGGATCCTCCCCTGGCTTCCGGTGCTCCTCGGGGACCTCGAGTACCATCCCCTCCGAGAGGACCTGATCGATCACCTCCTTTCGGGAGTCCGAGCCCGTCCCTCCGACGCTCTCGGGGTCAAGCTCCCCATTAGCGATCCGATTGCGGAACTGAGCGAGTCGCCTGTAGGCCTCCTGGGTGCCCTGCCAACGCTCCGGGGGGATGATCTCCGGACAGCGGGGGTGGAACTTGCACCCACTCGGCGGGTCCCGTGCGCTCGGGACCTCCCCGGTGACATTGGCCCGCTGGCGCTCGAGCGTTGGATCGGCCCTGGGAACCGCCTCGATGAGCTCCTGTGTATAGGGATGTTTCGGGTCGGTGACCAAGTCGTCAGTGGGACCGTACTCGATGATGTCCCCCAGGTACATGATGGCGGTCTCCTCCGTCATATATCGGATGAGCGAGAGGTCGTGGCTGATGAAGACGTAGGTCAGGTCGTACTCGTCCTGGAGATCCTGCATCAGGTTGAGGACGCCGGCGCGGATGGACACGTCGAGCATGGAGACGGGCTCATCAGCCACGATGAAGTCCGGGTCGATGACGAGGGCCCGGGCGATGGCCACCCGCTGGCGCTCGCCCCCGGAGAGCTCGCCCGGGAACTGGTCGAGGTAGCGCTCCGGAGGGGCCAGCTCCACGTCCTCGAGGACGGACCGGACCCGGTCCCGACGGTCGCTGTACCCCTCGCCGATATCGTTGATCCGGAGGGGCTCGGCCACCGAGTCGAGAACGGTCCGTCGAGGGTTGAGACTCTCGAAGGGGTCCTGGAAGATCATCTGGACGCGCTGTCTGAACTCGGATTCCTCCTCGGCGGACATGGACGTGATGTCCATCCCGTCGAAGTGGATGGTGCCCTCGGTCGGGTCGAAGAGGTTCACCATCAGGTTCCCGAGTGTGGTCTTCCCACACCCTGACTCCCCGGCGATGCCGATGATGTCCCCCTCCTCGATCGTGAGGGTGACGTCTTCGACGGCCCGTACAGGCCGGGGCTCCCGCCGGAGGAGCCGGTCGGTCACGCTCACGGCAGTATCGAACCGCTTCGACACGTTGCGGATCTCTATCAGCGGGCGGTCTGTTCCTGTTGCCATGTGTCTTCCTCGGTCGCCTCGGATCGCATCCGATCGAGTATGTCTAATCGGTAACACGCCGATCGATGGACTTGTTCGGTCGACTCCTCCGTGGACCGCCCCGCCTCCGCGGCCCCGACGTCGAACGTCGGTGGATGGGCGTCGAAGCACTCCCGGTCCGCGAAGGGACACCGGTCCGCGAACCGGCACTGATCGGCGGGATCGCGGAGCGTGGGTGGGGTTCCCGGAATCGAGAGCAAGCGCTCGTCCCTCCCCTCCAGCGAGGGGAAGGAGTTCTGGAGGCCCAACGTGTATGGATTCGAGGGTTTCTCGAATACCTCGACGGTTGTCCCGACCTCCATGAATCGGCCCCCGTACATCACCGCGAGGCGGTCGCAGGTCTCGGCCATGACACTGATGTCGTGGCTGATGATGAGCATCGAGACGTCGAACTCCTCCTGCATGTCGCCGATGGCGTCCAGGACCCGGTCCTGTGTGATGACGTCGAGAGCCGTGGTGGGCTCGTCGGCGATGACCATCTCCGGGTCGCAGGCCATCGCCATGGCGATGACCGCGCGCTGTTTCATCCCCCCGCTCAGCTCGTGGGCGTAGTCGTCGGCCCGCTCGCGCTCGATGCCGACCCGCTCGAGGAGGTTTTTCGCCCGCTCTTCCGCCTCTTCGCGTCGGGTTCCCGGCTCGTGGAGCCGGATGGCCTCCACGATCTGATCGCCCACCTTATAAACAGGGTTGAGCGCGTTCATGGACCCCTGGGGGATGAGGGAGATGTCGTTCCACCGCACACGGCGCATCTGCTGGATTGTCAACTCCGTCAGGTCCATCTTGCCATCGGCCCGGACCGGGACGTCCTCGCGCTCGATTGCCTCCTGGGTGGCCTCGCCGCGGTCCGTCTCCCATTCGGGGAGTCGTCCATCGTACCAGACCTCTCCACCGGTGACCTCGCCGTTGTCGTCCAGGAGGGCAAGGATGGATTTCCCGAGCGTGGTCTTCCCACAGCCGGACTCGCCCACCAGCCCGAAGGTCTCTCCGCGTTCGACTACGAAGTTCGCATCCTCTACGGCGAGGACGTCCGGTCCGTCCTCCATGCGATACGTGACGGTCAAGTCATTGATTTCGAGCAGTGACATGGTCAGCGCTGTGGATTGGAGACGTCCTCCATGGAGAATCCGATGAAGTAGAACGCGGCAGCCACCAGGGTGATGGCCAGCCCAGGCGGGATGAGCCACCACCACGCGGTGAATACGTACCCCTGTGATTGGATCTGCTGGAGCATCAGCCCCCAGGAGTGGGCTGTGAAGTCGGCCAGCCCGAGGTAGGCAAGCGCCGCCTGGGTGAGGATTGCGGCGGCAGCGTCCGAGGCGAGATAGACGAACGAGAGCGGGAGGACGTGCGGGAGGATGTGTCTAAATATGATCCTGGTGTCGCTCGCCCCCGATACCTTCGCGGAGTCGACGTATGCGTTCTCGCGGAGCGAGAGCGTCTCGCCCCTGATGACGATGCAGTTGTTGATCCAGGACTTCACCACGATGGCGAGGATGATGTTCGTGGTCGTGATCCCGCGGATGGCCACCAGCACGACGACCAGCGGGAGGAACGGGAGACTGTACATGATGTCCGCGATGCGCTGGATGGTCTCGTCGATCCAGGTGTCTCCGTAATACCCGCTGATGAGCCCCAGGGGGACACCCACGAGACTCGAGAGTGCCCCCGCAGCGAAGCCGATGTACAGCGCGCTTCTGGCGGAGTAGACCAGTTCGGTCATGATGCCGTACCCCTGGAAGTTCGTTCCGAGGGGGGCGAAGAACGGGTCACCGAACGCCGGTGGGTGGGGGAGTGATTCGATTTGAGCCGTGGTGGGATACCCCGAACCCGTGCCCACGTACGCCCGCCAGTTGACGGGGTGGGGCGCGAAGACGCTCGGAAAGAGCGCCCAGAGGATGAACACCACCAAGATCGCGATGCCTACCACTCCCATCCGGTGGGTGGTGAACTGGTCCCATCCGCGCTGGAAGCGCTCGTAGCGATACCCCCATCGCTCTTTCACCGCGTCGAACCAGGACAGTTCCTGTTCTTCCGATGCCATGTCAGCTCTCCTCCCCGAACTTGATCCGTGGGTCGAGGTAGGTGTACGCCACGTCCGTGAGCAGGCGCATGACGACGATCAGTACGGCTAACATGAAGAACACGGCCTGGGTCACGGGATAGTCGTTGTTCAGGACCGCTGTCACGAGGAGCGCACCCATCCCGGGGTAGTTGAAGACGTTCTCGATGATGACGGCCCCGTCGATGATGAACGCGATCCCCACGATGGCCTGGGTGGCCACCGGGATCAACGCGTTCCTGGCCGCATGTTTGATCATCACCCCGCGCTCGGAGACGCCCTTCGCCTCGGCCAGGAAGACGTAATCCGCGTCGACGACGTCGTTCATGGTTGTCCGCATCACCAACATCGCCCCGACCCATCCGACAGCGATGATGCTGAGGACGGGAAGCGCCAGATGCTGCAAGACATCCACGATGAGCGACCACGCTGTCCATTCGAATTTCGGGAACTTGGTCACCATATAGGAGCTCGGCAGCCATCCCAGGTGGTAGTTGAACAGCCAGATGACAAGCCAGGAGATCCAGAAGCGGGGCATCGAGTACGCGAACAGCCCGCCGGTGAAGATGGTCTGATCGCGGGTGGTACCCCGCCACCATCCCAGATACATCCCGATGAGCGGACCCGACATGTACCCCATGATGAACGTGGCGCCGAAGAGGATGACTGTCCGTGGCATCCGGCGGACGATCAGGTCCCAGACCGGGACGTTCTGGGTCGGTGACCACCCGAAGTTCCCCACCTGGTAGTTCACCATGAACTGTAGATACTGGACGTAGAGCGGCTGGTTGAGACCCCAGGCCGCTCTGAGGCGTTCGATCTGTGCCTCGGTCATCCCCGGGTTGGTCATCAGGCTGATGAACGACCCCGGCATGCTCCTGATGAGCGCGAACAGGAGCGTCATGATGAGCAGGATCGTCGCGTAGGAGATGACGAGGCGTTTTGACAGGTACTTCGCGCTGATTCGAGTCATGGAGGGGGAGTGCCGTTACCCGTGGTCGTGTTGGGTCTCACTGAAATACTTTTGTCGCGGGCCGGTGAGCCGGCCCGCGGTGGTGCGATTCGAGCGCCGCTACCCTGAGTCACTGCTTCTGGTGGACCCCGTAGAGGATCTGGGTGGCCAGGTTGGACTGGCCCGGGCCGGGAATGTTCCCGATGAACCCGGCGAACTTCGCGGAGTTCACGGGCCAGCGCTTCTCCTCGTACTGGTAGACCTGGTATGGCTGGTCCAGGTAGATGCGCTCGACGGCTTTCCGCGTCTTCTGCTGGCGCGGCTTGGTGTCCATGGTCTGGCGCGCATCGGAGATGAGCTGGTCGGCACCCGCGTAATCGAACAGCCCGTACCCCGTCGCATTGTTGAGCAGCGTGCTGTCGTTGACCTTCTTGTCGTCTCCTTCCTTGACGCTGTGATCGTCCGCGTTGTCGCTGTGGAAGATGCTGTACAGGGAGCTGATCCCGAAGGGCGAGGTATTTCCCCACCCCATGTGGTAGATGTCGAAGTCCTCGGTGGCGTACACCTTGCTGACCAGCGGGTTGAACGCGAGCACCTTCCGCTCGATCGGGATGCCGAGCGTCTTGAGGTTCTGGGTGTACTGCTTGTCCATCTCCGTCAGGTTGGGGACCAGCTGGGGTGGGTACATCATATACGTCAGCGGACTCCCCAACAGTTCCGGGATGGTCTGGCCGTCCACCCGGATCTCCTGGTTGGCCCCGAAATCCTTGAGCACCTGACTCTGGACCGAACCGAAGCTGTAACTGTGTCTGGGCTCGGTCTGGCTCGCCTGCACCCCAGTGATGGATCCCGGGTAGTCCTTGCCGACGTAGGTTCCACCCTCCCCCGTGATAACTTTGCCCTCGGTCAGGAACTTCCGGATGCCCGAGTAGTTGGGGACACCGGGCTGGGACGAGCGGAAGTGGAACGCCTGTGACTCCGGTGCGTTCGGCACGGATACGTCAGTACCCGTCTCCGGCCGTGCTGCGGCGTATCCTGGCGGAACGACGAAATCGCCCTCGATCGCCAGCCCCTGGTTCAGCCGCCTGACCCAGTAGATATCGTCCCAGAGGAACGACAGGGCCTGTCTGAACGGCAGATCGTCGAGCGGCGGCCGACGGAGGTTGTACCCGATGTAACTGTATCCGGTGTCGCCCCCGTGAATCAGCTTCTGCCCCTGGGCCTGTTTCACCTGGTCCACGTTTGCCGTCCGGATGGAGCCGTAGAGGGCGTCGAGGTTGCCCTGCAGGAACGCCTGATTCATCGCAGTCGCACTGGTGAACACCTTGAAGCGAAGCTTGTTGATGAACGGGCCACCCTTGTTCAGTTGATCGTACTCGTCGACCCAGTCGAGGCTCGTCAACTGATAATCGTCCCTGAAGGTGATCTCGATGGCCGTGTCCGGTGCGTATTTCGTGACCCGGCCGGGGCCCAGACCAACGGGTCGGTCTGGAACCTGATCTCCCGGCGTGTACTTACTGTACTGGTCGACCCCCTGCCAGACGTCTTTGGACAGGATGGGGAGCGCCAGCTGGTTGACCTCGTACGTACCCACCGGCTTGTTGAGCTTCATGTGGAGGTCGTACTCGTTGCCGGCCTCCTCCACCGTCGTGATCGGCCGGATGGTGGAGATGTACCGGCCCGGCTTCTGCTCCATCATGTAGTTGTACGTGAACAGGACGTCGTCCACGGACAACTCCTGCCCGTTGTTGAAGGTGATCCCGTCCCGGATGGAGAAGTACACGTCGGGTTTCCCCGAGTCGACGTTCTGGACGGTCCAGTCCGTATAGACGGACGGGTGGACCTTGAAGTCGAACGGGTCGAGACTGGTCCCCCACCCGTGGACGTAATCGAGGATCGCCCACGAATACGACGACGAGGTCGCCAGGGCGTTCAGCCCCTTCGGGGGGTTCGGTAGTCCCACAGTGAGGATTCCGCCCTCCGGTGGCCCCTCCTCACCTGGGGTGGTCGTGGTTTGCTCCTCCGGCGTCTCCGTCGCGGTCGCCGTCGGCGTGGGAGTCTCTGCCGGCTGTCCCCCCTGACAGCCCGCAAGTGACGCCACGACGGCACCCGCCCCCGTCGCCTTGAGGAAGCGACGTCGGTCGACATCGGTCGTGTCAGACGATGGGCCTGACATGCGTTCTCTCTTATCATATAGGGCCTATGAATCTTATGTTGACGACAAGGGGCGTTTTACCGAAACCGTCGCTTCGACCCACAACTCGGATGTGAGGGGCGGATTCGGAGTTATTCTACCCCGTATATATAGTCGATACTTCATGAAGGGATGGGGCTAATTTCGCCGGTTCGGGGGATCACCAGCGGATCTCCGATCGGGATTGACAAATTATCATAATAGTTCCTTGTGGATGCCGATTCGAGCGAGCGGTACCTGGACGGCAGCCCCCGCAGTCCGGTCCCGACCGAGGTCAGGCCGCTTCCCCGGGGGGCGTCTCCGATTCGTCGGCGCGCTCTTTCTCGTCCGCAGCCCGGGACCGGATGCGGTCGAAATACTGGATGACGGTCTCCCTGTCGAGCTTGAGCGTGGAGGCGATCTGCGTCGCTGACTGCCCCCAGACCGCGTACATGTACGAGGCAATGGCCGGCTTGCCCGCCGCCGCAACGGTCACCGGGATGCCGTACTCCCCCACGCCTTGCTTGATGCGGAACCCGCCCAGCGCCGTGAAGAGGTCCGCGAAGAGCGTGGCCCTCGTCTCGTCGTCGAAGGTGATGGGTTCGCGCGCCGGGGTGACGAACCGGAAGGAGACTCCATCTTCCTCGGGGTCCTCGCGCCTGACGAGGTAGCTCTCGGACGGGTAGGCCGCCTCGATGGATTCGTGCTCGTCCAGGTCGGGCTCGGTGTCGAGATACGAGGGCATACCCGCCCCAAGGGGCTCCTGCGATAAGAAACCAACCGGCGCGACAGGTGCCCCTTTGCGAGGCGGGTCGGGGGAGGGGCTTCACCGGTAACCACAGGTCAGCTTTTACAGCACGGGTCCGAGCCCCTTCGTATGGACTATCAGACCATCCTGCTCCCGACCGACGGCAGTCAGTGCGCGGGCGCGGCCATCGATCGGGCGATCGCGCTCGCCGACCGGTATGACGCGTCGCTTCACGCCCTCTACGTTGTCGACCAGGGGATCGGGACGCTCAGCGAGTGGGACTTCGTGGTCGAGCGCCAGGAGGAGGAGGGAGAGACGGCGCTGGACGAGGTGGGACGTCGGGCAGCCGCGGCGGATGTCCCCCTGGAGAAACATCTCCGACGAGGGGTCCCCGAGGACCAGATCCTCGACTTCGTGGGCGACCACGACGTCGACCTCGTGGTCATGGGCACGTGTGGCCACCAGGGCCTCGAGCGCCTCCAGCACGCGGGCAGCACGACGGAGCGAGTGATCCGGGCCAGCCCCGTACCCGTACTGGTGGTCCCGCCGCC
>JBDGRH010000198.1:12424-15658 GCA_042218225.1 Halodesulfurarchaeum sp. | reverse complement strand
TGGAATCTCCGTGTGGTGGCTCCGGGAGAACCTGACGTGGAGAACACACGTCGACCCGTGGGACAGCAGTGATGGGGGGGCAGAGACCGCATCGAAGGAGTGAGACCGACCGGGGTCAGCGATGGTCCGGATGTTGATGTGTCGTCTTCGCATAGCATGTCGAGAATCCCCACAAAGATTATGATACCACCCGGAGAAGCCTCGTATGGACGATTTCTCGCGGGCCCGGAGGACAACCTTTAAAAGGTTCTATGACAAGTTAACAAATGGCATGATAGATCGCCTCGAGAAGGAAGTCGACATGCTGGAACGCCATCTTCAGGTCCTCCGGATGGTGATCGAGAACGAGCCCATCGGCATCGTGAAGATGTCCAACGAGACCGGCTACCCCCACCACAAGGTGCGCTATTCCCTGCGCGTGCTCGAGGAGGAGAACCTCATCGAGCCCTCCAGCCAGGGCGCCATCACGACCGAGGAGACGAGCGAGTTCGTCGAGGAACTCGACGGGAAGATCGACGACACCATCGCGAAGCTCGAGTCGATGAAGATCGACTCCATCGCGGCCGAGGCCGAGTGAGCGCATCCGAACCCCCCAGGGAGCCAATCCGGTTTCGTCGGTTTCCGGGACCCGCCGTGGTCCTCCGCGGGTAGAACGGCCCATCAACACCGTTGGCGCTCCGACCGGGTGGCGTTAGACCACCTGTCACGTCATTCACTCCAGTTGCGTCCGTGTCCGTGTTCATGGATTATCTCCACCGAACACACATTATCTCCACCGAACACACAGGACCGGACTGATGCGGGACGGGTATACCCTAATCGCTGACCAGACAGGATAACAAAGGCAGAAATCCTGACGGATATCCACCCGCTTAGAGCTCCGGGACCGTGAGGTGGAACGTGTCCTCCCGGTCCTCCACAAGGCAGAGATGGAACCCCTGCTTGCGGCCGGTCTTCACGTAGCTCGCCCGGTCGGATCGGCTGAAGAACCCGCCCGAGCTCGCCGCCGCTTCGGCGTTCTCCAGCGCCTCCGGCTCGAAGAAGCTGGCCGTGACGTAGAAGGCCCCGGCAAGCGATCCCTCCCCCGACCCGACCGTCTCGGCGGCGGCGATGAGGTCGGCCATCTCATCGCCCCGAACCGGGTCGCGCTCGTCGTTGAGCTCCGCGACGGCCAGGGGGTCGCCCATCCGGTCCCTGACGACCACGTCGAACGTCTCCGTCCGGCTCTCCCCGTCCTGCGTCGTCACTGTAACCTCCCCATCGAACTCGACACGGTCGATGGCGGGGATGGCCTCGTAGAGATCCGCGAGGGCCGAGCGACCATTTGACTCGAGGAGTTCGTAGGGGAACTCCTCGACGAGCCAGGTCACGAAGCGGTAGGGGCTCGACCCCGTGAGGAACGTCTCGAAGTCCTCCCCGCCGACGGACACGTTCTCGTCCTCGAACTGGGTGTGGTGCTCGAGCCGGAGGTTCGCATTGACGGCCTCCGGGTCCACCTGCCCGCTGCTGAGGGACTCCAGGGTCGCTTTTCCCTTCGACTCGTATCGGACGAAGAGATTCGTCCCTGAAAGTGCCTCGGCAGGCTCCATGTCAGTGGTCCCCGGCGTGACCCCCGCCTCGGACTTCGTCCGCTGGAGCGCCGACTCGAGGTTGGACACCCGCTCCTCCAGGTCGTCCCGCTCCGCCTTGAGGGCCTCGAGTCGACTCTCCAGGTCTTCGCGGTCGGATGCCATCTCGGAGAGCGAGCCCTCGAGCTCCTCGATCCGCTCGTCGCGCTCCTGGATCTCCGCCTTGAGGGACTCGATCTGCTCCGCGCTGGCCCGGCTCCGGCGACTCCGGGACCGTGAAGCGCGCGAGACGGACACGGACCGCCGCCGCTCCTCGGATTCCGTCTCGTCCCCTTCACCCACGGTCTCCTCGGGGTCCAGAGCCGGGATGGTGCGGGTCTGTCGCCACTCCTCTTCCTCCTCGAAGACCGGTCGGCGCTCCTCGTCCTCCTCTTTTGGCTCGGTCGGCTCGGGTGTAGGCTCTGGTTCCGACCTCGTGTCCGGCTCCGGTCCCGACTCGTGACCAGCAGCATCAACTGGCTCAGAGCTCGGTTCAGCGGCAGATTCGTTATCTGATTCCGGTACCCCCTCGCGAGGGGTTTCGGAGGGTGACCCCGTGTCAGACTCGGCCCGACCGGTCTCCTCTGGTTGTTCGGCCGCGTCCCCTGCCTCGGCCTTCGACATGTCGACCGGTTCCTGGGTCGTCTCCGGCTCCGGTCCCTCGGCAGCAGTTGGTTCCTGCTCTGGCTCCCCCTCACCAGCGCCGTCCGGTCCTGTCGGCTCTGTTGCCGTATCGTCTGCTGCTTCCTCCCCTCCAGGCGCTTCTCCAGTGGGCGTGGACCCCGCTGCGGGCTCGGACTCCCCTGCGGGTGTAGACTCCGCGGCCCGATCGGGCTCTGCCGCGGGACCCGACCCCGTCGCATCCGGTTCGCGGGGGGCCGGAATCTCGACGATGTTCATCGAGACGTCCTTGACCTCGTAGATGCCCACCTCGTCCGCCGCCCGCTCGAACGCCTCATCGCCCGTGAGCAGTCGCTCACTCTGCCCGATGAAGGCGGCGCTCGTCCTGGTCCCCCCGTAGTAGACCAGGTAGTAATCCCCGCTCAGGACGTTCTCCGAGAGCTCCACGTACCCGGTGAAATTCGCGTCGGTGAGCGTCTGGTCGGCCTCCCGGAGTGGCGTATCGTTGGTGAAGTACTTCGCCCGCGTGTCCCCACCCCGTTCCTGCATGGAGAAGAGAAGTGGCAGCGACTCGTCCGGTGCCTCGTAGGCCGTCCCGGAGGCCGCATCGAAGTCGTCGATGCTCCCCTCGAAGACGCCGACGACGCGGCCATTCAGCATGAACGCCCAGGTGTCGGCAGCGACGACCGCCCCGGTGAATTCCTCCTCGGCCAGGTCGTGGAGCTCCGAGAACCCGCCGGAGAACGGTCGAGAATCCCAGGCTTCGACCTGCTCGACCGTGCGCGTGTGCATACGAACCCGAAGGGAGCAATCCGGTAAAAGACTTTCCGGGCGCGGTCAGACGGGCGACGGACGGCAGGCGTTCGAGATCTGTGAACGCGGACAGCGCATCGTTGAAAATAGTGACCTGGCACCGACGGCGAGACGGTCGAGATCAGGAGAGCGAATCAAAGTAGACTCCAGAAGCGCCGATCTCCATCGCGTCCAGAAGCGCCGATCTCCATCG
>JBDGRH010000198.1:0-12324 GCA_042218225.1 Halodesulfurarchaeum sp. | reverse complement strand
TCCAGAAGCGCCGATCTCCATCGCGTCCAGAAGCGCCGATCTCCATCGAGTCCAGAAGGACAAATCTCCATCGAGTCCAGAAGTGCCGATCTACAGCTTCTGCTTCGCGTCGTCCGCGAGCTCCTTCATCCGCTTGCTCAGCCGGCCCGCACTGCTGAACTCGTCCTCGCTCATGGCGGAAGCAAGCGCATTCCCCAGGACGAAGACCGCGTGCTTGTGTTCGCTTTTCGACTTGTGAACGTGGGAGGGGTCGACGTCGAGTTGCTCGTAGGCCGCGAAGTCCTCCTCCGTGATCCCCTCGAACTCGAGGAATCGATCTCGGATCCGGACCATCTCCTCGTGCAGCTCGAGAAGCTCGTCTTTGTGCATGTTGGGGATTGCTACGAAACTGGCGGAGTTAAGTGTTGTTGGGAACGAATAGCACGGCTCCGGGGTCTCGAAGGAGGTGTTCCGGATTCGACCGGACCCGGGGGTTGCAACGTTCGCTGTGGAGTGAATCCTGTTTGCCTCGAGAGGTCGACTCGCAGTTGCCCACGAACCGTCCTCGTCTGCTACCTCCTCAGTTGGATAGCAGCGCAAAATTCCGATGGCTGCGACCCGGCCCCCAGTCATTCGATAGATGATTTCCGACGAAGATTTTCCCCCGCGCAATCGGATATTATCTGGTTGGAACGCCGAAGACCGAAAGGCCCCGGGCATCCCAAGACAGTGTGACGGTTCGCGAACGAAGACGTCCGAAAGCGCCCGTCCACTTCCGTCTTCCCCCAACCTGTGTCACCACACTAGTAATATGGGCTTGTCGGGTTCCCCACAACTGGCTGATCGAAAGGGCGAGGCCGGGTCGAGGAAGGCGGCCGGTCACGAGAGCACGCTCTCGTGCGCAGCCAGATTCTTCGAATCTGGCGACGTTCGACAGAGGCTGCATGTCTTTCGAACCAACAAAATCGGGAAGCGATATTGTGACGACGCAAGGCCCGCAACGGAGCGAGTGAAGGGAGCGGAGTGAGGACCGCAGCGAGCTGGCGGCAACGGGGCGACGACGTGGAAACGACCGAAGGGAGTCTCCGAACGGGCGAGCGGTGAGCTGGAGACGACCGCAGGGAGTCTCCGAACGGGCGATCGGTGAGCTGGAGACGACCGCAGGGAGTCTCCGAACGGGCGAGCGGTGAACAAAGTGAGCCGCGAGAGAGGAGTGAGCCGCGAGACAGAAGCGAACCGCGAGCCTCCCGACCCGACCCGGCCGAGGGCTTTCAACACGTGGCGATTCAGAAGCGAGAGTCTATGAGAGCCCGTGGGCACCCAACTCCCGCCGATCACGGTCGAGCGCGATATTCAAAAGATACCTCTGGCTTTCACTCGATTTCTGCTGGCCGTCGGGATTGCTGAACCACCCGGTCAACTTTCGGATAGGGGTACTTGGCCCCTTTCAATAGGAAAACGCCTCGGCACACTTCCCCAAAAAGAGGCGGCGGACGCACCCTTAGAATACGTACTCGTCCTCGTGACCCATCATCCCCTCGTCCTCGATGGGCGTGTCGTCGTCCACCGGCCCGCTCGTCTTGTACGCCTTGATCCCCGCCGAGAGCAGCTGCTCGATCGCCTCCTCCTGACTCACGAACTCCCCCTGGTCGACCAGCTGGGCGATCTGCATCTCGATGTGGTCGGGGATGTTCACTTCGACCGTGGGCATCTATCGGCCGGGGCTTCGCCCCTTCCGTTCTTAAGCTTAACGGGGTGCGCGTATCGGCCATTCCTCCGAAATTCGGGGCGCTTAGGACCTCTCCATGGGGGCACCCACGTTCGTGCATTCCCGAAGCGGAAACGTGAAAAGGCCCTGGGCGAAGGTCGAGGCATGACGGTCAGGGACGTCACGGACCTCTATCGGGAGTTCGGGGACGAGCGCCTCCCGCCGGGACAGCGACTGACAGAGGGGTTCCCCGTCCTCTCGAAGAGCGGGACGCCGGACTGGGACCCGGAGACGTGGGAGTTCACCGTCACGGGGGCGGTAGCGGACGACCTCGCGTTCGACTGGGAGGCGTTCCGGGATCTCCCCCAGGAGACACAGCGCCAGGACTTTCACTGCGTCACGGGTTGGAGCAAGTTCGACTGCGAGTTCACCGGCGTCACGTTCCCCACCATCGCCGACCTGGCCGGCGTCCGCGAGGAGGCGGTGGAGGTCATGTTCCATGCCCTCGACGGATATACGACGAACCTCCCCCTGGAGGATTGTATGCGGGAGGAGGTCATGTTCGCCTGGGCGCTCGACGGCGAACCCCTCGAACCGGACCATGGAGGGCCGCTCCGGGTCGTGACCCCGCACAAGTACGCCTATAAAGGGGCCAAGTGGGTGGATGGGATCGAATTCATGACCGAGCGGACCCGTGGGTACTGGGAGAAGCGGGGGTACTCGGTGACGGCGGACCCCTGGGAAGAGGATCGGTACAGTTAGCGCCTGAGGTGACCGCCTGGACCATCACTCGACGCGTGAGGTGACCGTCTGGACCATCACTCGACCGGCGGCCGAGATAGTTAGCCTCAAAATGACGGGTCCACTCGGGTGAGACGATGGCATCTGGAGACGAGGGCGCCGCGGGCCTCGAAGCGCCGGTGCGAACGAGGGTCATGAGGCTCGACCCGGTCCCGCTCGCGGTGGCGTTGGAGGTGCTCCCGGAGCCCCTGGGCGTCTGGACGGGCCCTGACGAGCCGACCATCGTGGCCGGGGGTGCACGGCGAACCCTGACGGGCGGCGGGCCGGACCGGATCCAGGCGATCCATCGGCAGGCCGAGCCCCTGTTCGATTCGCTCGAGACGGTCGAGCCGCCCCAGGCCCGCCCGCGACTCCTGGGCGGCGTCTCGTTTCACCCCCGAACCCACCTCAGACCGCCCTGGGAGGCGTTCAGTCCGGCCTCCTTCGTCCTCCCAGCCGTACAGTTGGTCCAGGACGATACCGACGCCTGGCTCACCGCGGTCGGGGACCCGAGTGCGACGGGCACGCCCGGGCTCGAGACACTCGCCTCCCGTCTCGCGAGCGCATCACCGCCAACCACCCCCCGCCCCGGAATCGCGGACACCAGCTTCAGCGTCGCGGGGACGCGGTGGCGACAGCACGTGGCCGACCTGGCCGCGTCCATCGCCTCCCGCGAGACGGTGGCGAACCGGGGGGAACAGGCGGGTGAAGCTGGGTCAGCGGGCACGTCCGCGGACACCCCCGGGACCGATGCGGAGGACACGGAGATATCCGGTCCGCCCATCGCGGAGTCTATCGACAAGGTGGTCCTCGCCCAGGCACTGGAGGTTACCTTCCAGCGACCATTCGAACCCGGGCCCGTTCTCTCGGGCCTCTCCGAGACCTACCCTGACTGTTTCCGGTTCGCCTTCTCCCGGCCGTCGCCGTCCTCACGACCTGAGGGTGGAGAGCGGGCGACGTTCTTCGGCGCGTCACCGGAGCGTCTGGTGACAAAGCGTGGCCGGAAGGTGACGACGACCGCCCTCGCCGGGACGGTCGAGCGGGGGAAGACGCCCGACGAGGACCAGGCCCTGTCGTCCGCCCTCCGAACCGACCCGAAGATCGAGCGCGAACACGGGGTCGTCGTCGAGCGGATCGAGGCACAGCTCTCGCACATCGGGACGGACGTGTCGGTCGGGGAAACCGGAGTCAGGCGTCTTGACACCGTCCAGCATCTCGAAACGCCGCTCTCCGCGACCGCTCCAGCGGGAGGGCACGTCCTCGACGTCGTGGAGGCGCTTCATCCAACCCCGGCCGTCGGTGGTCTCCCGCCGGGGCCGGCCATGGAGGCCATCGAGGAGCGAGAGCCCGTCGATCGCGGCTGGTACGCCGGCCCTGTCGGGTGGTTCGACGCGGACGGGGACGGCACCTTCGCCGTCGGCATCCGGTCGGCGGTCGCAAGCGGGGAGCGCGCGACGCTCTTCGCGGGGAACGGGATCGTCGCGGACAGCGACCCGGACGACGAATGGGACGAGGTGCAACTGAAGTTCAGGCCGATCCTCGAGCACCTCGAATGACTGGTCCTGACCCGCTGGACGCCTGGCCATCATCGCTTCCGGAAGGTATTCCCGCGGTCGGTTCCTGGTCGCTTCCATCCCACAGTCCCCCGGAGAAGGGACGGCTCACCCATCCAGCACCGCCACGACGCACACACTAGAAATGTCTCCGTCACCACCCACGTGGAAACGCCACAGAACGACCGCCCCCGCCCCCATCCAGGGACGAGCATGACTGCCCCCAACCCGAGCACCCTCTGGGGGCAGGTGATCGTCGACGAGGTGGTGAAGGGCGGGTGCACAACCGCCGTCATCTCTCCGGGAAGCCGGTCGACGCCCCTCGTGGTCGCCGCCGCGAATCATCCGGACGTCGAGACGATCGTCCATCCCGATGAGCGGTCTGCCGCGTTCTTCGCTCTCGGTCGAGGGAAGCGCCTCGGCGAGCCCACAGCGCTCATCTCCACGTCCGGGACGGCCGCCGCGAACTACCATCCGGCGGTCATCGAGGCCTCGCACGGACGAACCCCCTTGCTTGTGCTCACAGCTGACCGGCCGCCGGAACTCAGGGATAGCGGGGCCAACCAGACGATCGACCAGGTCGACCTCTACGGGGACGCACCCAGATTCGCCAGGGACCTCCCGGAGCCGTCGCCTGCGCCCCGTACGCTCCGCTCGCTGCGAACCGTTGTCGCTCGAGCGGTGGCAACGACAACCCACACGCCGCCGGGACCGGTCCATCTGAATATCCCACTCCAGAAGCCGCTCGCCCCGGTCGAGTCAGAACCCGTTCCGGAAACGCTCGGAGACGACCATCCACTGGCCGTGGATGGGCGGGACGGTCCGTTCGTTGCTATCTCGGAGGGAAGGCGTACCCTCGACTCGAGGGGTGAGGAATTCGGTGACCTTCATCGGCAGATCGAGCGAGCGGAACGAGGGCTCATCGTGGCGGGACCGACGGACCGGACCACATACCCCCCGGCCATCGTCGAGATCGCCCGGGAAACCGGTTTCCCCGTCCTCGCCGACCCGCTCTCGGGCCTGCGGTACGGCCACCACGTCGGGGAGATTCAGGTGGTCGGGTCGTACGACGGGTTCCTCGGAAGCGAGCAGGTGGCGGACTGGCCGTCCCCGGACCTGGTGCTCCGCTTCGGGGCCAGCCCCACGTCGAAAGCTCTCCGACACTACCTCCGGGATTATGCGGGTAACCAGATCCTCATTGACCCGGCGGGAGGGTGGCGCGAGGCGACGTTCACAGCCGAGAGGCTCCTCGCCGTGGATCCTGGAGGGCTTGCGACCAGCATCAGCGGCCGCGTCGACAGGGAGTCCCTTGCGGACTGGCAGCGTCTGTGGGAGGAGGCCGCAGAGGTTCAATGGGCCGTGCTCGAGGAGGACCCGGAACCACCCCGGGAAGGGGACATCCTCCGCACCGTCGCCGCCCTTGCACCGGACCCGAGCACACTCTTTGTCTCGAACAGCATGCCGGTTCGGGACCTCGACCGATTCGCCGAACCACGCACCGCGGATTTGACCGTGCTCGGAAACCGCGGGGCGAGCGGGATCGACGGCATCACCAGCACCGCCCTCGGGGCGGGAAGTATCACGGAGGAGCCCCTCGTCCTGGTCCTTGGAGACCTCGCCTTCCTCCACGACCGGAATGGCCTCCTCGCGCTCGACCAGGTCGGGGGCGACGTGACCGTCGTCGTCATCAACAACGACGGTGGAGGCATCTTCCACACGCTTCCCATCGAGGACTACGACCCCCCGTTCACGGAGTATTTCAAGACCCCCCACGGTCTGACCCCCGAGGACATGACCCTCCCCGACGCGTTCGATTACGAGGTGATCGAGCCCGGCGCCCCGTTTGCGCCGGCGTTGGAACGGGCGCTCGAAACCGACGGTCCCACTCTCCTCGAGGTCCGCGTGGATGCCGACCGGAGCCATCGTCGCCGGGAGGCCCTGGAAGCGGCCGTCGCCGAGCGGTTGCCCGGGTGAGACCGGTGGCCGAAATCCCCGCCCGATGGGAGAAGCTTTAGGCGACGGCCGCCGACCTGTTCCCCATCGATGGTATCCGAGCTCTTCGACCCGACCCGCTGGGAGGCGGTGGAGGCCCTCGACCTCGTGGACGTCACCTACCATCGGGCGGTCGACGTGGGCGCGGTCCGGATCGCCTTCGACCGCCCGGCCGTCCGCAATGCCTTCCGACCCCGGACTGTCGACGAGCTGGCTGCGGCGCTCGATCACGCGAAGCGACAGACCGACGTCGGCACCGTGCTCCTGACCGGGAATGGACCATCACCCAAAGACGGTGGGTGGGCGTTCTGCTCGGGCGGGGACCAGTCGGTCCGGGGGGAGTCCGGGTACGAGTACGAGGGGGATGAAGGAGACGAGGGAGATGAAGGCGACGAGGGAGATGAAGGCGACAAGGGAGATGAAGGCGACGAGGGAGATGAAGGCGATGAAGGCCACAAGGGCCACGAGGGCCATGAGGGCCACGAGGGCCATGAGGGCCACGAGGGCAACAAGGGCGACGAGGCCAGCACGGCCGAAACCGGTCGATTGCACATCCTGGAGGTACAGCGGGCCATCCGGACCATGCCCAAGCCGGTGGTCGCCGTCGTCCCCGGGTGGGCGGTCGGTGGGGGCCACAGCCTCCACGTGGTCTGCGATTTGACCATCGCCAGCGAGGAGGAGGCGAAGTTCCTCCAGACGGACCCGGACGTGGCCAGCTTCGACGGGGGATTCGGGTCGGCGTACCTCGCCCGTCAGATCGGCCAGAAACGAGCGAGGGAGGTGTTCTTCCTCGGGAAAACCTACGATGCGGCCGAGGCCGCCGACATGGGAATGGTGAATGAGGTGGTCCCCCACGATGAACTCGAGGACCGAGCCCTCGAGTGGGCCGATGAGATCGAGTCCAAGAGCCCGACGGCCATCCGGATGCTGAAGTACGCCTTCAACCTGCCCGACGACGGCCTCGTCGGGCAGCAGGTCTTCGCGGGGGAGGCGACCCGGCTGGCCTACATGACCGACGAAGCAGCAGAGGGACGAGAGGCCTTTATACAGGGCCGCGAGCCGGAATTCGATGCGTTCCCCTGGCACTACTGAGATGTCGGAGAAGGCGTCTACGGCCCCCACTGCTTCCGGATCGGGCGAGGTATCGCGGGCCAGGGCCTGGCTGATCGCGATCAGGCCCCATACGCTCCCCGCCGGTATCGCCCCGGTTGTCGTGGGAACCGGCTTGGCCATCCACCGGGGGGTGTTCGCCCCGGTCGAGGCTGCGTTCGCGCTGGTCGGCGCGCTGCTCCTGCAGATCGGGACCAACCTCGCCAACGATTACTTCGACGCCGAGCAGGGGGTGGACTCGGCGGATTCCCCCGGGTACACCCGCGTGACCCAGTCGGGATTGATCGCTGGGCGGCGGGTGTTCCGAGCCGCCTTGGCTAGCTTCGCGCTCGCCTTCGTCTCCGGGCTCTACCTCGTCTCCGTCGGTGGGGTCCCGATCCTGGTGGTGGGTCTGGCCAGCATCGCCAGCGGACTCGCCTACTCCGGCGGGCCGTATCCCATCGGGTATCACGGGCTCGGCGATCTCTTCACGTTCGTGTTCTTCGGCATCGTCGCGGTGGCCGGGACGTTTTACGTCCAGGCGGCTGTGCACGTCCCAGGATCGTTCCCCACCTGGATCCCTCGCGGGACCCTCCCGATGGAGGCCATACTCGCGAGCCTCCCGATGGCGGGGCTGATTACGGCCATCCTCGTCGTCAACAATATCCGGGACATCGAGGCCGACCGCCGGTCCGGAAAGCGGACCCTGGCGGTCCTGCTGGGTTACCGCTGGAGCCGGGTCGAGTACGTCGCCCTCCTCGCGCTTTCGTACCTCGTCCCGCTCTGGTTCGCAACCAGGGCGGAATACGGACTCCCCGTGCTCCTTCCCTTCCTCACCCTGCCGGTGGCCATCGTGACTACCCGGCGGGTGCTCAGCTACCGGGACACGGCTGGCCTCAACCCGGCCCTGGAGCGAACCGTGCAGCTCGTGGGGGCGTTTGCCCTGCTTTTCGCCATCGGACTGGCGGTGTGAGCGAGGAGGCACGATGGACAGTGAGGTACACCCGTTCCGACTCCCGCTCTCCAAACCGGTGACGACGAGCCAGGGGCGGATCGACGAACGGCGGGGATTCGTCTTCGAGGTCGAGGGAGCTGTCCGCGGGCTGGGCGAGGCGACGCCGCTCCCGCCGTTCACCGAGGACGTGAACTCGTGTGGCAGGCGACTGGAGCTGGCCGCCGAGCGGCTCCCCGAAGCGGGCTGGCCCGCTGCGTTTCGTGCAGTCACCGGGCTCCCAGCGGCCCGACACGCGGTGTCGCTCGCATATCATGATATTGCCGCCACGCAGGCATCGTGTCCATTGTATAAATGGCTCGGCGGGGAGGCCCGCGGGTCTGTACCGGTGAACGCGACAATCGGCGATGCGCCCCCGGGCGAAACCGGGCGGGCCGCTGCCCGGGCGGCGGCTGCGGGATTCGAAACGGTCAAGGTGAAGGTCGGCCGTCGCCCCCTGGACGCTGACCGGGGACGGATCGAGCGGGTACGGGAGCTGGTTGGGGATGGCATCGCGATCCGTGTCGACGCCAATGGGGCGTGGGAGCGAAATGAGGCTCGCGAATTCATCCAAGCAACGCGTCCGCTCGACCTGGAATACGTGGAACAACCGCTGACGGCGGCGGACCTCGATGGGCACGGAGCCCTGCGCGAGCAGGGGATTCCCATCGCCCTGGACGAGGGCGTCGGGGTCCACGGCGTCGACGCAATCATCTCCCGCGACGCGGCCGATGCCCTCGTCCTGAAGCCGATGGCCCTCGGCGGTCCGGACGTGGCCCGGGCCACGGCACTGACGGCCCGTCGGATGGGACTCACGCCAGTCATCTCGACGACCATCGACGGCGTCGTCGCCAGAACCGCCGCCATCCACGTCGCCGCGAGCCTCCCGGACCCACCGGCGTGCGGACTCGGAACGGCGGCGATGCTCGAAGCCGACCTCGGCCCCGACCCGGCCCCTGTCGTGGACGGCTCGGTCTCGCCGCCCGACGAACCGGGGCTGGGCGTGACGGAGGTCACGATCTGAGGATGGTGGACTGGTTTGCACACCGGGCCCGGAGCGACCCCGACACCCTCGCGCTGGGCTCCACGCGGACCGGAAAGACGTGGACGTACGGCGAGCTGGACGAGGAGATCGGGGCAGTCGCGCGAAGCCTAATCGAGGAAGGAGTCGATTCCGACTCCCGGGTCGCAGTCCTCCTGTCACGAAGCGCGTCGTTCGTGCGGATGGTCTGGGCGGTCATGCGGATCGGGGCAACCCTCGCCCCGCTGAACGTCGAGGAGCGTCCGGACGCGGTCGCCCGGAAGCTCGAAACGCTCGATCCGGATCTCGTCGTGGCCAGTGACGCAGCGAACGCCGTCTCGGAGTCAGGGGATGCGTTACAGGTTCGGGGGTCGGCGGAAACCGGTCAGACCACCAGGTGGCTTGTCCGCTCCCTATCCACGCTGGAGCGCCCTGTGAGTGAGCAATCCTCGGGTGGAAGTGAGAGCGAGACGGGGTCGGCGGGCATTTCTCCACCGGTCGAAGGGACTCCCGTTCCTGCAGATTCTCGTGGCACTGGACTCGACGAGACGGCAGTCATCCTGTTCACCTCCGGGACGACGGGGACCCCGAAGGCGGTCCGACTGACGGCCCGGAATCTCGGTGCGAGTGCGGCGGGCTCGGCGTTTCGCCTCGGTGTCCGCCCGGACGACCGGTGGCTGCTCACCCTCCCGATGTACCACATGGGCGGACTCGCGATCCCGTTCCGGGCGGCCATGTACGGGATCGGTGTCGTCCTCCAGTCCGATTTCGAGCCGCAGGAGACTATCAAAGCGGTGGACGAATGGGGGGTGACCGGCGTGTCCCTGGTCCCGACCATGCTGGATCGGCTGCTGTCGGCGGGGTGGGAGCCGGACGCGTTGCGCTTCGCGCTCGTCGGGGGCGCTCGAACGCCACCCGAGCTCGCCCACCGCGCACTGGCGGCTGGTGTCCCGATCTACCCGACCTACGGAATGACCGAAACCGCCTCACAGGTCGCCACTGCCACACCAAACGAGGTGGCGGCGAACCCGGAGACAGTCGGCCGACCGCTTCGGACTGCCCGGGTGCGATTGTTGCCTGTCGATAATCGCCCGGAGACTGGTGCGATCGCGGAAGGGAGCGGACGGAAGGGAGACGACTCCGGGACCGGCGACACCCGGGATATCGGTGAGATCGCGGTTGGTGGACCGATCGTGAGTCCCGGATACCTCGAAGCGGGGCGATCACTGGCCGAGGAGGGATGGTTCCGAACGGGAGATATCGGCCGTCGGCTCGAGTCTGGGCAGTTGGTGGTGACGGGACGGCTGGCCGACCGCATCACGACCGGGGGTGAGACGGTCGATCCGACAGAGATCGAGCAGGTGATCGAATCGCTTCGGGGCGTGGATGTCGCGGTGGTGGTCGGTGTCCCCGACCCCGAATGGGGCGAGCGCGTGGTCGCGGCGGTGGTCGGGACAGAAGAACGGGAGGGGACCACACTCCGCGAGGAGCTTCGGGAGCGACTGGCCGGGTACAAGGTTCCGAAGGAGATCAAGCTCCTCCAGACCCTGCCCCGCACTCCATCGGGGACCGTTGACCGGGAGGCGGTCCGGGAGCACTTCACCTGACCGACTGAACGTTTCTAGGGGGGTTGCGAGCGGTTCTGATATGCCCGGTGGCGGAGGGATCGTCACCGACCGCTTCGGACCGGCGGCGGAACCCCGAAAGATGCACGCTTAAGTCCCGGAATCGGGTATCCAATTGCGTGTGCACGGTCGTCTTCGCCTGGCAGGTGTTCGCGGGCGCGCCCATCGCCGTCGCCGCAAACCGCGACGAGCGCCTCGAGCGCGATTCGCGTCCGCCCGAGGTCACGGGTGCTGATCCGGCCATCCTGGCACCGGGAGATCTCCAGGCCGGGGGGACCTGGATGGGGGTGAACGAGCACCGGGTGTTCGTGGGGGTGACGAACCGCTGGCTCGACCGTGACCTCCCGGATGAGCGGTCACGCGGCTTGCTGGTCCGGGATGTGCTGGGGGCATCGACGGCCCGGGAGGGCCGGTCGATCGCCGAGATGGCAGTGACGGAGGATTCATACGATGGGTTCAACCTCCTCGTGGCGGACCGGGAGGACGCCTGGCTGCTCGAATGGGACGGTGCGCTCTCGACCACGACGTTCGAGGCCGGAGTCCACGTGGTCACGAACACCGGGGCAGATGGTCGCTACGACATCCCGGACTCGCGCGAGCGGGCGGCCAGGGAACAGGCGGCGAACGTCGACCGGGTCCGAGCGGAGCTCGAGCCAGAACCCACCGAGGGGGCGCTCGAGTGGCTGGACCGGGGCCGAGCCGTCCTCGGCGACCACAACTATGGCGTCTGCGTCCACGGCGACGGGTACGGGACCGTCTCTACCTCCCTGATCGCCGTCCACGACGACGGCGAGATCCACTACGAGTACGCGGACGGGCCACCCTGCTCCACCTCGTTCTCCCGCGTGGACGGTCACATTTAAACGCCCCCCGACAGTGTGCTGTGATATGAGCGCCGAGGCCATCGAGGAGGAGCTCTCGGAGGACGAGCGGCGGGCACTGTCGCTCGTCCGCGACCGTGGTGGGATCCACCAGTCCGAGTTCTGGAAGGAGCTGGACGTCTCCTCCCGGAAGGGCAGCCGGCTCGCATCGTCCCTCGAGGAGAAGGGGCTGATCGAGCGCGAGCGGACCGTCTACCAGGGGAATACCACCTATCTCCTCTCGCCGGTCATCAACGAGTGGGACCTCGACTTCTCCCTGCTCATGGCCGGGGACATGCTGTCGCCGTTCGTCGGCGAGGAGGACATCGACCCGCAGTCCGACGCCTTCTCCCAGTGGATCATGAACCTCGTCTACGAGGAGTGAGTGTGGGGGAGGGGGGAGTACGCGGTCTGTTCGGGGGCAGGTGGCAGGCCCGTTGATGGTATCCTCCCGGGCAGGAACGGTTTGACGATCGAGGACGTTCTGGTAGTGATATATGATCTCTCTTGACAGTTGACGCCTGAAACCCTTCTGCAGATTTTACCACCACATCTGTGATGACGTAACCGCCGAATGGCCCCTGCAGTATTAAACAATACACCTTGGACGCCGACCCCCGAAAGGCCCCGGGCGCTCCGGTCGTGGGGTTCGCGGGTTGCTTCTGTCTCGCGGCTCACTCCTGTCTCGCGGCTCACTCCGTTCACCGCTCGACCGTTCGGAGACTC
>JBDGRH010000072.1:1137-15926 GCA_042218225.1 Halodesulfurarchaeum sp. | reverse complement strand
CCGCAGCGAGCCCCCCGACCCGAGCCGGCCGAGGGCTTTCAACTCGTGGCGGTCAATGTCCCCGCGTTCACTCCAGCAGCCGGCCGAGGGCTTTCAGCTCGTGGCGGTCAATGTTCACGCGTTCACTCCAGCAGCCGGCCGAGGGCTTACAACTGGTGGGGGTCGCAGTCACAGCTCACCGCAGACGGCCGAGAAACGGTCAGCAGGTGACCGTCCAATCAATACATCGAGATAGAAGAGAAACCTCGCACTATTACCGACCTAGGCCGGAGGATCCACCAGATCCGCACTCAGGCCAGCTTCTCGATGTTCTCGACGACCTTCGCGGCGTAGTCGCTCGTGCCGAGCTTGGTGCCACCCTCGATCTGGCGGTGGAGGTCGTAGGTGACCTGCTTCGAGGAGATGGTCTCCTCGACCGCATCGCGGACCAGGTCGGCGGCGTCGTCCCACCCGATGTACTCCAGCATGATGCGCCCGGAGAGGATCATCGCCGTGGGGTTGACCTTGTCCTGGCCCTCGTACTTGGGGGCCGAGCCGTGGACCGGCTCCGCGAGGACCCGCCCCTCGCCGAAGTTGGCGCCCGGGGCGATGCCGAGCCCGCCGATCTGGGCACCGGCGGAGTCGGAGAGATAATCCCCGTTGAGGTTGGGCATCGCCAGGATGTCGTACTGGTCGGTGCGGGTGAGCATCTGCTGGAGCATGTTGTCCGCCAGCCGGTCGTTGACGACCACCGCGTCCTCCGGGGGTTCGCCGTCGCGCTCCTCCCAGAGGGTATCCTCGGTGATGACCTCGTCGCCGTACTCCTCGTTGGCCACCTCGTATCCCCAGTCGCGGAAGGCCCCCTCGGTGAACTTCATGATGTTGCCCTTGTGGATGAGCGTGACGTACTGGCGATCGTGCTCGAGGGCGTAGTCGATGGCCTCCCGGACGAGACGCTTCGTTCCGAACTCCGTGATGGGCTTGATGCCGATGCCGACCGGGCCGTCGTGGATGGTCTCGTCGAAGCCCATCTCCTCCTCGACGAAGTCCCGGACCGCCTCGACGTCCTCGGTGCCGGCCTCCCACTCGATGCCCGCGTAGACGTCCTCGGTGTTCTCCCGGAAGGTGACCATGTCCATCTCCTGGGGTTCGGACACCGGGGAGGGAACCCCTTCGAGCCAGTAGGTCGGTCGGACGTTGGCATAGAGGTCAAGTGTCTGGCGGAGGGCGACGTTCAGGCTGCGGAACCCGGCGCCGACGGGGGTCGTGAGCGGCCCCTTGATGGCCACGCGGTGCTCGCGGATGGCCTCGACGGTCTCCTCGGGCAGGTTCTCGTCGTACTTCTCGCGGGCCGTCTCGCCGGCATACACCCGCATCCAGGAGATCTCCCGACCGGTCGCCTCTGCCGCCGCGTCGAGGACCTTCTGCGTCGCCGGACCGACGTCCGAGCCGATTCCGTCCCCGTAGAGGATGGGGATGATCGGGTTCTCCGGGACCTCGAGCTCGTCGGCCGATGCGTCGTAAGTGACCTTCTCGCCCGACTCGGGGGGCTCTATGTGCTGATAGCTCATGGCATCTTGAACTCTCCCGGAGCGGACTAAAGGCCTACTGATTTCCTCGAGCCTCGGGAATCGGGGCGAATCACGGGCCAACGCGGGTGTTGGTTTCGCCGGTGGGGTGCTCCCAGCTCCGACGAACCGGCAACTTTTTCCACCGGTCTGGCCCGTCGATGTGGACATGCGCGTGCAGGTTCACGGCGGTGCGGGTGGCGAGCCGGACGAGCCGGACGAACGACGGGCGGTTCTCCAGGAGGCCGCGACGGTCGGCGCCGACGCGGACACCCCCCTGGACGCCGTCGAAGCGGCCGTCAGGGTCCTCGAATCGGCTCCCCGGTTCAATGCCGGAGTCGGTGGTGCGGTCCAGAGCGACGGGGTGCCCAGGACGGATGCCGGCGTCATGACGAGCCGAGGGGAAGTCGGCGCCGCGTGTGCCATGCCGGGGGTGGAACACGCCATCTCGGCCGCCCGGGTCGTGCTCGAGGAGACGCCCCACGTCCTCATCGCGGGGGAGCACGCCGTCAAGCTTGCCGGCGATTTCGGTGTCGAGACGGGGGTCGACCTCTGGAGCGAGGCGTCTCGGGAGCGATGGGCGGAGGCGCCGGAGCCGCCGTCGGGCGACTCCCGCGCCATTCTAGAATGGGTTCGCGAGCGATTCGGGGGGACGGACACGGTGGGGGCAGTCGCCACGGACGGGGAGGGCGTGGCCGCGGCGACGTCCACCGGCGGGCGCTGGTTCGCCCTGGCCGGCCGGGTGGGCGACGTCCCGCAGGTCGGAAGCGGGTTCTACGCCGGCGAGGCGGGCGCGGCGAGCGCGACCGGCGCGGGGGAGGACATCGCGCGGGTGACCCTCACCCAGCGCGCCGTCACGCAGCTCGAGGCGGGGCTGGGCGCGCAGGCGGCCGCCGATTCCGCGCTGGAGACGTTCGCCGGGCGGACCGAAGGCGGCGCGGGGCTCATCGTGATCTCGCCCGACGGTGACGTCGGCGCCGCGTTCAATACCGACTCGATGCAGACGGCGGTCGCTGGCGACGTCGCGTGAGCTGAACCGCGGCTTGCAGTGGGAGCTCCCCTGCCGGGTACGTTGCTGTGAGACCCCGCTGCCGTCAGAACTCGACCGCCGCCCCCGAGCCCGGGTCCGTCGCCCCCTCGAGCTCGCCGAACGCCTCGTGGAGGCGCTCGTAGGTGTCCTCGATGGCCTCGACGATGACCTTGGTGTCCGCGACGACCGGCATGAAGTTCGTATCGCCGCTCCATCGGGGGACGACGTGCGTGTGGAGGTGCTCCTCGATAGACCCGCCCGCCGCCGAACCCCCGAGGTTGAGCCCGGTGTTGATCCCGTCGGGGCCCATCCCCGACTCGAGTGCCTCGATGGTCCGCTGGAGGAGCGTCGCGTGTCCGAGGAGGCCCGCCTCGTCGAGCTCCTGGTACTTGCCCGTGTGCTCGTGGGGGATCACCATGACGTGGCCCGGATTGTAGGGGTAGTTGTTGAGCATCACGTATGCGTGCTCGTTCCGAGCCACGATCCGGTGCTCCCGGTCCGCCTCTCGCCCGGGGAGCTCGCAGAAGACACACCCTTCGATGTCGGCGTTCCGGTCCTCCCGCTCGACCCACTCGATCCGCCAGGGGGCGAAGACGGTGTCCATACGCACGACGTCTGCGCCCGAGGAGGTAATACTGTGGGCCTCGGCGAGGGGCGAGGGGCGATCCATCGGGGCCAGGGACACCCGCGAGTGCCAGGGAGAACTCCTCCCGCCTGACCGCCGCTACCGCGTGGTGACCTCCGCCCCGTCGGCGGTGACGATGAGCGTGTGCTCGGCCTGGCTCACCATCGCCCCGTCGTCCTCTTTCAACACGGGATAGTCCCTGAGGACGTCCTGCTGGACCAGTCGACGGAGGGTCATGTCGGTCCTGGCGCCGTCGAACCACCGGGCGGCGAACGGCAGGCGGTCGTACCGCTCGGTGATGTCCTCCAGGAGCGAGCGTGCCTGCCGGTTCCGCACGGAGCGCTCCTCCTTGAGCGAGTAGATCTCCGTCTTGCTCCCCTCGGCGACCTTCCCGGTTCCGTCGGTGGCGAAGGGCTCGATGGCGATGACGTCACCCACCTCGAGCTCGACCCCGGACTGGACCGGGCGGTTCGGGATGTTCGGCCCGGTGTGGGCGTCGTACTCCGCGAGGCCGTGACCCGTGAGGTTCACGACCGGGTTGAACCCGTAGGCCTCGATGACCTCCCCGATCTCCGCCCCGATCTGCCCGGTGTGGGCTCCGGGTTCGACGGCGTCGATGGCGGCCGCCAGTGCCTCCTCGGCCGCCTCCACCAGCTCCGTGTGGTCCCCGAGGTCGACCGTGACCGCGGCGTCCGCGATCCACCCCTCCACGTGGACCCCGATGTCGAGACAGACCAGATCCCCGGACTCGAAGGCGGTCTCGTCGTCGCGTCCGGGCGTGGCGTGGGAGGCCTCCTCGTTCACGCTGATGTTCACCGGGAACGCCGGCTCGGCGCCCTCCTCGCGGGTCCGCTCCTCGGCGAACGCGGCCACCTCGCGGTGCGTGGTGCCCACCTCGACCCGCTCTGCCGCCTCGTCCAGGACGGTGTGGAGGATGTCGCCCGCCTCCCGGTACCGCTCGAACCGCTCCGCGGTGAGGTCCACCTCGCTCATGCCCCGGCGTACTGCTGACATGGGGAAAGCGCTTGCGGGTCGTCGGCGGCGTGGCTCACCGACGGGTAGCGGAGTAGGGGCCATGATTCCAGCCGTGGGAACCGAGACCGGACGCTGTGATCGGTCCTCCCTCGGGAGCTGTTGGGTCCTCGGTCCTCCGGGCAAGAATCTGCCCCCGGTCGTCGGCGCTCCCCCTCCCGGACGAACACTCAACACACCCGAATATTCAAATGGGATCCCCGGACCAACCCTGTCCGTGCCTCCCTCGATGGCCATCACGTGAACGCGGGTGTGCGACGGACGCGTGGTGGGCGACCCGTCGGTCCCATCGTACCGGTGGTCCCTTGGTTCGCCCTCACAGGATCTACCTGGGACGACGCGGAAACCGTCGCCTGTTCGCCTCTACCCCGGACCGACCAGGCGTCCGGCTCAGACCGGCTCGCCGAAGGCGTAGAGCGTGTTGTGGTCGGTGACCTCGACTGTCACCCTGTCGCCGGGGGTGATCCCCCGTTCCCCGGCACCCTGGATGACGACCTGGTGATAGGCGTCGTCGAAGGCCTGGACCGAATCGCGGCGGCCCGGCTCGACGGCCAGGACCTCCCGCTCGGTACCCACCAGCGAGTCGTACGCCTCCCCGACCACCGCCTGCTTGCGCTCGGTGAGTTCCTTCGAGCGCTCCTTCTTCGTCGGGCCGCCCAGCCCATGCAGGTCGGCGGCGTCGGTCCCCGGTCGCTTGGAGAAGCGGGTGACGTTGACCTTCTCCGGCCGGACCTCCTCGAGGAGTTCGACGCTCGCTCGATGATCGGCTGCGGTCTCGGTCGGGAAGCCCACGATGAAGTCCGTCGAGAGGGTCCACTCTTCGAGGGCGGCGTCGAAGGCCGCCACCACCTCCCGGAACTCCTCGACGGTGTGCTGGCGGCGCATGTCCGCGAGGACGTCATCCGAGCCCGACTGGACCGGCAGGTGCAGGAAGTTGTAGAGCCGGTCGCAGTCCGCGAAGACCGCCGCCAGCTCCTCCCGGATCCCGTGGACGGCCCAGGGGTTCGCCATGCCGACCCGGACGCGGAAGTCACCCTCGATGTCGCAGATGCGGCGGAGGAGCTCGGGGAGCTTCCGCTCTCCGCCGTCCCAGCCGTAGACGCCCGTGTCCTGGCCCGTGATCCGGATCTCCGCCGCCCCCGCCTCGACGAGCTCGCGGGCGCGACGCACGTTCTCCGCGACCGGCGGGGAGTCGACCCGCCCGGTGGCGAACTTGGTGATGCAATAGGAGCAGTTGCTCATGCAGCCGCGGGCGATGGGCAAGATCCCGACGACGCCGTCCAAGACCGGCTCGGTGTCGGGCGTGGCCGTGGGGCACTCCCCGTTCCCGACCGCCTCCGGAACCTCGTCCCAGCCCATGACCCTGGCCTCGATCCCGTTCTCCGCGAAGGCCTCCCCCTGGGCTAGGGCCATGCATCCGGTGACGATGAGGTCGGCCGTCTTTCCCTCGAGCTCGGCGGCCCGGCGGAGCATGTTGTGCTCCGTCGTCTCGACGACGGTGCACGTGTTGAGGATGGCCACGTCCGCCTCCTCGGCCGTCTCGACGGGATGGTGGCCGCCGTCGCGGAGGCGCCGCTCGATGGCGCGGCTCTCCCCGCGGTTCGACGTGCACCCGTAGGTCTCGAGGAGGTACCGGGCCATCGCGTTGCTGGCCCTATCGGGCGCGTCGTGAAAAGGGTCGCGCTCGTGGTGGTCGGTTCTCGCCGGAGGTGTTACGCCCCAGTCTACTCTACCGGTTGGAGGGGTATCGGACCGCCAGTGACGAGTACAGCGATCGTATTCAATATCGGAGTCGGCCAGCCCGCCGAAAGCCCCGGGTGCTATCAGACTGCAGTGGGTGCTTTCTGGCGTCCGCTCCCCAGCGTGTGGATAATCCTCAAGATAATCTATCGATGATTTTCCACCAGGGAACGTGTCCACTGGGAGGACACGAGTTCCTGTACTGTGTTCTGTCGTCTGGGAGGCAAGTATTGGTTCACCCGTATCGATCTGGAAATGGGGGGAACGCCACTCTCCACTGACCATGGTTCGGCACTCTTTATCTCCGAGTGCGACCAATCTTCGAGAATACAACCCATTTGGACGCGGGTGACATCGCCACCTGGACCGGCATGGCCAGGTGAACACGGGGCGGCGCGGACGGGCGGTGGCCACCGATGATCTCCCTCGGGATCGCCGTCTTCCTCGCCCTCCACGGGCTCGTACACGGGTGGTACGTGGTCTTGAGCAACGGGTGGGTGGAGATGGAGGACGCGATGGGATGGACCGGCCACTCGTGGCTGCTCTCCGGGGTCCTCGAGCAGGGAACCGTCTTGGGCCTGGCGAGTCTGGGGTACGTCCTCGTGGCTCTGGGCTTCGTAGCGGCGGCAGCGGGCTTCTGGCTCGAGGCGGACTGGTGGCCCACGCTCCTCCTCGCGGCGGCGACCCTCTCGACGGTGATGATCGTGGTCTTGTGGGATGGTCGTCTCGATCTGCTCGTGGAGAAGGGGGCCGTGGGCGTCCTCATAAACGTCGGGCTGGTCGGCTGGCTTTTTCTTCGATAGGGACCCTTCCTGGAAGGCGGTTCAGCCCCCTTCAGATCGGCGGGTCCTCGGGCGGATGACGCTCCCCTCGTCGCTTTCCCGACCGGCCGACCTTCCCCAGGATCCAGACGATGGCGATGAAGGGCCAAAGCGGGAGGAGGACGAGGGCGATGCCCACGGCCATCATCCACCCGAACGCCGACATCTCCCACGGGCTATGGAGCGGGGTTGCCGGGGTGACGGTGGCCAGTGGCCCCTCGTCGGCGGATTCCTCCGACGGGTCGGGTTCGTCGGGATCCTCGCCAGGGGCGTCCTCCCCTGCAACCTCCGCCGACACTTCCCCGTCCTCCCCTCCCGGTCGCGAGTGTCCAGCCTCGGGCGCTTCCGTCCCCGGCTTGATGGTCTCGCCGGCGAGCCAACACGGAAGTACGCGATAGAGGGTGACGGCGAGCCACAGCGCGAGGATACCGGCCGCGATGAAGATGAGGAGGATGGGGTCTCCCATGCGTGAACGTGTGGTGTCCGTGAGCAAAAGTGATAGGTACGTATGTACGGGGCCTGTGCAGCTCTCCTCCCGGCTCGCTGTACGAAGCCCGTGATCACCACGGCCAGATGGATGGTCGGCGCGATTCCCGATACGTCTCGACGATCTCCGAGACGATCTCCGCCGTCGTGGCATCGAGGCCGCGCTGGTATGTCACCCAGTAGGCCGCCTCGCGATGGCTGAAGAAGGCGAACGTGACTCCCTCGCGCTCCGCGGTGTAGACGGTGGTGTCGCCCACACTTTGGTTGGTGACCTGGAAACCCGGGGAGGCCCGGATCCGCTCGACCATCCGGGTGATGTTCTCGCCGGCCCAGTCCGTCCGGTTGTAGATCGACACGTAGAGGACGATCTGCGGACCCGACTCGTTCCCGTACCGGACCACCTGCGCCCGGTGGAAGCCGGCCACGGCACCCGGGTCTCGATGGAGTTCCGTGATGATGGCCCGTGCCCGGTCGCCGGTCACGTTCTCCGTCTCGTTCAATCCAGCGAGGGAGTCGGGGGTGTAGGCCGGCTGGCCAGGATCCGCGAGGAGCGTGGGCACGGCCAGCGAGCCGCCCACGAGCACGAGCAGGAAGGTCCCGCCGATGAGGATCCGACGGTCCATCGTATCGAACGACACTCACGTCCCAGCGGCTTTCATGCTACCGGTTTGGCACGCAGGTTCCCGGGCCGAGGGGGAAGGTACTGCGGGCGGGTCTCCGATGCTCTCTCTGAACCCTCGAAGTGCCCGAACTCTCGAAGGCCCTGACCCGCCGAAGCAGGAGATTCAAGGGGGGACCGCGACCATATCTCGTATCGCCCATGCCCTCCAGATACGAGCAGGCGGTCGATGTCACCGGTCGGTCCCTCGTGCTCGCCGTGGTCCCCGCCCTGGCCACTCTGCTGTCCTTTTCCAAGGTCGCCCAGGCACTCGCCGCGCGGGGCGGAGGCGGCATCACGTTCCCGTTCCCGACCGGCTTGCCGACGCTCTGGACGTACGTCTCCCTCCCGGGCGGGGGCGGGACCGCCGGCCTCTCCGGACCCCTCGAACTCGTCGTGTTCTTCCCGCTATTCGTCGTCGGATTGGTGGTGACCTCCGCGCTCGAGGCTGGCTTCCTCGGTTCGCTCGCCCGTCGCCTCGACGGCCAGACGGTCGACTTCGAAGGGAGCGTCAGACGGTTCACCCTCCGGATGATCGGTGTCAACCTTCTCAGAGCGGCGGTGGTCTTCCTCGTGCTCCCGCTCATGTTCTTCCCGCCGCTCGCCCTGCTGGTCATCATCGTGCTCACGTACCTCATCTACGGGCTCCCCTTCGAGGTCGTGGTCGGCGATTACGGGGTCTTCGAGGCGCTCGAGGCGTCCGTGGCGGCGGCACTGGCTGGGGGACCATATGCCGGCTTCGGGGCCGCCCACCTCCTGGCGGGGGCCGCCGGATCCGTCCTCATGACCTGGCTCGTCCGGAATGGCGGCATCTTCGGGATCCTCGTGGGAACCGCGCTCGTGGCCGTTCCGGCCACGTTCGTGGCCACGTACGGCCTTCTGGTCTTCCGGGACCTCGAATCGGGTGGTGCACATCGCACTCCCGCCGCGGCGGCGTGAGTCGCCGCCCGGGCGGCTGACCGACCGGCTCAGATGGGGTTGCGGAGCGTCCAGCGATCCCCCGTCGGGTCGAGTCGTGATGGTTCGGCCCCGCGGTCCTCGAGGATGCCCGCGTGGTAGAGCATCGCCTTCAATTGGAACACCGTCGGGGCGTGATACACCTCGCCGTTCGCCAGCGCCTCGTCCTGGAGGTCGCCCTCGTCGTCGAGCACCCGTCCGCGAACCTCCGCGGTGCCTCTGAGGAACAGCTCGACGGTGAAGGAGGGATGGAGCTCGTGGAGATACGTCACCAGGTCCACGAGCGTCGGCTCCTGTACGTCGTCCTCGTGCATGTGCTGCAGCTCCGCCACGAGGAGGTCGGTGGCGGGGTAGGCGAAGACCACCCGTCGGGCCAGCTGCCCCCAGTGAGGCGCCTCCTCGATGTACCGCTTTCGCGTCCCCTTCCAGTCGGCGAACCGGTTCAACGCGGCGTCGACGGACCCCTCGTGGCCCGCGGCGAATCGCACGATCTCCCGCCCGAGGCGGGTCAACTCCATCCTGGTCGGTCGCTCGCGGACCAGCCCGAGGAAGATGGCCCCGTCTCTCGCGCTCTCGACCGCACCCACGACCCGCTCCGCGACGAGCTCCTCGGTGGAATCGGGGTGGTAGACCGCCAGCGGATAGGCGAGGTAGTTCTTGGGGTGGTTCAGCCCGAAGGACTGTTGGGCGACCCCCTGCGCGCTGGCCTGGAACCGGATGGCGTCGGTCTCCGAGGTGGTCCGGTTGCCGACGATGCGGGGGCGGACAACCGGGTTCACAGATCCATCGGACTCCACGCCAAGGAGACCGACATTGAGCTCCCGGGCGAGGGTCGTTGCGGACTTGGAGATGGCCGCCGCCGGCGCCGCCACAAAGGCGGCGTTTGCCTCGTGCAGGCGGTCGTAGGCCTGGACCACCCCGGTTTCGACAGCGACGGTCCCCTGCTCCGTGTACCCCTTCGCCTCGATGGCGATCATCGGCGGATGATCGCCCAGCCGGTCGACGGCCGCGAGCTCGTCCGGGAGCACGCGGACCCCGAGGAGGTCCGGGTAGCCCGAACCGACTCGCACGTGGTTGAACGGCGCGAGGAACTCCCGAAGCGCTGGATCGAGGCGCTCCCCGGCGAGCCACCGCTCGGTGGCGAACTGCGTGTCGGTCACCGCGTAGGCGCGCTCCTCGCGTCCGGAGCGGGTCTCCGATGCCGTCACCCCCTCCCGGCCGCCATCGGCGTCCCGCCCCTCCCCGAAGAGTCGCCGCTTCGCGTGGGCAAGGACCCGGGGTTCGATCAAACGCGATCCGGCCGTGCTCATAGTGACCGGTTCGGGGAGTCACGGTAAGAAAGGTGGGCCGGTGCCAGGACCCACCGACCGGGTCACCTTGGGTTGTGGATAGGGCCTTCGTCCTTCCGGGGCCGCCCAACCGGACGACACCGACCGGGGTCCATCGGCTAAAATGATGATATTATGAGAGTACTTCGTCCACAGAGTTATCCGATATATTATATATGTTCAGAACAAATCTATAAGCTATCATATAATTTTTCTATACAGGCACGAATTATGGCAGAAAGAACATCTGGCAACGGGATCTATCGGTCGCTGATGAGATATTGATATTGATAATACCTCCCGAAACGTTTTATTCGGAATGTTAGTCGTCTCCACCAGCATGGCATCCAAATCGGGCGACAGGGTGGCAGACGTGGAGACCGACCTCGATACCGAGACGGACTACGACGACGAGACCGCAAACGAGATCACGGCGGCGATCGCGGAACTGCAGGCCGCCACCGAGGAGATCGCGGAGAGCTCGGGGGATATCATCGAACTCGCCCAGGAGCAATCCGACGGGATGGGCACGGTGGCCGGGGAGATCTCCGATCTCAGCGCGTCGGTCCAGGAGATCGCCTCATCGGCCGAGGAGGTCGCAAACGAGTCGGAGCAGGTGAGCGAACTCGCCACCCAGTCCCAGGACTCAGCCCAGGCGGCCCTCGATTCGATGGGGGCGATCGACACGGCCGCGGACGACCTCACCGAGAAGTTCGACGACATCGAGGACGGGGTGAGCGAGATCGACGCCATCGTGGAGGTCATCGACGACATCGCAGATCAGACCAACCTCCTGGCGCTCAACGCCTCCATCGAGGCTGCCCGGGCCGGCGAGGCGGGGCAGGGCTTCTCCGTCGTCGCGGAGGAGATCAAGGACCTCGCCGAACAATCGATGAACCAGGCGGCGGAGATCGAGGAGATGGTCGCGGAGATCCACGATCGGGTGGACGAGGCGGCAACGAGCCTCGAGCGGAGCAACGAGAAGGTCGAGACGGGGGTCGAGCAGGTCGACGAGGCCATCGCCAACCTGGGAGACATCACCTCGTCCGTCCAGGAGGTCTCTGCAGCGGTCGAGCAGGTTGCGAGCGCGACCGACCAGCAGGCTGCCTCCACGGAGGAGGTCGCAAGCATGGTCGAGCAGACACGCGAGAACGCCGACCGCATCACCGCCGAGATCGACGAGATCGGCTCCGCCATCGAGCAGCAGACGGCGATGGTGGCAGACGTCACGCAGGCGGTGGACCGGCTGGCCGAGGAGGAGTGATCCACGTGTCCGCAGCCGCCACGGCCGGGGACCTGCAGGTCCTCGAGTTCGAGATCGGCGGGAAGCGCTACTGCGTTACGCTCGCACACGTCGACGAGATCGTCAACAACGACAACGCGATCACCGCCGTTCCCGGAACACCACCCGGGGTCGTCGGCGTGATGGACCTCCGGGGCCGCACGACGAAGATCGTGGACCCGCGGATTGCCCTGGACCTCGCCGCCGGCGTGGAGCCGAAATACGTCGTCGTCTTCGGCGGGGACGAGGATCCGACCGGCTGGCTCATCGAGGACGTCAACAAGGTGTCCGCCGTGGCCGAGGGGTCCCTCGACGAGACCGTCGCGAACGGACCCGTGCGCGGCGTGGTCAAGCGGGACGATGGGTTCGTCGTCTGGGTCGACCCGGATCGGATCAACGAGTGACTGTGGGGACGGCTTCGAGATTACTGCAGACGGTCGAGGGCGTTCATCTCATGCCGGTCGCAAGTGGGCTGTGGTGGAAGACGGCAAACAATATCCAGGACAGAGCGACCTCGACGACACACCCCCATTCTAGAATACGATCTCCCAGTCACCGCAACAACTCCAACAGGAACGCACTCGCCACCCCGGCAACCGTCTCGACCTGCCCGACGAAGTGATGGTCGCCGGAGACCGAATCCACCTGCGTCCGCCCCTGTCCCTCCCGATCCACCTCGTCACCCCGCCCACGCGCCGCCTCGACGAACGGCTCCCACTCCGCCGTCGTGTCCCGCTCACCGTAGATCACCTGCAACGGCGCCTCGATATCCTGGACCACCTCCGACACGTCGACGTCCGACCGGACCTGCGCGGCGGGCGCCAGCAGACTCACCCCCTCGAGCCCGACATCAGTCGACGAGGCCGCAAAGGCGGCCATCGCCCCGCCGAAGCTGTACCCGAACAATCCCACCCTGTCGGTCCGCTCCGCGGCCCACCGCAGCGCGTTCCTGACGTCCTCGACCTCCGCCCGGCCCTCGTCCCACGGCCCGTAATCGAGCCGGAGACAGCCAACTCCCTCCTCGACCAGGTCCGACGAGAGGGCCGTCAGCCGAGAATCGCCCCGGTGACCGCCGTATTGGGGGTGGGGTGGACAGGCCACCACGATCGCCTCCGCGTCCGCCGGACCGTCGCGCGTGGCCTCCACCGACCGGGCCCCCGGGGCCAACACCGTCTCCTGTCGCATGTCCACGGCGAGGAACCGGCGGGGCTTATTTTTCGGGGCGACCGCCAGCAGGCCCTGATTTTCCGGGGCGGCCACGAGTTACAGCCTCTCCAGCCCACTCCCCGGGCGGATCCACCGCAAACGAGGAGAGGATTTTAAACCCCCAGGCGTAACCATGGGCCATGGGACTACTCTCGCGCATCTCCTTCGTCATCCGCTCGAAGCTGAACGCCCTCATCGGCCGGGCGGAGAACCCACAGGAGTCCCTGGATTACTCCTACCAGCAGATGCGGGACGAGCTGAAGGACGTCGAGAAGGGGATCGCGGACATCACGGCCCAGAAGAAGCGACTGGAGGTCCAGCGCGAGCGCCTGCAGGAGAACGTCGAGAAGCACAACGACCAGGCCCGGGAGGCCATGCGCCAGGACCGCGAGGACCTGGCCAAGCGGGCCCTGGAGAAGAAGCAGGCCAAGCTGGCCCAGATCGAGGACCTCGAGGACCAGATCCAGGAGCTGGAGACGACCCAGCACAACCTCGAGGACAAGAAAAGCGACCTCAAGCAGCGCATCGAGGAGTTCAAGACCAAGAAGGAGACGATGAAGGCGCGCTACGAGGCCGCCGAGGCACAGACCCGGGTCTCGGAGGCCATCACCGGCGTGGGCGACGAGATGGAGGACGTCAACCGGGCCATCGAGCGCGCCTCCGAGCGCACCGAGGAGATGGAAGCGCGCGCCTCCGCCATGGACGAGCTGGAGGAGCGCGGCGTCCTCGAGGACGCCGTCTCCGACCAGGACGAGATCGACCGCGAACTCGAGGAGGGGCGTCAGGAGCGGGAGCTGGAGTCGGAGATGGAGACGCTGCGCGAGGAGACCGGGGCGGCCGAGGGGGAGGGAACGGGGGAGGGAGAGGCGGCCGATTCCTCCGAGGCGGTCGACGTGGAGATGGAAACGGAGATGCAAGCGCAGGTGGACGACGCGGAGGTCGAAAAGGAGCTCGAGGAGCTCCGGAAGGAAGAGCAGTCCTGAGCGCGCTCGGATACCCTTCGGGAGAATCCCGGCTCGTTCTCTTTGGATCGGTCGGCTTCGTGTCCCGTTCGTCGGTCGTTCTCGTTTTCCTCGGCTCGATCGAGTCTGCCTGCCCCCTGAACGGGACGGCTATCGGCAGGCTGGCCGGAAGTGTCGGGCTGCATCCAACACCCCCAGTCCGCGAGCCTTTAAATACAATCACGAAGGAACCAGTCCCGAGCCATGCACGAGGTGCGCACCCGGGCCGGGTCGGCGTCGGCGGCGGTGGACGTGACGGTGCCCCCGCGAGTGACAGTCGGTACGGAGACCGAGGCGACGCTGGAGATCCACGGCGGGACGGCCGATCAGGCCGTCGATGCGGTGGAGCTGTCCATCCAGGTCGGCTGCCGGACGCCGGATGGCCTCGATTCGGTGCGGGTGGACCAGTCCGCCGTCGCCGGGCCGGTGACAATCCACGCGACCGATCGCCGGACCCTGGGCGTCCCATTCGAGATCCCGGCGACCGCGCCGCTTACCTTCGGTGGGGCGACCGCCGAGCTGGCAGTCACCCTGGATCGGGGTGGCGCTCCCGACCCGGGGAACCCGGCGGCGACAACAGGGCTCGAGGTCGGCCCCTCGGATCGCATGCAGCCCGTCTTCGACGCGCTCGACGACCTGGGGTTTCGGCTCCGGGATGCCATCCCGACCCGCGTCGCGACGGAGCCCGCCGGAGTGCCATCCGCGATCACCCAGCGATTCCGGTTCGAGAAGAGCGCCGGTCCGTTCGCGGATGCGCTCGATGGGGTCGTCATCGGGTTCGACCCGGGTGCGGACGCGCTCTCCGTGCCCGTCCAACCCCTTTCTAGTGGGAGTGACTCAACTGGTGGTCCCGGCTTGGAGACGTTCTCGGACCCGCAATCCGAGCCCTCTACCGATTTCGCTCCGGTCGCCACGCTCGCGGTGCGGGAGACGGACCCCCAGGCGGTGATGGCTGACCTCCGGCGGCTGCTCGCGGTCGTGGTGGAGTGAGGGTGCTCGGGTCAAACGGTCCCCCTATCCACGATTGCCGGGGTTTGCCCTCCTCCTATGGTATGCCAGGGAATCCAGACCCGGGC
>JBDGRH010000072.1:0-1127 GCA_042218225.1 Halodesulfurarchaeum sp. | reverse complement strand
GGCTGTTCGAGGTTGTGGTGGAGTGAGGCTGCTCGGGATAAACGGCGCCTCCGTGTCCCAGTTTGCCGGGATTTGGCCTTCTCCGCTTCCCCTCCTGTGCGACAACCAAGGCTCCCAGTCCCCCACCCGCGCAGATCGGGAAATCCGCCGACGCGCTCGACCCCTCAGTCCAGGAAGTCCGGCTCGGTGCGCTTCTCGTCGCGCTCGGCCTCGAGGTGCTCGACGAAGTCAGCGAGGGCGACGTCGTTCGCCTCCCGCTCCTTGCGGTCCCGGACCGAGATGGTGCCGGCGGCCTCCTCGTCGTCGCCCAGGACGAGCATGTAGGGGACGCGGTCGTCGTGGGCCTCGCGGATCTTCTTCCCGACGGTCCAGTCGCGGTCCTCCACCTCGACGCGGAGGTCGTGGGCGGCGAGGTCGGCCGCGACCGACTCGGCGTATGCAAGATTGTCGTCGGAGACGGGGAGGATCCGGACCTGCTCCGGGGCGAGCCAGAGCGGGAACTTCCCGTTGAAGTGCTCGATGAGGACCATGAAGAAGCGCTCGTAGCTGCCATAGAGCGCCCGGTGGATCATGACCGGGCGGTGGGCCTCGTTGTCCGCCCCCGTGTACTCCAGATCGAGGCGCTCGGGCATGTTGAAGTCGAGTTGGACCGTCGGCCCGTCCCACGTCCGGCCGAGGGCGTCCTCGAACCCGAAGTCGATCTTCGGTCCGTAGAAGGCCCCGTCGCCCTCCTCGAGGTCGTACTCGATCCCGAGGTCCTCCAGGACGGCCTCCAGCTGTGACTCGGCCTCCTCCCAGATGTCGTCCGAGCCCACGTACTTCTCGGGCTGGGTGGCGAGGGCCGTCTCCGCCTCGAGGTCGAAGGTGTCCAGCACCTCGAAGATCATGTCCACGATGGTCTCGACCTCCTCGTGGATCTGGTCCGGGCGGATGAAGAGGTGGCCGTCGTCGATGGTGAACGCCCAGACGCGGGAGAGCCCGGAGAGTTCGCCCCGTTGCTCCTTGCGGTAGACCTTGCCGTTCTCGGCGTATCGAACCGGGAGGTCGCGGTAGCTCCAGGTCGTCTGATTGAAGATGGTGGCGTGGCCCGGGCAGTTCATCGGCTTGAGGCCGTACTCCTCGTCGTT
>JBDGRH010000142.1:0-16014 GCA_042218225.1 Halodesulfurarchaeum sp. | reverse complement strand
CAGCCGATATTTCTAGTGGGGTGGGACCGATTCGGGTGGGAATCCGAAAGGGGCCGGGCGCTCGGCGAACCCCGGCGACGCAAGGACCGCAGGGAGCGCCGAGCGAAGCGAGGCGCGACTGAGGACCGCAGCGAGCTGGCGGCAACCGAGCGGAGCGAGGGCGCCGCCGAACGAGCGAGCGGGGAGCGCAGCGACCCGCGAGCCGCGGGAGTCGAGCGCCCGGGGGCTTTCGGGCGTCGTCGTCCCTACACCGTCATAGTCTAGGAGCGCCCGGGGGCTTTCGGGCGTCTGCGTTCCAGCGGTATTGAATACTGCAGTGGGGCTTTCGGGCGTCTGCGTTCCAGCGGTATTGTATAATAGTCGGGGAGAGCGTTCGCCGGTCTGACTTCCATCTCTCACCCGATATCGCTGTGCTTGGGACACTGATCCGGGCCGCCGTTTCTCCCGGGCCTTTCATCGGTTCCATCATACCGACCCAGATCGTCCGCCCAACGACAAAGTTCAAGACCGATTGCGGGGCCTAGTGATACGCGATGGGCGATATCGAAGAGATCTACGAGGACCTCGACGCCGAGGATGTCTCCCTCTCCGAGTTCCGGGAGGCGGTCGAGGCGAAGGTCGAGCAGATGGGCGGGCTGGCGGACGAGGAGACCGCGGCCATGCTCATCGCCCACGAACTCGACGAGGGGCAGGTCAACGGGGTGGCGGACATCGAGGCCGGGATGGAGGAGGTGCAGTTCACCGCGAAGGTGACCGGCATCGGCGAGATCAGGACCTTCGAGCGAGACGACGAGGAGGCACCCGAAGGGAAGGTCGTCAACGTCGAGGTGGCGGACGAGACCGGGCAGATCCGGGTGACGTTCTGGGACGAGCGAGCCGAGGCGGCGGTCGAGGACCTCGAGGTCGGGCAAGTCCTCAAGATCCAGGGGCGGCCCCGGGACGGGTACAACGGCGTCGAGGTGTCCGTCGACCGCGCGGAGGTCGACGAGGACGCCGAGATCGACGTCCAGATCCAGGACGAGTACCGGATCGACGACCTCACCCTGGGGCTGTCGGACGTGACCGTCGTCGGCGAGGTGCTCGCGGGTGAGGCCGTCCGAACCTTCGACCGCGACGACGGGTCCGAAGGCCGGGTGGCGAACCTGGTCCTGGGCGACGAGACCGGGCGCATCCGCGTCACGCTGTGGGACGACCGGGCGGACCTGGTCGAGGAGTTCGAGCCCCACGACGTGGTCGAGGTGGTGGACGGCTACGTCCGCGAACGGGACGGGGCGCTCGAGCTCCACGTCGGTGACCGGGGGGCAATCGAGCGGGTGGACGCGGACGTGACGTACGTCCCGGATGCCACCCCGATCGAGGATGTATCCGTCGACGAGACGGTCGACATCGCCGGCGTGGTCCGCTCGGCTGACCCCAAGCGGACCTTCGAGCGCGATGACGGCACCGAGGGGCAGGTCCGGAACGTCCGGGTGCAGGACGAGACGGACGACATCCGGGTGGCTCTGTGGGGCGAGAAGGCCGACCTGGACCTGGGCCCGGGCGACGAGGTCCTGTTCGTCGACGTCGAGATCCAGGACGGGTGGCAGGACGACATCGAGGCCTCTGCCAACTGGCGCTCGACGGTGATTCCCCTCGAGGAGGGGGCGACGGCCGAGGCGGTCGAGGACGGGGAGGGGGACACGGGCCTGGACGCGTTCGGGGACGCAGGTGGCTCGAAGGGTGACGACACGGACGCAGACACCCCCGGGCGGAAGGAGGCTGCCGATGCCCCGGTGGGAACAGCACAGGTTCCCTCCCTCGGCGAGGACGGGGAGGCGATCGAGTTCACGGGCGTGGTGGTCCAGTCGGGCGACCCGGTCATCCTCGACGACGGCGAGAAGACGGTCACGGTGGAGACCAGCGCCGACGTCGAGCTCGGCCAGGAGGTGACCGTCGCCGGCGTCCTCCAGGACGGGCGCCTCGAGGCCGACGAGGTCCGGTGATTACGCCGGGCGGGACGGGGCCGGGCAACGGAAACTATTAAGCGTGCAACCGTCCCGCGTTTGGGTATGAGTGTCGAGCTCCCGTTCGCCCCGGTCGATACCGTCATCCGACGGGAGGCGGGTGACCTCCGCGTCAGCTCGGACGCGGCGGCCGAGCTCGCACGCCTGATCCAGGACCACGGGGCAGAGCTCGCAGCGGCGGCCGCGGAGCGGGCCGATGCTGACGGCCGGAAGACCCTCATGGTCGAGGACTTCGGTGCCGAATCGGCCCCCGGGCCGGAGGACCTGACGCTCCCCATCGCCCCCGTCGACCGCATCGCCCGGCTCGACATCCCGGGGGAGTTCAGGGTGTCCCAGGACGCTCGCCTGGTCCTCGCTGACGTCCTCGAGTCCTACGCCGAGGACGTGGCCGAGGGGGCGGCCGTGCTCGCCGAGCACGCGGGACGGCGCACGGTCCAGGCCGAGGACATCCGGACGTACGTCCGCCTCGTGGAATGAGATTCGGCTTCAACGAGCGCTGCCTCGATCACGACCCGGGAACCCGCCATCCCGAGAACCCGGACCGGCTCCGGGCGATCAGGGAGGGCCTCGAGGAGTACGACGACGTCGTGTACGTCACCCCCGAACCGGCCACGCGGGACGATGCCGTCGCGGTCCACGAGGCGTCCTACGTCGACGAGATCCGCGAGTTCTCCCGGTCGGGGGGTGGTAACTGGGATCCCGACACGGTGGCCACCGACTCGACGTGGGACGCGGCCCTCGCGAGCGCCGGGATCGCGAAGTGGACCGCCGAGGTCGCCCTCGACGCCGATCTCGGGCCGGAGGTCCCCTTCTCGCTGGGCCGGCCGCCAGGCCACCACGCAACTCCGGACGACGCGATGGGCTTTTGCTTTCTCAACAACGTGGCCATCGCGGCCCATCACGCGCTGAGCGACCTTGGCGCAGCGCGGGTCGCCATCATCGACTGGGACGTCCATCACGGCAACGGCACCCAGGAGATCTTCTACGACGAGGGCAACGTCTTCTACGTCTCACTGCACGAACAGGGCCTCTTCCCGGGGACCGGCGATACGGACGAGCGGGGCCAGGGTGAGGGAGAAGGCACGACCCTGAACGTCCCGCTGCCGCCCGGCTCGGGCGACGTGGACTACCTCACGGCGGTCGACCGGGTGGTGGCCCCCCTGCTCCAGTCCTTCGACCCCTCCCTTCTCCTGATCAGTGCGGGATTCGACGCCCATCGGCACGATCCCATCTCTCGAATGCACGTCAGCACCGAGGGCTACGGCCTCCTGGCGGAGCGGGTCAGGGGTCTGGCGGAGACAGTCGGGGCGGGGCTCGGGTTCGTCCTCGAGGGCGGGTACGGCCTGGACACCCTGGCGGATGGGGTCGGCGTCGTCCACGAGGTCTTCGGCGGCAGGACGCTCCCGGCCGCGGAGGGCTCGGTCCAGCCGGACGTGGAGGCCCTCATCGAGGACCTCCTGGCGGTCCATCAGGGCGCTGGATCGAAGTAGTCGGCGAGGTCCCGACCGAACTCCTCGGCCAGTGCCCCGATCTCCGCGCCGGAATACACGGTGTAGCCATCCCGGAGGGCGTCCTCGACCTGGGCACCGAGGGCCACCTCGTGGAGTTTCTCCGCGACGAACGTGACGGCGTCGGCAACCTCCCGCTCGCGCTCGACAACGTACCGGTCCCCGTCGATGAACGGGCCGTAGACGTCCGTATCGGCGTACTCCCGGGTGAAGTTCTCGGCGTGTTCGGAGACGTACACCGGTGGCCCCTCGTGGCGCTCGACGTCCGGGAGGGTCGCGCGCTCCAGCTCGACGAGGAGGACTGCGCGCTCCTCCGCCCAGGTCGCAGCCCGCAGTACCGAGAACCCGCGGTGCTCGAGGCCGCGCGTCAGCCCGTCCAGCGAGCGACGGAGCTGCGGGTAGAGCTGGTCGTCGACCACGTCAGGCGGTTCGAACAGGACGGCGATGGGGGTCGTCCCCCGCCGCTCGACGTGCTCGACGACCGCGTCCGCCGAGAGCGGATTTGGTGGCTCCGGGAAGAACCGCGACACTGTGGGGTCCTCGAGCAATTCCCGGGCGTGGTGGACGAACCGCGCGACGCTCGTCTCCGAGACGACCGCGGCGACGTTCCGCGCGGGGTCGGTCGGGTCGATGAACACGAGGGAATCGTCGAACTCCTTCTCCCCGTGTCCCTCGGGGTCGAGCCGGACGGGCGGGTGCCATTCGGCCACGGCCTCCAGGACCGCCTCGAACGTCCCGTATTCGAGCACGAGGAGCTCGACCAGGTACCCCGAGAACCCCCGGGTCCGGAGGTCACTCCCGTAGATCCCGATTCCGGAGAGGAACTGCTTCAGGAGGCGGACGTCCCCCGCCGTCTCGTCGTCGATGCGCTCCTCCAAATAGGCGTTGTGAAAGGGAGTCCGGTCGACGCTCGAGCGGATGGCCCGGGGCGAGTCCACGTCGTAGCAGGGGACCAGATCCACCGCGAACCCGTCGAACTCCCCGCTGACGTAGGGATGCTCGGCGTACTCCTCCTGGCCCTCCGGCAGGACCGCGTTGCCGACCTGGAGGCCGAGCCGCTCCAGGTCCTCGCGCGGGAGCGATTCCGGGAACGAGACGAAGATGTCGATGTCGCGGTCCCCGCTGACCCAGGTACCTCTCGCGGTGGACCCCACGTGGATCACCTCGCCCTCGACATCGATGTCGTCGAGCGCTGACTCGGTCGCCGCTATCAGCTCCCTCACGGCCTCCTGGAGGGCGTCACGCTCGTCGGGGGCCGGGTCGATCCGCTCGCGGACGCGCTCCGTCACCGCGGCCAGCTCCGTCCCGTCGGCCATGGGCCCCCGTACACGAGGCCGGGAGGAAAGGATACCGATGCGCGGGAACGCGGGCTGTCGTCCGATACCCAGCAATTCCGGGGAGCACGTGGCCCAGTATCCCTATACCAGCGCCAGGGGAGCCATCAACAGGACGCCCCCCACGACCCCGCCCGCCAACTCCGGGCGGCCGCCGTTCGGGAGCGGCTCCCCCAACTCGAGGGCCTCCGGGATGAACTCGGTGACGACCAGGTAGATCATCGCGCCCGCGGCGAACCCGAACCCGAACGGGAGGAATTCCCTGGCGATGCGGACGAACGCGAACGCGATGACCGCCCCGATGGGTTGGGGCAGGCTCGAGAAGAACGCCCACCAGGCCATCTTCCACTTCGAGACCCCGAGGGAGCGAAGCGGGATCGAGATGGCTGTCCCCTCGGGGACGTTGTGGATGGAGATGGCGATGGTCATGAAGATGGCGAGGACCGGGACCGTGAATCCCAGGATCATGGGCCCTTTGGCAAGGTTGAGATCGGCGAAGGAGACCCCGACGGCCACCCCCTCGGGGAAGCTGTGAACCGTCAGGATTCCGAGGATGAGCACGAGCTTCTTGAAATCGGATCGCTCGTAGGCTCGCGGGTCGACGTCGGCGCCGTCGATGACCCGGTGACCGGCGACGACCAGGAGGACCCCGACCAGCATTCCCACGCCGATCTGTTCGGGTGACCCGGCCGCGAGCCCCTCCTTGAGCAGGCCGAACACCGACGCAGCGAGCATGATCCCGGAGGCAAATCCCCAGAGGGCGACGTTCCACCGGTCCTCGATCTCCTCGTAGAGGAAGAAGGGGATGGCGCCGAGGCTCGTGGCCAGGGCCGTGATGAGCCCGGCGACGAAGACGAGCGCGAGGTTCTCGAGCAGCCCCATCGACGGGTTTCTGTATCGGCCGGAACGGTTTATAATTTGCGAACGAAATTTTGTGAAGACTAAATTAGTCTTTCCTAATTGGTGACTATTTTAGCTGTTCCTAAAACTCCGATTTCCTCGCCGCGGCCGTGAGTTCGATCGAGGGACCCGGGCCGGTCGGGTGCTTCCACCCCGATTCCCCACCGGCGAAACGAAAGCCATATCAAAATTACCCAAGTACACGGTAACGAGCCGCCGTAGCTCAGCTGGTAGAGCACCTCGCTGTTAACGAGGTTGTCCCAGGTTCGAGCCCTGGCGGCGGCGCTTCCCGCATTCGTTTCCTGATGCCAGTTGCGTCCAGCTGGATCCTGATGCCAGTTGCGTACAGATGATCCAATAGGCAGACGGTGGATTACCGGAACGCGGAGCCGGATATGAGAGTGTCGGCACTCCTCGAATGGCCCTGCCACCCCATCGGTTGGAGATGGAGGATGACCATCAGTGGTTTCGGGAGGCTGTCTTGCACATTATTAATGGGAGGTGTGGAACAGTCATCCCGGTCTCACGGGCTCTCCCTCGACGAGCAACACTCCCGGAGAGAGCAAGTCTCAAGACGGGCCCGGGGATAGGTGGGGACGAGGGCCCTTAGCTCAGTCCGGTGAGAGCGCGCGGCTCATAACCGCGTCGTCGGTGGTTCGAATCCGCCAGGGCCCAGTTCCCCGGAGAGCGCGAGGACCGCCGGAGGCGTGTCCTCGCGAGGAGTGAGTGGGCCGCGGATTCGAACCCTGGGAGTCGCAGCCCGGAACGGCGCGAAGCGCCGCACGCCCGGACCGTCTCCCTCCGGTTCGAATCCGCCAGGGCCCCAGCAGATTCCACTCTCGGAATCACTGACCGAGGGTGCAGCGGCTGTTCCCGCATCGGGAGGACATCGCAATCGACAGTCCGCATACCCTGGGATAGGTTCGACAGCAACCGGGGACCGCCGTGCCCGGACAGAGAATCAGCCGGTCCCCCGGGGCGAAGCTCGCTCCCACCCCCAATACAACAGGACGCTATACGAGCCGATCACCAGACCGTGCACGATGAACGCCATCCCCCCGACCTGTAAGACGGTATCGGCGGTGTCGAGGCCGACGAGGAGGACACCACTTCCGACGAACAGGAGTTTGCCACTCAACACGGCGAGGATCCCCTTCGGGACGGTGATGTCCACCCGAAACAGGAGCGCCCCGTAGATGGACAGCAACAGGCCGGGGAACAGGAGCGCAAACCCGGCGACGGTAAGGGTCCCATTCCGGTTCACGACCCCGATGGCGGAGACGACCCCACCCACGACGAGGAGTGCGCTTCCGAGTACGACCAGGAATGTCCTCGGGAGTCCCCGCCTCCGGCGATCACTCATCTCTTCCGATGGGAGTGGTTCCATCGTGGGGAACGGGCTCCAATTTCCCCGAGGCGCTTGTAAGTCTTCGCCGGCGCTCGGCGCCTGAAACCGAGATTGTACATGACCTGGCGGCTCCGGTCGCCCAGGAATTGGGTACTCCACCGACGGATATCGGACCCCATCCAGTTCGAAATTGCCGGGAGCGACCCACGACTCTTGAGGGACCCCTGGCAGCGCCAACCCCGAACACGTTCGCGAGGAATCGTACGGGCCCATTACCAGGTCGCTGGAATGGACCGGGACTTTAATTTAGCCCCACCTAAAACGTTTAGGCAAGGCTAAATTAGGTGAGCCGAAAATGGGTGACGACCGCATATCGACGCTCCGTCGCATCGCCATCGTGTTCGTCGTGCTGGCTGTAGCACTCCCCGTCGGCGTTGGCTCGGGCACGGCAACCGCGGACTCCTCCCCGGCCCAGACCGTCCGCACGGTGGAGGAGATTCGGGCAAACGTCCAGGTCGCGGTCACGCTCCTGGAACGCGGCGACCGGTCGGCCGCCGTCTCCACGCTCAGTGCGGTCGCGAACGAGCAATGGAGCATCGTCGATGGACCCGTCCGCGCCGAGAACGAGACGCTGGCGGCCCGACTGAACGCCTCGTTGCACCGAGCGCCGGATCTGGCGCGGAACCGCACGGCCGCCGAATTTGCGACGTGGGTCGACCGCGAGCTCGCCCCGAAGCTCGAGCGTGCCGAGGCGGCCCTCATTCGGGGCCACGAAGGGATCAACGCCACCTTCCATGCGACGGTGGTCGGAGCGCTCCTCGAGCACGGCGCGGCGGAGTACGCCGAGGGGGTCTCCTCGAACGGAACGATCACCGACCAGGTCGAGTATCTCACCGGGCAGGCGTACGTCGACGCCGCCCTCCGGCGCTACCGGCAATCGATTATGCCGACGCTCTCCGAGCACGCCGCCGAAGAGCTCTCCGAGCTCTTCGAGCAGCTCACCGACCGCATGAACCGGAGCGTGCCGCCGGCCGACGTTCGGCGTGTCGTCTCCTCGACGACCGCCGAGCTGGCCGAGTACACGGGATACGAGGCCGACGGTGGCACCGCCAGCCCCGAAGCGATCGAGCGCATCGTGGCGGATCTCCACGAGGCCCTGGAGGCCTACCGGGCGAATAACTCCTCGCGGGCGCTCTCCCTCATCGAGGAGACCTACCTGACGAACTTCGAAGGGCTGGAGGGCACGCTCATCGCCGAGCGACCCGAGCTGGTCGAGGAGCTGGAGGCGGATTTCAACGAGGAGCTCCCGGCACTCATCCGGAACGACTCCGCGCCGTCTGCCGTCCACGAGAAGATCGAATCGATGGAGAAGAAGCTCAATGAGGCGGCAGAGGTCCTGGCCGCGGCCTCCCAGGAGACCATCACCCTCGAGGATCAGGACGAGACGACGACCACGACCGAATCCACACCCACGCAGACACCCACCCAGACACCTACCCAGACACCCACGGAGACGACGACCCCCGCGACGACCGAAACCACGACCCCCGGGTTCGGTCCGGCCATCGGAGTCGGTGGTGTGGTCCTCCTCGGGCTCCTCGTGCGTCTCCGCAATCGGCGGAACCGACACTGATGCGTCGGCAATCGATACCGCTGCGCCGTCGGACCTACCTTTCAGGTCTCGGGGCAGGCGCGCTGGCCGTTCTCGGAGGGTGTGCGACCGGGACGGGCTCCAGGGGGACGACCCAGGAGTTCGACCCGGAGGCGGAGGGGAACAGGACCGCGACCCCAACCGGGACGACGGGGAGGAACCGGACCGTCCCGACCCTCGAGGACGTCCCCGCCCTCTCCGGCGAGCTGGTGATATACCTCGGGCGGGGAGAAGGTGGGCTGTACAGGGATCTCGTCGAGCACCTGGAGTCCGAGCGATATCCGGACCTCTCGGTTTCGGTCCGCCGCGACTCCTCGGCGTCGCTCGCGAACACCATCATCGAGGAGGAAAAAGGTGGGTCCTCGCCGGCGGACGTGTTCTGGTCTATCGACGCCGGCGCACTGGGCGCGGTCGCCGAGCGAGGATTGACCGCATCCCTTCCATCGGACGTCACCGGATTGGTTCCCTCCCAGTTCCGGGATCCGAAGCGTCGCTGGGTCGGGATCTCGGGCCGTGCCCGGGCTGTACCCTACAACACGGACCGGTTCGACGAATCTGACATTCCGGACGACATCCTGGCGTTCCCCGAGGAGGAGGCGTTCGATGATGCACTTGGATGGGCGCCGCGGTACGGGGCCTTCCAGGCATTCGTGACCGCGATGCGGTTCGTCCACGGCGAGCAGACCACGCGCCGGTGGCTCCGAGGCATGTTGGAGTCCGGGGTGACCGCCTACCCGGGCGAGTTCCTCGTGACGAATGCCGTAGCGGAGGGGGAGCTGGGCGCTGGACTCGCCAATCACTACTACGCCCTTCGACTCAAGGAGGCGAAGCCGGACGCCCCACTCGAGCTCGCCTTCACGTCGAACGACGCGGGTGCCCTCGTGAACGCGAGTGGGGTTGCGGTCCTCGCCTCCAGCGACCGCAAGCCGCTCGCGGTCGACTTCATCCGCCATCTCCTCACGAGGGAGGTACAGCGATTCCTTGCGGAACAGGCCTACGAGTACCCGCTCGTTCCGGGCATCGATCCGCCGGGCTCGCTTCCACCCATCGCCGAGCTCGATCCCCCGCAGTTCGACCTGACGCGACTCGCGAACGTGGAGGCGACGCTGCGGATGCTCCGGACGGAGGGGGTGCTATGAGGTGATGGCCACTGCGGACGTCTTCGAGGACCGGATTCCGGACTCTCTGGGTCTTGCCCGACGCTCCGCCCTCCCGCTGCTGGGGGCGGCCATCGCTGCCGCCGTCCTCTCTCCGGTGCTCTGGCTATTCCTCCGGGCCGCGGACATCGGCCTCTGGCGCTCGCTCGGCCTGCTGGTCCGTCCCACCGCGATCGAGGCGCTCGTGAACAGCGTCGCGCTCGTTGTCGTGGTGACGGCGGGCTCCATCGCCCTCGGTGTGCCCCTGGCCGTGCTGACCGTCCGGACCGACCTCCCGTTCCGCCGGTTCTGGACGGTCGTGGTGTCACTGCCGATCGTCGTCCCGAGCTATATCGGGGCCTTCGCGTTCGTCTCTGCGTTCGGACCCCACGGTCTCCTGGCGGATGCGCTCGGGCCGCTGGGCTCCTCGCTGCCGGTCATCTACGGGTTCGAGGGGGCGGCGCTCGTGCTCACGCTGTTCATCTATCCATACGTGTATCTGGGCACGCGCGCCGCCCTGCTCTCCTTCGACGTCAGGCTGGTCGAGGCCGCCCGGACGCTCGATACCGGGCAGTGGGAGGCGTTCCGCCGGATCACCCTCCCTCGCATCGTCCCGGGCATCGCCGCCGGCGCCTTGCTCGTGGCGCTTTACACCCTCTCCGACTTCGGGACGCCGGCAATCATGCACTTCGATACCTTCACCCGGGTCATCTTCGTCGAGTACAACACCTTCGCCCGGGACCTCGCCGCACTCCTCTCCATCCAGCTGCTGGCGGTGACGGCACTCATCCTGGCGGTCGAGTCCCGCGTCGGAAGCGACCAGAGCGATTACGCAAGCCGGTTCCGCGGCCGGGGCGAGTCGATGCGGCTCTCGCTCGGGCGATGGCGGTGGCCGCTGACCCTTCTTCCGGCCACTGTCGCCCTGCTCGCGCTGGTGGTCCCGCTGGGGGTGCTGGTCCTCTGGCTGTTCGAGAGCGGGTCGGCTTATGGTGGGACGCAGTTCCAGTGGTCCTACGTCCTGCACTCGGTTGGGCTGGCGGCGGGCGCCGCGCTCCTCGCCACCGCCGCGGCCATTCCGGTGGCGTATCTCGCGACGCAGCGGGCCGGGCTGTTCTCCCGGCTGGTGGAGCGGGCGACCTACGTCGGGTACGCCGTCCCCGGGATCGTCCTGGGACTCGCCCTGGTGTACCTCGGCTCCGCCCACCTCCCCTTCCTCTATCAGACGATCCCCCTCCTGCTCTTTGCGTACCTCGTCCGCTTTCTCCCCCAGTCCGTGAGCACCGTCCGGTCGTCGTTCCTCCAGCTCGACCCCCGGCTCATCGAGGCGGCGCGGACCCTGGGCCAACCCCCGAGAAGGGCGTTCCGACGGGTCACCCTTCCGCTCATCCTGCCGGGGGTCATTGCCGGGGCGGCGCTGGTCTTCCTGACCACGATGAAGGAGCTTCCGGCGACCATCATGCTCCACCCGACCGGCTTCCACACCATCGTGACCTTCATCTGGCTCGTGCAGGGGACGGGCGCCTACGGGCGAGCCGCGGTTCCCGCGCTCCTCCTTGTCGGGGTCTCGGGTCTCTCGATGGTCCTCATCCTCTTCCGGGGGCGATACGATGGCGTCTGAATGGCAATCGAGTACGGGCGGTTCGAACCGAGCCACCGCAACGCGGGACAGGAACCGAAACGGCTCCCCGAGGGAGTCCTCGGGCCGGGAGGACGGCCCGGAGCCGATCCTCCGGGTGGATGGGGTCTCCAAGCGATTCGGTTCCGAGCAGGCGGTCAGGGACCTCTCCTTCGAGGTCCGTGACGGCGAGCTTCTGACCCTGCTCGGTCCCTCGGGCTGTGGAAAGACCACCACGCTCCGCCTGCTTGCGGGCCTCGAGGTGCCGACGACCGGTACCATCTCCATCGACGGAACGGAGGTGGCGGACGCGTCCCGGGCACGTCCTCCCGAGGAGCGAAGTGTGGGGATGGTGTTCCAGGACTTTGCACTCTTTCCCCACCTCTCGGTCCGCGAGAACATCGCCTTCGGCCTCGAGGACGAGGCAGGCGCCCAGGACCGCGTCTCCGCTCTCCTCGCCCTGGTCGACATGGAGGGAATGGGCGATCGGTCCCCGGACCAGCTCTCCGGCGGGCAGCAACAGCGCGTTGCGCTGGCCCGTGCGCTGGCACCGGAGCCGGAGATCCTCCTCCTCGACGAGCCGTTCTCGAGTCTCGACGTCCGGCTCCGGGTGGAGATGCGCGAGGAGGTCCGCCGCATCCTGAAGGAGGCCGGCGTGACGGCGGTCTCCGTCACCCACGACCAGGAGGAGGCCCTCTCCCTCAGCGACCGCGTGGCGGTGATGCGCGAGGGGACCATCGAGCAGCTCGGTCCGCCCGGGGAGGTGTTCCAGAATCCCGCCTCCAGGGGTGTTGCCGACTTCCTCGGCCAGGCCGGATTCCTCTCGGCGGAGGTGGCGTCGGGGGCACAGACCTCCTTCGCCCACATTCCGGCCGACCAGCTTCCCGGCATCGACGAGGAGCCCGCGGGCGAGACGGTCGACGTCCTCGTGCGGCCCGACGACGTGCGGGTCCGACCGAGCGCGGACGACACCCCGGACGGGCGGATCGTCCGGCGGCAGTACACGGGCCCCACCTTCATCTATCACGTGGCGCTCGATACCGGCGACGAGGTGCGGTGTCTCCACACCCACCACGACGAGTTCGAGGTTGGGGATCCGGTCGATGTGGAGCTCGTGGCGGATCACGAGCTCGCCTGGTTCCCCCGTCGCGAGGGGACAGAGTAGCATTTTCGGGGCGGCGGGTAGTGATCCTGAGGGACCGGGTAACGGCCCCGAGGGACTGGGTAGTGGTCCCGAGGGGCTGGGTACTGGTCCGGAGAGGACCGGGTTGCGGTCCAGAAGCGGTGCCTACCCGTCGTCCGGTTCGTCCCTTTAATGTGTCCCCTCTCGCTCTGGACGCTCGGGGTATCCTCGAACATATTCGGCATGCGAGCTTCGACCGTCCGCCCCCAATCGTCACCCGAACGTTCCGATGCGTGACCAGGACATCGACGTCGAGAACCGCCCGTTCGTCCTGATCTGGGAGGTGACCCAGGCCTGCGATCTCGAGTGCAAACACTGCCGGGCAGACGCCCAGCCCGACCGCCATCCCGGTGAATTGAGCACTGCGGAGGGCGAGCGCCTCCTGGAGGACGCCGCGCGGTTCGGGGAGGGCCAGCTGGTCGTCCTCTCCGGCGGCGATCCCCTCGTCAGGGACGACCTCGTCCACCTCGTCTCCTACGGGACCGACCTGGGCCTCAAGATGACGCTCACACCGAGCGGGACTGCCTCGCTGACGCCCAACGTCATCGACGAGCTGGCCGACGCGGGCCTCCGCCGCCTGGCCCTCAGCATCGACGGGAGCACCGCCGAGCGCCACGACGAGTTCCGGGGGGAGCCGGGGAGTTTCGAGCAGACGGTGACCGCGGCACAGTACGCGAGGGAACGGGACCTCCCCCTCCAGATCAACACGACGGTGTGCCAGGAAACCGTCGACGACCTCCCCGCGCTTGCCGACCTGACGGAGGAGCTGGGAGCTGTCCTCTGGTCCGTCTTCTTCCTGGTGCCGATCGGTCGCGGGCGGGTGCTCGAGCCCATCGAGCCGGACCGGGCGGAGGCGGTCATGGAATGGCTGTTCGAGCAATCCCGCAGGCGGGGATTCGGCGTGAAGACAACGGAGGCCCCGCACTACCGCCGCGTTGCGATCCAGCACCGGGGTGACGCGAACGGTCCCAGGTCCAACCCCGGCGATTCGATCGGGCGCCGGACGGGAATCCGGGCCGGGTCGGGATTCGCGTTCGTGAGCCACCTGGGGCAGGTGTATCCCTCCGGCTTCCTCCCGACGCCCGCCGGGTCGGTCAGGGAGGAGGATATCGTCGACATCTACCGGAACGCGGACCTGTTCGAGCGCCTTCGCGACCCGGACGCCCTCGAGGGGAAATGCGGTGTCTGCGAGTTCCGGCACGTCTGCGGCGGAAGCCGCTCGAGGGCGTTCGCGTACACCGGCGACCCACTGGAGAGCGACCCACTCTGTCCGTACGTGCCGGATGGGTACGACGGGCCACTCCCCGAACAGGCGTTCCTCGAGGCCGCCCCGCAGGCTGACTGAAGCGGCGCGGTGGTCCTGTACGGGGATTTTCCCGGCGTTGCTCCTCGGCCACGTGCCTCCAACGAAAGACCAGAGCTGAACCGGGTCGATCGATCCCTGGTCGAGTTCGACAGGGTTGGATCGAACAGACCAGGCCAGAATTATGGGGGTAGATCGCCCATTCTAGAATTCGAAAGAGAAGAGACCGCACAACGTGCGTCCGGCCCCGATAGAGGGAGCACAGCCAATCCTTCCGGCCATCACGAATCCGCCATCGACTTTTTCACGTGTTCGGTCGAGCGTTGAGCCATGACTCCCGACCCAACACGCTTGAGCGCCGCCGGCCTGACGCGGAGGATTCGCGAGGGAACACTCGATCCACTCGCGGTCGCCGAGGCACACCTGGAGCGGTTGGTCGCCCGGAACGACCGGACGGATGCATTCATCACCATCACCGAGGATCTGGCTCGGGAGATGGCACAGGACGCAGAACAGGCCATCGAGGACGGTGACCCGCCCGGACCGCTCGCCGGGGTTCCGGTGGCCATCAAGGACCTCGACGACGTGGCGGGGGTCCGGACCACCCATGGCTCCCTCCTCTTCGAGGAGCACACCGTCGAATCGGATTCCCCGTACGTGAGCCGGCTCCGGGAGGCAGGGGCGGTCATCGTGGGGAAGACCAACGTCCCGGAGTTCGGGCTGGGAACGACCACGGACAACCGGATCCGGGGGCCGACGGCCAATCCCTTCGACCCGGAACGGGTAGCCGGTGGGTCCTCCGGCGGCGCAGCCGCGGCGCTCGCGGATCGCCTCGTGCCCCTCGCCTCCGGCTCCGACGCTGGCGGATCGATCCGCATCCCGGCCAGCCTCTGTGGCGTGTACGGGCTCAAACCCACCTACGGGCTCGTCCCGGCCGCGGATCGACCGAACGCGTTCGGCAGCGTGACGCCATTCACGGTCCACGGGCCGCTGTCGCGCACGGTCGAGGACGCAGCGCTGGCGCTCTCGGTGATGGCCGGTGTGCACCCTCGCGATCCGCTCTCCGTCCCGGCAGTCGGGGACTACCGGGGGGCCGTCGATCGACCGATCGACGACCTCCACATCGCATTCAGCCCGGACATGGGCATCTATCCCATCGAGCCGGGTGTCCGCTCGACGCTCGAGGACGCCATCTCGGCGTTCGAACGGGCGGGGGCCACGGTCGACGCGGTCGACCCCGACTTCGGCCCCCACGTCGACCAGGATACCGTGCTCGACGCCTTCTACACGATGGCCAGGGCCCGGTGGCGAGCCCTGTTCGACACCCTGGAGGGGATGGGATTCGATCCCGACGGAACGGACCGGGACCGTCTGCGTCCCTATCTCGTCGACCTTGTCCTCGACGCCCCCGCCCCCAGCCGGAGTGACCTCGAGCGGGCGAACCGCACCCGGACGCGGGTCTTCGACGCCATCCAGGACCTGTTCGAGCGATACGACCTCCTGGCGACCGCGACACTCGCGACGACGGCGTTCCCCCACGGGGACCCGCCGGAGGAGATCGACGGGACAGCGATCGAGCCGCTCCGCGGGTGGGTCCTCACCCAGCCCTTCAATTTCACCGGGCATCCCGCCGCGTCGATCCCCGCCGGGTTCGTCGACGGGCTGCCCGTCGGGATGCAGCTCGTCGGTCGCCGGTTCGAAGACGAGACCGTGCTCGCCGCCAGTGGCGCGTTCGAGCGGCGTCGTCCCTGGAAGGATCGGTATCCAGAGTGAGGGTACTCTGTGGAAATCCAGTCTCCGGGGGGTATTTTCCATACATACGGATCGTTGCGAACTGACCGGGGGACGGGCTCCAGCGGTATTATATAATATCGTTGGAAACGAGACCGCCGATAACCCCACTGCAGTAATTTACAATACCTTTGATGAGCAGACCGCCGAAAGCCCTTTGCAGTCGTATCCAACATCGTAGAACCCGAGACCGCCGAAAGCCCCACTGCAGTATTCGAACTCGTTGGAAACCAGACCGCCGA
>JBDGRH010000213.1:0-16206 GCA_042218225.1 Halodesulfurarchaeum sp. | reverse complement strand
TCGCGGATACAACGACGCGGCCCGGCCGAGTTCTTCCAACAGGCGTTCCTGTGGCCGATCGAGGTGTCGTTCGAGGACCTTCCGTGTCGCGTCGGCAGATTCCCAGACTGTGCTGGCCTCCACTAATAGGCTTGGATCATCAGCCGCCTGTAACAACAGTTCCAGTTCCCAGCCTTCAGGACTGACTGCCGCTATATCGTCCGAAAGGGACTGTGACTCGGTGCCGTCCTCGCTCGATTCGGGGTCAAGTTCAGCGTCGGAGTCAAAGTCGGGGTCAGAGTCGGGGTCGGGGGCGGAACGGGTGGCACGCATGAAGAATCGGTCGTGTGATGCCCGAGAACGGTGATGAGGGTCCAATTCGTTCGTAAACCGGGTACAGGCTCTCGCCAGTATTCGATGTATTCTGGAGTGCACCCCCCGAATGACCTCTGTCCCAGTATACAGTATCCCCTGGAGCCCGCTGACGATGGAGTTAACTACCGCGGACGGGTCCGTTCGTCCAACGAGCGTTTTCGGAGGTTCCCCCAATGGCTGACTCCGACCCCGACCCCGACACCGAGCAGACGGACGCGCTTCGGACCCCCATCGTGGCCGTGCTCGGCCACGTGGACCACGGAAAGACGAGTCTCCTGGATCGCATCCGCGGCTCGGCCGTCAGCGAGGGCGAATCCGGGGCCATCACCCAGCACATCGGCGCCACGGCCGTCCCGCTCGACGTGGTCTCCGAGGTGGCCGGGAGCCTGGTGGACCCGACCGAGTTCGACCTCCCCGGCCTCCTCTTCATCGACACTCCGGGCCACCACGCGTTCAGCACCCTCCGGGCACGGGGCGGGGCGCTGGCCGACATCGCCATCCTGGTGGTCGACGTCAACGACGGGTTCCAGCCACAGACCGAGGAGGCGGTCGACATCCTCCGGAACAGCGAGACGCCGTTCGTCGTGGCGGCGAACAAGATCGACACGACCCCCGGCTGGAACCCGCGCCCCGACGCGCCGATCCAGGAGACCTACGAGGCCCAGAGCGAGCGCGTGCGGGCCACCCTGGACGAGCGCCTCTACGAGCTGATCGGGGACCTCTCCGACGCCGGCTTCTCCTCGGATCTCTACTGGCGCATCTCGGACTTCCAGTCCAACGTGGGGGTCATCCCGGTCAGCGCCGAGACCGGCGAGGGTGTCCCGGACCTCCTCACGGTCCTCATGGGCCTGGCCCAGCGGTACATGCGATCCGAGATGGCGGTGGACGTCACCGGCCCGGGGGCCGGGACCGTCCTCGAGGTCACCGAGGAGCAGGGCTTCGGCACCACCCTCGACGTCATCCTCTACGACGGGACCATCCGGGAAGGGGATCAGATCGTCGTGGGGACCGAGGGCGAGCCCATCGTGACCTCCGTCAGGGCACTCCTCCAGCCCCGCCCGCTCGCGGAGATCCGGACCGAGAAGCGCTTCGACCGGGCGGCCGAGCTCACGGCGGCGGCAGGGCTCAAGATCGCCGCCCCGGACCTGGACGACGCGATGGCCGGCGCGCCGGTGCGGGTGGTCCGGGACCGGGAGCTGGACGCCGTCATCGAGGAGGTGGAGACCGCCCTCGCGGACATCGCGGTCCAGACCGAGGAGGAGGGGATCGTGGTGAAGGCCGATACGCTGGGGAGCCTGGAGGCGCTCGCGAACTCCCTCGAGGACGCGGAGATCCCGATCATGCGCGCCGAGGTGGGGGACGTGGCCCCACGGGACGTGAGCGTGGCGGCGACGATCCCCGACGAGAAGCACCGCGTGATCCTCGGGTTCACCGTCGATCTCCTCGAGGACGCCGAGGCGCTCGCCGAGGAGGAGGACGTGACCATCTTCCAGAGCGAGGTCATCTACGAGCTGATCGAGGAGTACGAGGCGTTCGTCGAGGCCATCGAGCGCCGCCAGCGCGAGGCCGTCTTCGAGAACGTCATGCGACCCGCCAGGTTCCAGCTCCTCCGCGATCACGTGTTCAGACAGTCCGACCCCGCGGTGGTGGGGGTGGAGGTGCTGACCGGCACCCTCAAGCGCAACGTCCCGGTCGGCTACTTCGAGAACGGGGGGTTCCAGCGGGTTGGCGTGCTGAAATCGATCCAGGACGAGGGCGAGGACGTGGACGAGGCGAGGGCGGGCGAGCAACTCGCCGTCTCCATCGACGGCCCGACGGTCGGCCGGGGGATCGACGAGGGGGACGTCCTCTGGGTGGACCTGCCGGAGAAGCACGCGAAGGTCCTCGAGCAGGAGCTGCTGGAGGACCTCCCCGCCGACGAGCGCGAGGCGCTCTCGCAGTTCCTGGAGCGCAAGCGCGACAGGGATCCATTCTGGGGCAAGTGAACCCCCCAAAGGAGGCATCCCTTCCGGGTGATTGGTCGCGCCCGGGTGAGATCCCGTTACGGGCCGGGCGATCCTGACAGCGTACATTCAGATTCGCGGTGAATTTCGCCCAGCACTGGCTCAGCTCGATCTCGATCTGTGAACCGCCCGCAAGCGTCACCCCTCGACGCCTGTTGGGTTCGATCACAGTTTCCTCATCGTTCCTCCATGGTTCCTGGGTGGTTCGTAAATTGTTCCAGGTGACCATTGTATAACATATTGAAAACCACAGGAGAACCTTTAATAGGGAGTACCCATCTAGTCTCACCCGAGGTGATGACCGATGCCAGGGAGATACTTCTCCAGCCGGATCGCCCGTCGACTCGGGACGACCGACGCGGTGACGCGCTACGATCTCCTCCTCGCCAGCATCCCGCTCGCCTACGCTCTCTGCATCGTCGTCGGACACCTCACCGGAACGGGGCTCTCCGCGGGACTCCGTGGTGGGAGCATCCTCGCCCTCGGCGCGACCGCCTACGCCCTGTTCGGCACCCCACCCACGACGGGACCCGCGAGACGTCGAGTTGGTGAGTGACCCAGAACCCGTCCGTGTGCGTTCCGATCAGTTCGAGGGTGGCTGTACTGGGCAGGTCCGGGGTTTCCGCATCCGCCGATCCGGTTCGTGCCTGGCCGGCACCGCGATGGCTCTCGAGATGCTGTCGGAAAAGCCGAACAACCCGTCGGGCGACGACCGGTCACCTGGCCGTCGGGGGCACGTCGCCGTCGATGGCGCGTTTCACCTGGAGGGCGGCGCTCGCCGCCAGCCCACGCGCGACCTCCTCCTCGTCCTCGACGGGGATGAGGTCCTCGCCACCCTCTTCGAGGTCGGGGGAGAAGCCCGCACTCACGGGATTGCCGACGGGGGGCTGAACCGAGACCATCACCTCGGGGCCCTCCGCCCCCTGGCCGACCTGCTTGCCCACGAGATACTCGTCCGGGAGGAACTCCCGGGTGCGCCGTGCCACCCGCGATACCCCCTCCAGGAGCGCCCGCCGCGTCGCAGGCGAGAGGTCCACCGGCTCGGAGCCGGCGTCCGGTCGGCCCGCGTACGGCGTATTTCCATACATTGCCCCGGGTGTTGCGGACGGGTCTGAAAAACTCTTGCGGTACAGCGATCATCGGAGGTGCCGGGGGCGAACGGCGGGAGCCACGTCCGGACTCTCAAACGCCGAGAACGACCCCCGGATGCACAATGGGCGGAGCGCCGACGAGGTCTCCCCCATCCTGGTGACCGGAGACAACAATCCACGTTTGAGCGAAACGAACACTAAGGAGTCCGCAACCGAATGGGGTCACCAATGCCCGTCCCACGCCGCCGCGTCCTCCAGCTCGCTGCCGGGGCAATCGGGGCCGGGACCCTCGGGGCCCTGGCTGGTTGCTCGTCCTCCTGCCCGGATTCGGATGCCCCAGCCCCGGAGGAGCGGGTCTCGATCCGGGACTCGCCCACTAACCCCCTCCCGAGTCCGCCAACCGGATCCTGGCCCACGAGCCACGGAAATCCCGGCCGAACCGGCTACGCGCCGGGCTCTCTTCCGGAGTCCATCCCGTCGGTCCGGTGGCGAACGACGCTCGATGTCCCCACCACAGACCCCGGCAGCCTCTCCACGAGCGCCCCCGTCGTGGGCGACGGGCTGGTCGTCGTTGCGGATTCCCGCCACGTCCACGCGCTCTCCGCGACCAGCGGTGAAATCGAATGGGTGAGCGAGCCCATCGGGGTGACGCTGTACGATACCCTCCACGAGTACGAGGCCAACACCGCCTCGCCGGCGCTCGGGCCCGGCGGCAACGTCTATGTTCCCACCGCGGACGGCATCGTCGCCCTGGATGGCGGGGACGGCAGCATCCGCTGGACCGTGGATGGTATGACCGACGTGGCCGCACCCGCCGTGGTCGACGGGACGGTATACGCACTCGGCGCCGGAGACCTGCGCGCCCTTACACGGAGCGGCGAGGAGCGGTGGACCCGGCCCGTACCGAGAGGAGCGAAGCCGATTCCGCCGGCCGCGGGTGATTCGAGCGTGATCGCCGTTACCGAGCGGGGTGTCCGGGGATACGATGCGACCTCCGGCGACGAGCGCTGGTCGGTCGATCGACGGGCCAGAAGTTATCCAGTTCTGGGGGAGGGGACGTGCTACGTGGGGAGCGACGTGGGGCTCCACGCCCTCGACGCGGCCACCGGCGAGGAGCGCTGGACGTTCAGCCGGGGCGACTATCGCGCCCTGCTCACCCCCGTGCTCACCGAGGATACCATCTACGTGGTCGAGCAGCCGGGTGAAGCCGGTGCCGCCTCGTTCGCCCTCGAGCGGACCGGGTCGAAGCCCGAGCCGCGCTGGTGCTCGTACATCGGGAGCGGCGCGGTGACGGCCGCGACGGCCGGTCACGTCCTGGCCATCCTGTCCCTCGGCGAGGGACCGGACGCGGCCCAGGGCATCGTGGCCTTCACCAAGGATTTCGGTCGGGTGCAGTGGGCGATCGAAGGGGGGTCCCGGCCGCGGAACTGGGTCACGCCCCCGGCCGTGGTCGACGGGACGGTGGTTCTGACCACGCGGGGCGGGACGGTCGTCACCGTCGGAGGCCCCGCGGATGCATAGCCGCTGGGCGCGCCTCTCCGGGGGCGCGTCGATCCTCGGGGCGACCCTCGCGATGCTCGCCGCCGTGCCACCCTCGTGGTACGGCTTCACCCCGACAGACTCCTACGTCTTCGACCCGCCGATGTGGAGTCCCCTGTGGATCAACCGGGAGCTCGTCCCCCTCGTGATCCTCGCGGCCGCGATCGGATTGCTTCTGGGCCTCATCGGCCTGCTCCGGCGGGACTGGGCGGGAGCGGGGCGGGCCCGTCGCTGGGGCAGTGTCGGGGCCGTCATCGGATTCAGCGGGCTTTCGTTCACCGTCTCGGTGTTCGTGTTCTCGATACAGGGAACCCCCGAGGGAATCCTGGCCTTCCTCGTGGCTCTGGCGACGGGCGTCTTCGGGTTGCTCGCCCTCCTGCCCTCGCTTCTGTTGCTCGCATACGGCTACGTGAAGGCGGGACGACCACGGATCGGAGGCGCATTCGCCGGGGTCCTGCTCGGGGTCCCAGCGCTCGGGTACCTCATTCCGGGTCCGGCGAGCTCGTTCGTGGCCATGGGCCCGATCGCCGTTGCCTGGGTCGTGTTCGGCCTCGACCTCCTCCGCAACGAGTCCCCGCTGGGTGGGCGGTCGGCGACGTCCGATGGGTGACACCTCCGCCGTCCGCTGTCTCTAATATTTGAAGGGAAAGTTCCCGGTCACCCGGCCAGGTATGCACGGCGAGAATGAGTTACCCCCCACATGCGTCTTTCCCGTGAGCCCCACCCCTCTTTCATCCCCAATCGATCGTATCCAGACAGCGTCCCTCCTGACTGCGGGTCCCTGACCGCGTGTCTTGACTACGGTTCGCGTTCGAACACGACCGTACCGCCCGCGTCCATCACGGTGAAGGCGTCGCCCGATAGCGAGACCTCCGGATACGTGCTCCAGGGAACCACCGGATCCGGGGCGGGGGAGGCCACGACCGCCGCGGCGAGCCAGCTCCTGCCGGTGTCGTGTTCCCCCGTGAGCGTCGGGACGACGGTCCGGGGGGCACAGAGGTTCGCGTTCGGGTCCTGGGCCACCACCGACCCCTCCCTCGTGCCCAGGAGGTCCCGGATCCCGCTCGTCCCCGCCGGAAACCGGGCCAGCGCGCCATCTCCCGAGGTCTGGGTCTCGAATCGCCCCTCGTGGTCCCCCGTTCTGTCGAGCGGGAAGCCCCCCTCGGCGCTTTTGAGCCGCCGACCGGACTCGAGCCGGTGGACCCGCACGTGCCAGGGCGGGACCGGGACCAGCCAGGTCTCGACGGTGACGTCGTCGAATGGACCCCAGCGGGAGTGGGCGACTCCGTCGTCCACGGTGTGTTCCTCGACGGTCTGGCGCATCCGGTACCCGCGATCGTCCTCGCCCAGCACCAGCGACCCGTCGTGTCCCGCTCCGGACAGCCCCGGCCGACGCGTCGGGACGCTGAAGCCGAACGCCGACGAGTAGGTGAACCCGTTGTACTTCGCCCGCTCGGCGCTGATTGAGCCCGCCACGTGGTCCTGCCCGGCCGCCAGCGCGAAGTGATGTCCCGTCTCGGCGTCCCGACAGATGACGAGCCCTGGCTCCTCCTGGACGGTCACTGAGGGAAGGTCCGGGAGCGGCTCCGGCGATGTCTCCCAGAAGGGATGGGTGTCCGGGAGGGCGAGTGGCAGGGCGGCCTTCAGGGCCCAGTACGGCCCGGCCGGTGCATTGTAGATCTCCCCGATCGTGGTATTTGGATACCGATACCCGATCGAGAGTAACCCCCCATCGGTGAAGATGGGCTGGTCGAGCCACCACTGGAGGTTTCGCGCCCACAGTCCCCTGATCGCCGCCCAGGAGTGGGTCGGCGGCTTCACGTCGGCCACCGCCAGGGCTCCCCAGAACGCCGCCTGCGCGAAGCGATACGTGAGGCTTCGGCCGTAGGGGAGTGCCCGGCCCGCCTCGTCGAACCAGTGGACGTACTGGGCGGCGAAATCCGCTGCCCGCTCGCGGAACCGGTCGGCGAATCCGGGGTCGCCCTCGCCCACCAGCGTGGCGTAGAGCAACCCGTCGACGTGCATCTCCCAGGCGACGTAGTGATCGCGGGGCCCGAGGCCGTCGTCCGTTCCGTCGCTGTACCACCCGTCGGCGAGGGCGTATCCGTCGAGGCGCTCGAGGTCGGCCCGAACCCGCTCCCAGTCGTGTTCCGCACCCACGCGCCGGAGGCCGAGGTTCGTCAGGACGCGGAAGAAGCGCCAGTTGGCGTCGGGGAGGGTGGCCTCGTTCGTCCGGCCGAGCCAGGTCTCGACGAGCCGACGGTCCTCGGGGGAGAGTGGCTCCCAGAGGTGCTCTGGCGTCAGCGCGAGCGCGACCCCGATCGCGGCCATCTCGACGTGCTTCTGGGAGTGATCGTCCGGGTGGCCCCAGTACTCCTCGTGGTCGGGGTCGCAGCCGTGGACCAACCCGCGCCGGTACCGCTCCCAGTGCTCGAAGGTGCCACCGCCCGCGACCAGCGGGGCGATGCCCCAGAGCGGGCGCGAGAAGCCCTCGAGCTCCGCGTCCACGTCGGGGTAGATCGCGCCCGTCTCGCCGAGGCGGACGCGGGCGTTTCCCGCGCTGAAGTGCGAAAGCACCGGCTCGATCAGCGCCGCGACCGTGCGCTGGGCGTCCGCCCGGGTGCGAACGGACAGGTCGACTTTCGGGGAGGGCATCTCGACAGCTCCCTTCCCCGATGGCTGTCGCCGACGCCTTCAAATACGTTCCCTCTTGGCTCGAACGTGGGTGCGGCCGGGACGAACACCAATGACCCAGGATTAACGTCGACGACCCAGGGTCAACGTCGACGACCCCGGGTCAACGTCGACGACCCCGGGACGAACTCGATGACTCCTGGTCGATACAGGTGTGCACCGAAACCAGCGCCGGTCGTCCCCACTGCCCCGGACAAACTTCCTTCGCTGACAGCGTGGCTCCCGTTCAATCGATCGGGTCCCCATCCCCAAGGATGGCGAGGACGGTCGCGGCGACGTACTCGCCCTCCTCCGCGTCGGCGTCGACAGTCCGGACGTCCGTCTCCTCGAACGTCCAGTCCCGGAGGTCCCGGCCGGCGGCGAGGCCGGTCCGGATCCGCTCGGCGATGGCCGCGGGGGCCGCCTCCCCGGCCGCCTCGTAGAGGAGGCCGGGCCCCGGACCCACCGACCACCCCAATCCGGCCGCGACCTGCGCGGGACCTGCCGCCTCCGCGTGCCCCTCGACGACGGTCAACCGGCTTCCGGCGGGTCCCAGATCCGGCGCCGTCCCGACCACCTCCAGCGTGGCGTCCGCGGGGACGATGGAGGAGACCCGCACGAGATTGAAATTGTGCGCACCCGCGTCCGCGAGCGCGGCGTCGTAGGCGGCGACGTCCGTCGGGCCGCGGCCGGTCCCCCAGACGACGCGGACGGTACTCATCGGGTCGAGAACGCCGCCGGCGGGCCAAAGCCGTGTCGGTCTCCACCGGTGTCGACAACGAAGCGTCTGTGCGGGTTCGAGGGCAACGGCACCGAGATCGGAGACTCCCTATTGGATGTAGGTGGTGTATCCCGGCCGCCCCTGCTCTGCCTCCGCGGCGAGCTTCTCGTGGGCGTCCCGGAAGTCCTGCATCCGCACGGTCTCGCGGTCGTCCCGGATGGCGAACATCCCCGCCTCGGTGGTGAGACTCTCGAGCTGGGCGCCGTTGAATCCCTCCGTGCGGGCGGCGAGGGCGTCGAAGTCGATGTCCTCGGCGAGGTTCATCTCGCGGGTGTGGATCCGGAGGATCTCCCGTCGGGCCTCCCTGTCGGGATCCGGCACCTCGATGAGGCGGTCGAACCGTCCCGGCCGGAGGATGGCCCGGTCGAGCATATCGAAGCGGTTGGTGGCGGCCATGATGCGCACGTCGCCGCGGTCGTCGAAGCCGTCCATCTCCGAGAGCAGCTGCATCATGGTGCGCTGGACCTCCGCGTCGCCGGAGGTCTTCGAGTCCGTCCGCTTCGAGGCCACGGCGTCGATCTCGTCGATGAAGATGATGGCGGGTTCGCGGCGCTCGGCCATCTCGAAGAGGTCGCGGACCATCCGGGAGCCCTCGCCGATGAACTTCCGGACGAGCTCGGAGCCCGCCATCTTGATGAAGGTGGTGTCGGTGTGATTCGCCACCGCCTTCGCGAGCATCGTCTTGCCGGTCCCCGGAGGGCCGTGGAGGAGCACGCCGCTCGGCGGCTGGATCCCGACCGTCTCGAACCGCTCGGGGTGCATGAGCGGGTCCTCGACGGCCTCCTGGACCTCGCGGATCTCCTCCTCCAGGCCGCCGATGTCGTCGTAGGTCACCTCGGGGGAGGTCTCGACCTCCATGGCCTGGGCGCGGGCGTCGGTCTCGTCGTCGAGGACGTCCTGGATGGCGAAGGAGTCGTTGATCGCCACCCGGTCACCCATCGACAGGCGATCGGCGACGTCCCCGGAGAGGTCCGTGAGCACCTCCTGGTTGTTCCCGTGTTGCTTGATGACCGCCTCGCCGTCGTCGGTGAGGTCCTCGACCGTGGCGACGTACAGGGAGGCGGTCTTGAGCGTCTCGTTCTCGCGCTGGAGGCGATCGACCTTCTCGCGGAGCCGCTCGCGCCGGTCCTCGATCCGGTCGAGCTGCCGCTCCAATTCCCGGTGGACTTCGAGGATATCGGCGTAGTGGGATTTCAGCGCCTCGAGTCGTTCCCGCGGCGTGAGCTCCGGATCCAGATCGAGGGTGGGGCGGTCCGGAAGCGATGGACTCCGCGACATCCGTTGGGGCCTCTAGGGGCGGCGGAGTGAAGTTCCTTTGGGTCGCCGCAGACCGCCGTCGGACGGAGGTGTGACGATACCCACCCGAGCAACCGGGCCGCCTCGGTAGGTGTGCCTACACCCACCCGAGCAGCCGGGCCGCCTCGAAGAGCTGGTATGCGCCCGCGGCCATGACCACCACCCCGGCGATAGGGGTGATGCGCTCGGCGTACCGCGGGAGCGTCGAGCCCCCCAGGTCGTGCCCGATGGCGACAGCCACGGTGGCGGCCAGGAGGAGGCCCGCCATCCCGGCGGCGAACGCCGTGACCGCCAGGAAGCTCCCCACGACCGAGAGCGTGAGCGCCTCGAGGACGACCGCGACGAACACCGGCGCGAAGCACCCGGAGGCGGCCAGCGCATACCCGGCACCGAACAGGCCGAAGCCCAGAACCGAGGTCCGCCGGCCCGGCAGGGAGACGTGCCAGGTGGGAACGCGGTCGAAGAGCATCATGGCGCCCAGCAGGAAAAGCGCCAGGCCGATGACCGGCTCGACGTACCGGAGCTGGGTGACCAGCATCCGCCCGGCGGTGGCGACAAGGAGCGCGATCCCCCCGATGACGGCGAGCGCCCCGACCGCGGCCGCGAGCCCCCGGGCCACGGCCCCCCGGAGGGGGACCTCGGCCTCGACGCTCCCCACGTAGTATCCGACGTAGCCCGGGAGGAGGGGGAATGCGCAGGGGGCGAAGAAACTCGCGATCCCCATGCTGAAGGCGGCCGCCACGGCAGTCACGTCGAGTACGCCCATGCTCAGGCCTCCTGGATGGCGGACACGAGGGTGGCCGGCTCGGTCAGCCCGGCCTCGGCGAATACCACCTGCCCGTCCGGCCGGAACACGGCGGTGAAGGGGAACAGCTCGGGCTCGAACGCCCGACGGAAGTGGTTGTCGGGGTCCAATCCGACGGGCCACGACCCACCGTGGTCCGCCCAGAACTCCCGGACCTGCGTGGGGTTCTCGGCGTCGGCCAGCCCCTCGGGGTGGAGCGAGACGAAGTGGACCTCCTCCCCCACCTGCTTCCGGACCCGCTTGAGGTTCTCGACCTGGTCGACACACGCGAGACACCCCACGGAGAAGAGGTCGAGGACGGTCAACCCCGCCCGGGCGGGGACGCGGATGGTATCGCCGGGGCTCCCCGGCATCTGGAACGTGTCCACGTTGACGGGCTCGACCCGACGGGGGGTCCCGCGTCCGCTCCCGAAGGAGACGTACGCGCCACCCGCCAGGACGGCCGCCAGTCCCACGCCCCCGGCGATATACTCGCGACGCCGCATCGATCCGATATTCCCCAGCCACGGCCTTCAACGCATCGTACGTTCCCACGAAACGAAATCGACCGCAGCATCGGCCGGGGGCTGCATTGACGACGCATATTATATAATACAGCTCCCTCGCTGACGGTGCCTCCTCGCATCCCTCCCGTTGGCCTCGAGGCGCCCATCCCTCCCGCTGGCCTCGAGGCGCACATCTCTCCCGCTGGCCTCGATGGGTCGCGCACTCTCTCTCTTCTCTCTGGTGCATGGCCGGATCCCGGACCACGCACTGGCCACCGTCGAGTGAGGTCCCCAGACAACCGGTCGGACGAGCGACCATCCCGATCCCGAAGGGGAGGGTTCTTAACCGGGCCAACCCGACGTCAAGCCAATGGGTCTCCGCGCCGAGGGCCTCACGAAACAATACGGTCCGTTCACGGCACTCTCCGACGTGACCGTCACCGTCGAGGACGGAGAACGGGTCGCGCTCCTGGGGCCCAACGGCTCGGGGAAGACGACGATGCTCCGGCTACTCGCCGGGCTCCTGACCCCCACCTCGGGGCGGGTGGCGGTCGACGGGGAGCCCTATCGGCCGGATGCCTACCGACTGCGCCGGAAGGTCGGCTTCGTCTCCCACGACACCATGCTCTACGAGAACCTCACGGCCCGCGAGAACCTCGCCTTCCACGCGCAGCTCCGGGGCGTCCCGGACGAGCGGGTTGACGAGGTCCTCGAGGTGGTCGATCTCGCCCACCGGGCGAGCGGCCTTCCCCGGGAGTTCTCCCACGGGATGCGAAAGCGGCTCTCGCTGGCCAGGGCGGAGATCGATCCACCCGACATCCTCCTCCTGGACGAGCCCTTCTCCGGCCTCGATCAGTTCTCCACGGCCACCGTCAAGGAGCTCCTCCGGGACCGGACCGTCCTCCTGGTGACCCACGAGTTCGACGTGGCCCTCGACGTCTGCGACCGGGCAATCGTCCTCCGGGACGGCGAGGTCGGCGTCGATCTGCAGGGTGACTCCCTCCCCGAGACGCTCGAAGCCTTCCGGGAGACCTACCGGGAGGTGGTCCGATGAGCGATGCGGTCTCCTCCACCGGAGAGGTGACCGGGGCGGCGACCACCGCCGAGCCGGAGTACGACGGGGGGATCGGCTCATACCTGCGGGTGGTCTGGGCGGTTGCCCGGAAGGACTTCATCCTCGAGCTCCGGTCGAAGCAGGCACTCCCCCTGTCGGTCGCGCTCTCACTCCTCATCGTGGTGGCCTTCGCGTTCAGCTTCGGGGGGGCCCGGAACGCCCAGGGGGCGCTCTGGGTCGCGTTCATCTTCGCTGGGACACTCGGCGTGATGCAGAGCATCTCCGTCGAGACGCAGAACAGCGCCCTCGACGGGATGTTGCTGGTCCCCATCCCCCGATCGGCCATCTATCTGGGGAAGGTGCTCTCGAGTACGGTGTTCGTCACGGTCATCGGCGTCATCACCCTCGGGGCCATCAGCCTCTTCCTCCACGCGGCCCCTGCGGTGGAGACGCTCCCGACGCTGCTTTTGCTCATCTTCCTCTTCTCGCTCGGGTTCTCCGCGGTCGCGGTCATCGTCTCCATCATCGCCACCTTTACGAGCATCTCCGCGCTCCTCCTGCCCGTGCTTCTGGTCCCACTGGTGGTGCCCGCCCTGCTGGCGGGCGTCGAACTCATGACGACCTGGCAGTCCTCCTGGGTGACGGTCCTTCTGAGCTACGACGGGATCATGCTCACTGCCGGGCTCCTGGTGTTCGGCGAGCTTGTGCAGTAGCGCTGCTTGTTCGACGGGCGTTCACAATATACAGAGGACGAGGGGCGTCGAACGCGACCGACACCGGGAGAATTACTCCTCTTCGTCCCACGTATCTGGCGTCCCCTCGTCGTAGACCAGGATGAGGGTGCCACCAAGGAGCATGAGCACGATCCCCAGGCGGACGAGGTTCATCACCGGGATCTGCTTGACGCGGACGTACATCGCGTTCTGGCCCTGCACGGTCCGGAACTGCTGGGGCGCGACGTAGGTGTCGGCGAGGAGACCCCGCTCGATGAGAATCTCGCTCACGCGCCCGTACCCCACGTGACGACGAACGCCCGCCCGCCCCTTCGCCACCTCGGCGCCACCCATCGTGACCGTCACCGAAACCGTCTCCCGGACGAATTGGTTCGTCGGGACGACGGCGTCGATGGGACTGGAGCCCACGAACGAGGGGCTGGCCTCGATCACCGTGATTGCCCTTCCGGAGGAGTTCACGGTCCCCTGGGCGTATATTGGCGCACCGATCACGCTTCTAGACACCTGGATATTGCCGAGGGGGACCCACACACTCGTGTTCGACACCTGGACGGCCACGCCGCTCCCGGTAGATTGGATCCCCGTGATGGTCCCCGCCACGATGGCGCTCCGGATGTTCCGACCCTCGACCGCACTCGCGGGCAGGGCGATGGAGGAGACCTCCTGGCGGATCATGCGGCGCTCCGCCGGCGTGAACGTGGACACGTTGGGCTGGAGGTATCGCTGGTACTCAGAGGTGTGGACGACGTACGGTGAGTCGCCCAGCTGCATCCCCTGTCCCCCGCTGTGACTCCCCACCGGGACCAGCCCAGACCCGGAGGTCGCGAACAGGTAGGTGTACGGGGAGGCCAGGATGATGAGCGCCAATCCCACGTGAACGAGCCCTCGCCCCCCGAGGGCGAGCTTCTCCTCCCTGGTCTGGAGGTTTGGCACGACCGTCCAGAGCCGGTCGGCCACCCCGATGATGACGTACGCCACCGGCGGGAAGAGGACGAGCGCGTTTGCGCTCCCGAGGATGCCGTACACAAGGCCCTGGGCCTCGGGGGCGATCGTCCACCCCGAGACGGGGAGGACGGCGACCACGAGGGTGATGAGGGTGACACCCCCCAGCATCGGGAGGGCGCGGCGACCGTTGGCGACGTAATCGTTGTACAGGCCGAGAAGGAGGAGCATCCCGACCGCCACCGGGTAGCTCCAGAGGTTGTAGAAGTTGACCCCGATGTCCAGTTTCTGCCCCATCGCGTCCGTGAGCATCGGCATCGCGATTCCCCAGACCGAGATGAAGGTGAGGACGCCGATGACCAGGACGGAGAGGAAGAGCATGTTCCCCAGCGTGAGGATCTTCGAATCCAGGTCGCGCCCCTCGCCCCCTTCGCGGACGAGAATGGCCACGGGCAGGCCGACACTCAGCGCGAACGACCCGAGGAGCAGGGCCAGAAGCGGTCCGGAGACCCCCTGGCCGAAGGAGTGAAGCGGCGAGGCCCCGCTCTGGGTGATCAGCCGGGCGAAGATCACGCCCGGGAACGTCATGGCGGTGAGACCAGCCGCGAGGAGGGCGTTCTGGCCCCGGCGACGGAAGTTGGCCACGGCGTGAACCGTCATCGAGACCACGAGCCAGGAGACGAGGACGGCCGTCTCCACGGGATCCCACGCCCAGAGGCCACCCCACCCGAGGGTATTGTAGGACCAGATGGCCCCGAGGGCGACCGCGGCGGTGAGGAAGATCCAGGAGAGGCGCAGCCAGGCCATGGTCCGCGGCAACCACCGCTTGAAGAGCCCGGGTTTTCCGCGGAGCCGCTGGACGAGATGCGCGATGGCGATGGCGAAGGGAACCACCGTGAGTGCGTATCCGGCGAAGGTGACCGGGGGGTGGATCCCCATATAGGGGTTGATGAGGAGCGGGTTCAACCCGGACGGGCCCCAGACGAACCGCCCGGCCGAAAGGGTGAGCGGCTCGAAGGGCGTCCGCACGACCGACATCAGGGAAAACGCGAGGGCGATCGCGGAGGCGATCGCTGCCACCAGCGCGTGGTCCTCGCCCTCGATCGGCCGTCTGACCAGCCAGGCCGCGAACACGCCCACGAGAGCAGCCCACAACAGCAACGAGCCGTTGATTCCGGCATAGACGCCGGTGAGCCGGTAGAACAGGGAGAGATAATCGGCGGTGTGTCCCCAGACGTAGCTGTTCGTGTAGTCGGTCACCACGAACTGGTAGGTCAGCACGCCGAGTGCCAGGACCAGCAGGGAGGCCCCGGTTCCGAGGAGGTATCGGCCGTACGCCGCGACCGAGTCGTCGCGGAACGCGGCCCAGAACAGGACCGCGGTGCTTCCGACTGTCGCTCCAACAGCGCCATAGATGAGGATGTTGCCGACCATCGTGACCTCAGGCCGCCGTGTGATTCGCCTGCCACCGCTGGTATGCGGACTCGAGGGTGGCCGCGACGTCGTCCTTCCTGGTCGGGATGAAGGCGGTGACCTTCTCCCCCTCAGCCGTCGTGACCACGAGCGTCGGGGTCCCGGTCACGCCGTATTGCTTCCGGAGCTGGGTCCGCGAGAACTTCACCGAGACCAGGACGTAGTCGTCGAGGGCGGCCCGCAGTGCCTGCGTCTGCTCGATGGACCGGTCGAACTGCTCGCAGTACGTGCACGACTCGCTCCAGAAGTACATGAGGACCGGTTTCCCCTCCGACGCGGCGGTTTCCCGTGCGGCCTCGACATCGGTCTGCCACTTCACCCCACCATGGGTATCGTATCCCGCGTTCGCGAGGAGGGTCATCGCCGACAGCGCTCCGATGGCCACGACGAGGAGGGCGAACGCCGCGACGAAGCGTCGTTTCGTGTTCATGGTAGCTGGAAGGTTCGCGGTGGGTCACTCGATCCGTCGCCGCTCGCCCGGCCGCCACCCGTCATATGAAGGTAGCTCCGGGCGGGGACGTCGATTCGAACTAGGGGACTAGCGGTCATAAGAAGGCCGGCGCGTTTTCACTCCGTGGGAAGAACAGCAGCGGACGGACCGGGTCATCGACGATTGGCTCCCAAGGCATCGCGGCCACGACGAGAGGGGAGCCGACACCCGGACGGGGATTCCAGACGGTCCCACCCCAGGGTCGCTGATCGACGCGTCTCTCCGTCCGACCCAGAAATGTGCGATTTCCCCAATCTAGACCACGAGAAGTGGCCGCATTCCCTCGGCAAGTGGCCCACCCACAATCCTCGCGTCCACAGTCCTCATACTCGCGAGGGGCTTCTCCATCCTCACGAGGGGCTTCTCCATCCTCGCGAGGGCCTTCTCCATCCTCGCGAGGGCCTTCTCCATCCTCGCGGTCACATTCTAGAATGTGTCCCTGGGACTCGAAATACCTCCACCCTCGCCGCTCCAGACAGCTTCCAG
>JBDGRH010000245.1:14752-16231 GCA_042218225.1 Halodesulfurarchaeum sp. | reverse complement strand
GCTTGCTTCGCCCGGCTTCCCGGAGCGCCCGGCCCCTTTCGGATTCCCACCCGAATCGGCTCTTCCATCACTAGAAACATCGGATGTTGGAGAGTCCGATCTCCTGGCGGATCGAAAGGGCGAGGCCGGCTCGGGGAAGGAGGGCGAAGTAAGGACCGGAGGCGACGACCGAGCGGAGCGAGGGAGGAGCCGAGGACCGCAACGAGCCCCCCGACCCGAGCCGGCCGAGGGCTTTCAACTCGTTGCGGTTACGCCTTTTACTCGTGCAGCCGGCCGAGGGCTTTCAACTCGTGGCGGTTCCGGTTCCGGTATTCCCCACTGCCGACAAGCCAGCGCCACCCACGGTGACGGGGACTGCTGTCCTGTCAGAGATGGTCCGGAACGAACCGGGACCTTTTCCACTATATTATTATAATGCATAATTCCCGACGATGATAACACTTACATGCATTCGCCCGATTCAGGAGACTACCGAACGGACGACGGCCCGGCCGAGGCACGCGGCCGTCCGTCGTCGAGGACCCAAACTGAGTCACCCATGTCGGAGACGCCGCACTCGCCCGGTTCGGGGACCGCAGGGCCGATAGCCCCGCCCACGCGGACCGTCGACGTCGGGGAATTCGAGTTCGAGCGCGGGGGGCAGGTCGACCTCCGGATCGCCTACGAGACCTACGGTGACCCGGCGGATCCCCCGGTCCTCGTCGCCCACGCCCTCACCGGGAGCCAGTACGTCGCCGGCTCCGGGCCGCCGGGTGTGGAGGGCCAGGCGGCCGGCTGGTGGACGGACGTGGTCGGGCCGGGGCGGGCCATCGACACGGAGGAGTTCTTCGTCATCTGCGCCAACGTGCCGGGGTCCTGTTACGGGACCACCGGCCCGGCGAGCCCCGGGCCCGATGGCGAGCCCTACGGCCCCTCGTTCCCGCCGGTCACCGTGACGGACTGGGTCAGGGCCCAGGTCCGGCTTCTCGACGCGCTCGGCATCGACACCCTCCACGCGGTCGTCGGGGGCAGCGTCGGGGGGATGAACGCCGTCGAGTTCGCGCGGACGGCCCCGGAGCGAACGGAGCGGATCGTCGCGGTGGCCGCCGCGCCCCGGCTGGACGCCCAGAACCTCGCGCTCGACGCCGTGGCGAGACGGGCCATCACCGACGACCCGGCCTATCGCGACGGGGACTACTACGGCGAGGGCCATCCCGACGACGGACTGGCCCAGGCACGCCGCATCGGGCACATCCAGTACCTCTCGAAGGCGTCCATGGCCGACCGGTTCGGCCGGCGGGCCGCGGACCGCGTGATCGGGGGCCTGAGCGATCCGACCGCCGAGGCCTTCCCCTACCGCGACATCGCCTCCTACCTCGATTACAATGCCGAGCGCTTCACCGACCGGTTCGACGCCAACAGCTATCTCTACCTCCTCCGGGCGATGGACGAGTACGACCTCGCACGGGGGCACGAGGACGCCGCCGCGGCGGTCTCGTC
>JBDGRH010000245.1:0-14652 GCA_042218225.1 Halodesulfurarchaeum sp. | reverse complement strand
CCGCTCACTGGTTCCGGATGCGCGTCAGGATGAAGCTCCCCTGCTGGTAGGTCTGGTAGGCGGCGGAGATGATGATCGCCCCCAGGGTGAGCGTCGCCCAGATCCAGGGGGCGAAAACCGAGAGGACGGGAACGGAGACGTGCGAGGCGACGACGAGGAGCAGCCCGAGGACCGAGAGGGCGATGTAGTACTCTGACCAGGCCAGCCCGTACGTGGGGACCACCTCCATGTAGACGTTGACGTTCCCGGCCCGCTCGCCGGGACGGACGGTCTTCTCCTGGGAGTCGTACTCCACGATGTCGAGCTCGGAGAGCTTGGGGAGGTGGGTCTGCTGGAGGGACACGTACACGCTCTTCCGGAGGTCCCGCGGGGGCGGATCGGCCTCGGACTCCCGCGAGGCGATGTACTCCGAGAGCTCCCTGACGGGGACCGGCCCACCTGCCTCCTCCAGGGCCTCGAGGACCATCCGCCGTCGGTCGTTGCTGAGTACGTCGTGGATGGCGGACTGATCCAGGGCCTCGTCGAGTGACACGCTGTCTCCTCTCTCGAATATCCGCCGGCGCACAACTTCAAAGCTCTGTCGGCCCGTCGCCGCTCGTGCGGACAGGTGTCAGACGTCCGTCGGACACCGTCCGACAGGGGAGGGCCACGACGGGTATCGAGGCGCGGAATGACGGGGCCAGTGGAGGAGGGAATGACGGGGCCAGTGGAGGAGGGAATGACGGGGCCAGTGGAGGAGGGATGACGGGGTCTGTTGTCCCCGGGAACCAGAACGCTGGATCGAAACAGGATCGTGGGCTCAGGTGGCGGGGAGGAGCCCCCGATCCTCGAAGACCGCTCTGAGCTCGTCCACGCTCTCGACGATCACGTCACAGGCCGGGGCGACCGTCGGCTTCGGCTCGAACCCGACGGCCAATCCTGCCACCTCGAGCATCGGGCGGTCGTTCGCCCCGTCCCCGACCGCGACGGTGTCCGAGAGGTCGACGTTCGCCTCCGCGCAGCGGTCGGCGAGGGCCTCGTCTTTCGTCCCCTCGATGAGCGGTCCCACGACGTCTCCGGTGAGCTTGCCGTCGGCCGTCGGCAGCTCGTTCGAGATGATCGTATCGACCGTGGTATCCGCCGCCTCCAGGGCGGCTTCGACCCCGGGTCGGAAACCGCCGGTGAGGATGACCACCGTCAGGCCCGCATCCCGGAGGTCGGAGAGCAGCGCCCCGGCACCCGGCCGCAGGCGGACCCCTCGATAGGCCTCCTCGGCCTCCGTCGCAGCGAGGCCGGAGAGCAACCGGGCCCGCCGCCGGAGGCTCTCGGCGTAGGAGAGCTCGCCCGCCATCGCCCGCTCGGTGATCGACGCCATCTCGTCGGCCACTCCCTGGCGCTCCGCCAGGCGCACCGTCATCTCGTCGGCGGTGAGGGTGCCGTCGAAGTCGAAGGCGACGAGCATACCTGGCCTTGGTGCCGGCGGGTTTCAACGTTGCCCATCCAGCCCGGCGGTGGGGGAGAATAGATACGCGCCGTCTCACCGGGCTCCCCTGGAAGTCGCCGTCCAACCATCCCCCGGAAAGAACGGCTGAATCGTATCGGCGGAAAGTTAGAAACCAGAGACCGGGGGCCTTGATAATGCGGAACAGCCGATGACTGGACGGTCCCGCGCTCTCACTCCGTTCCGTTCAAGGCGATGTAGTCCACCTCGAGGATGCGCTCGTCCGAGAGGAGTTCCTCGATGACCCCCTCGTCCACCGGGTCGTCGAGGTTGTACACGGTGAGGGCCTCCCCGCCGATGGTCTCCCGGCCGTTGAACATGCCGGCGATGTTGACGTCGTGCTCGCCCAGGACCGTCCCGATGAACCCGATGACCCCGGGGACGTCCCGGTTCCTGGCGACGAGCATGTGTCCGTGTGGGACGGCGTCGACCCGGAACCCCTCGATCGAGACGAGGCGGGGGTCATCCCCGGCGAAGAGCGTCCCGCTCACGGTGACCGCGTCCTCGCCGTCACCCACCGTCACGGAGACCAGGCTCTGGAAGTCCTCGGCCTGGTGGGACTTCGACTCCGTGACCTCGATGCCTCGCTCCTCGGCGACCCGGGGAGCGTTGACCGCGTTGACCTGCCACTCGAGGGGCTCGAAGACCCCCTTCTGGGCGCTCGCCGTCACCAGGTCGACGTCCTCGCTTGCGATGTCGCCGGCGTATGAGACCTCCACGGTCGCGATGCGCCCGTCGAATCGCGTCGCGGCAACCTTCCCCGCGGTCTCGGCGAGCTCCAGATACGGGGCGATGCGTGGGAAGGCGCTCTCGTCCATGGAGGGCGCGTTGATGGCGTTGACCACCGGCCTGTCCGCGAACGCGGCCAGGACCTGCTCGGCCGTGCTCACGGCCACGTTCTCCTGCGCCGCCCGGGTGCTCGCGCCCAGGTGGGGGGTGACCACGATGTCGTCAACCTCGAAGACCGGGTTGTCCGGCTCCGGGGGCTCGCTCGAGAAGACGTCAAGGGCGGCGCCGGCGAGCACGCCCTCCTCGACGGCCTCGGCGAGTGCCTCCTCGTCAACGACCCCGCCCCTCGAGGCGTTGATGAGATACCCCCCGTCCAGCTGGGCGAGCTCCGCCTCGCCGACGAGCCCGGCGGTCTCGTCCGTGAGCGGCACGTGGATCGTGAGGAAGTCCGCCCGGTCGAGACACGTCTCCAGGTCGACGAGCTCGGCCCCGAGCTGGTCGGCCCGCTCCTCGCCGATGTAGGGGTCATAGGCAACCAGGTCCATCCCCAGGCTGCCCATCCGACGGGCGACCTCCTGGCCGACCCGGCCGAGGCCGACGACCCCCAGGGTCTTCCCGGAGAGCTCGGTCCCGAGGAAGTCCCCTTTGGCCCACTCCCCGTCGCGGAGCCTGCCGTGGGCCTGGGGGATCGATCGAGCCGTGGCGAATGCCAGGGCGACCGTGTGCTCCGCGGCCGCCCGGACGTTCCCCTCGGGGGCGTTCGCCACGATGACCCCATGCTCGGTGGCCGCGTCGAGGTCGATGTTGTCCACCCCGATCCCGGCACGGCCCACGATCTGGAGGTTCTCCGCGGCCTCGAAGACCCTCTCCGTCACGTCCGTACCGGACCTGACGATGAGGCCGTGGGCGTCCGCGACGGCGTCGAGGAGCTGTTCCCCCGTCAGGTCATAGCCCGTCTCCACCTCGTGGCCCGCCTCGCGGAGCCGGTCCAGGCCGGCCTCCGCGATGGGGTCCGTGACGAGTACCTTCATGCCCGTTCCGAAACCGGCGACGGCTATACCCCTTGTGGCCCGGCCAGGTATTGTGGTGGACCCGGCCCCGGATCGATGCATCCAGTGCGTCGGCCCACTCGCTCGAACCATTTCCCCCATTTTAATGAGCCAGCGCGGGTATCCACGCCTTGACGGCCCTCCCCATGACAACCTGGAAGCAGTTCGCCCTGGCCTACCTCTCCGTCATGGTCATGTTCGCGGGCATGGCGGGGTTTTTTGCATTCAACGACAAGGTCACCCACTACGAGTACCGGGGCACCATCGAGACCCCACCGCGAGGCGGCGTCGAGATCCTGACCTACGACGATCTCACAACCCGGGAGCGGAAGATCGTCGATGCCGCACTCGCCGGGGAGCGCACGTACTGGATCTTCGAAACCAGAGCGGAGGCGCCACCCCCGATTGTGCGCAAGGGAGGGACCTATCATCGCTTCGGTATCTACGGGACGTTCGACTGGCTGGATTACCACACCTGGATCCCCGTCCTCGTCACGCTCCTCGGTCTCGCGGGGGCGGTGACTGCCGTCCGCTGGGAGATCCGGGGACAGGTCACCAGGTGATTTCGATGGGTGACGGAATCTCCATTTAAAGACGGTCCATCACCCCATCGACGGCGTTCGGGACCGGCTCGGGCGCTGCCCCGGCCTCGGCCGCCGCGTCGGGGTCCTTCAGCAGGTGTCCCGTGGTGAGACAAACGACCTGCTCGTGGGCGTCGATCTCCCCGGTTTCGCGGAGCGCACGCAGGCCGGCCACCGAGGCCGCGCTCGCGGGCTCGACGCCGATGCCCTCGGCCGCGAGGTCCCGCTGGGCAGCAGTGATCTCCTCGTCCGAGACCGCCACGGCGGTCCCGCCCGTCTCCCGGATAGCGGGGAGGGCTTTGGGGGCATTGACCGGTTTGCCGATCCGGATGGCCGTCGCCCGGGTCTCGACCTCGTCCCACCCCGGGACCGTGTCAAGCCCCTCCTCGATGGCCTCGACCATCGGCGCTGCCCCTTCGGCCTGGACGCCGGTGAGTGCGGGGATCTCCTCGTCCTGCATTTCCCCGGCGGCGACGAGCTCGCGGAAGGCCTTGTGCAGGGCGGCCGTGTTGCCCGCATTGCCGACGGGGAGGACGATCCGGTCGGGCCAGGAGCCGGTCGCCGCCCTCGACTGCTCCAGCATCTCGAGGCCGATGGTCTTCTGTCCCTCCAGCCGGAAGGGGTTGAGCGAGTTGAGGAGGTAGGCCTCGCCCCGGTCGGCGAGGGCGGAGACGAGGTCGAGGCAGTCGTCGAAGTTGCCATCGACCTCGAGGATGCGGGCGCCGTGGAGACTCGCCTGGGCCAGCTTGCCCGCGGCGACCTTCCCGGCCGGCAGGAGGACGAGAACCGGCATCCCGGCCCGGGCGCCATACGCTGCGAGGGCTGCGCTCGTGTTGCCGGTGCTCGCGCAGACGAGCCGGTCCACACCAAGCCGGTCCGCCACCCTGACCCCGACGGTCATCCCCCGGTCCTTGAAACTCCCTGTGGGGTTCATCCCTTCGTGCTTCACCCGGAGATCCGCGACCCCGATCTCCTCCTCGATGCCCGGAACCCGGTACAGGGGGGTGTCCCCCTCGTCGATGCTGATCCCCCCGTCGACGGGCAGCGCCTCGGCGTACCGCCACACGCCGGTGCCCGCGACGTCCGCGAAGGTGGGATAGGACTCGTACCGGACCTCCAGAAGCGAGCCACAATCGGGACAGGTGAAGATCACGTCCGCGAACGGGGCGAACGTCCCCTCGCATTCGATGCACGCGAGCCACACCCCATCCGTCGCCTCTGGCGGAGCCGGCCGGTCGGATCCCAGGTCGTCCATCACCCTGGGGTCCGCCGGCCGCACACTAATAGGGCTCGGCCGTGGCAATGCCGATCCGACGGCGCAGACCCCGGTCCAGCTCCGGCCGCCAGTCAGGCCACCGCCCCGGCAGCTGCCCCGTCTGCGCCCTCCACCTGTGCCTCGAGCCAGTCCACCACCGCCGCGGGGACGTCCACCTCGACCGCGTCGGTGAGCGCCTTGAACTCCACGTTGTGGTTGACCTCGTGGACGGTGTACCCGTCTCCGGTCTCCATCAGGTCCACGCCGAGGAGGCCCCCGCCGACCGCGTCGCTCGCGGTCCTGGCGATCTCCGCGACCTCCTCTGTGAGGTCGAAGGCCTCGGTCTCGGCTCCCTTGTGGGCGTTGGTGATCCAGTGGTCCGCCGAGCGGACCATCCCCGCGACCGGCTCGCCGTCCATCGTGAGCACCCGGACGTCGCGGCCGGGCTTCTCCACGAACTCCTGGACGTAGAAGACCTTGTGCTCGTAGTGGCCCAGGGTGGCCTTGTGTTCGAGGATCGCCTCGGCGGCGTGGCGGTCCTCGATGCGGGCCATGAGCCGGCCCCAGGAGCCCACCACGGGCTTGAGGACGACCGGGTATCCGAGCTCATCGATGGCCGCCATCGCGCTGTCCGTGGTGAAGGCCACCGTGGTCTCGGGAGTGGGGACCCCTGCCGCCTCGAGGGCGAGGCTGGTCTGGACCTTGTCCGCACAGGTCGCCGCCGTCTCGGGGTCGTTCACCACCGGCACGTCGTAGGCGTCGAGGAAGGAGGTCGCGTACGTGCTCCGGCTGGTGGCCACACACCGGTCGAGGACGACGTCGAGGCCCTCCGGATCGATGGTGCTCTCAGCGAGCCCGAAGCGCTGCTCGCGGACGTCGAGCTTCGTGACCCGATGACCGCGGTCCCGGAGGGCCTCGAGGAGGAGCTTCTCGTCGCGCCGGATGCGGGAGTAGAGGAGGCCGACCTGCACGCTCACTCCCCCCAGTCCTCGTCGAGCTCCGGGGCTCGCTCGAGGACCGGCGGGGCCGTCTCGGTCACTTCGAGCTCGGCTCCACAGGTGTCACAGTCGACGATCTCGCCGACCTCCACGGTGTCGTGCAGGGTCACGTCGGCCCCGCACTCGGGACAGGTCGTCATTGCGTTCGTGTGGACCGGCCCCCATTACTTAATACTTCCGATAATATATTATTAATGATAGGAACGATACGCCACGCTACTGGAGGGAGAGACGCCAGAAATTGGACATCACTCAGTCAGGATATTTCATGTAAATCTGATAATTCACCTCGGATTGCATCCGTTTCGGGTTTGGATGACCGCGGGGTCGAAGCCGACACCTCCTCACACATAGCGCTCGATCACCTCCTCGCGCTTCCGGCCGGCGGCCTCGATCCCCTCCCACCGGGATTCGAGCCGCCGCTCGTCGGCCTCGATGCGCTCCACTGCCGAATCGAGCATCGCGGCCACCGCGGCTGGCGCGGGCCCGCCCTTCGAATCCCTCGCGGCGACCGAGTTTGCGGGGTCGAGAGCCGCCGCGATCGTCTCCGGATCGACGAACGCGGAAAGGCTCTTGCCGGTCACACTCGCCGTCGCCTCGTCGATCAGCTCGACCGCCTCGGCCATCGCATTCTCGTCCGCGTCCCCGTCCCCGTCCGCGTCCCCGTCCCTGTCCTCGGCCCCGTCCCCATCCCCATCCTCATCCCCGTCCCCATCCGCGCCGACGCCTGCAGCCACGGCAGCCGCGAGCTCCTCGTTTGCGGCCATCGCGACGATCTCGTGCGCGGTCCGGAAGGGGAGCCCGGCCATGGCGAGGCGGTCGGCCACGGCCGTCGCGGTGGCGAACCCCTCCCCGGCGCTCGCCTCGAGGGCGACTTCGTTCCACGACGCGGTCTCGATGGCCCCGGCAGCGACGTCGACCGCCGCGGCCACGTCGTCCACGGCCGCCCAGATGTGTGGCGTCGCCCGCTGGAGGTCGCGGTTGTAGGCCCGGGGCAGCCCTTTGAGGGTGGTCAGGATCCCCTGGAAGGTGCCGGCCGCGTCGCCGGCGGTCGCCCGGACGAGCTCGAGCGTGTCCGGGTTCTTCTTCTGGGGCATGATGGACGACGTCGAGGCGTAGTCGTCGTCCAGGTCGACGAATCCGTCCGTGACGAACGCGATCAGGTCCGCAGACAGCCCGGCGAGCGAGACCGAGAGGGCCGCGAGCGCCCCTGCGGATTCCAGCAGGAAGTCCCGGGCGGTGACCGCGTCCATGCTGTGCTCGACGAGGCCGTCGAAGCCGAGGAGCTCGGCCGTCCGATCGCGGTCGATGGCGAATGGCGTCCCGGCGAACGCCGCCGCCCCGAGCGGTGACCGGTTCGTGCGGTCGACGGCCGCCAGCAGGCGGTCGGTGTCGCGGGCGACCTGGGACTCGTAGGAGAGGAGGTGGTGGGCGAGGGTGGTCGGCTGGGCCGGCTGCCGGTGCGTGTACCCCGGCATCACCGTCTCGACGTGGTCCTCGGCCACGTCCTGAAGGGCCCGCCGCAGGGCCAGCGTCGCCTCGACGGCGTCCAGAAGGTCCTCCCGGAGGCGCAGCCGGATGCACGCCGCTACCTCGTCGTTGCGGGATCTGGCGGTGTGCATCCGGCCGCCGACCGCCCCGATGCGGTCGACGACCGCCGTCTCGATGGCCTCGTGGACGTCCTCGCCGTCGGGGAGCGCCTCGAACCCCTCGGCCTCGATCGATTCGAGGGCTGCGAGGATGGCGGTCGCGTCCTCCTCGGTGACAATCCCCTGCTCGGCGAGCATCACGACGTGGGCCCGGTCCACCGCGAGGTCGGCCGCGAAGATGCGCTCGTCCGCGGCCAGGGAGGAGAGGAAGCCCCGGGCGGGGCCGCCGCTGAACCGGTCGCGGCGGACGACGGGGTCGCCCGGGGCCTCGTCGGTCATGTCACTCGACTCCCTGGTGACCGGCGGTCGGGTCCTTCAGGGCCTCCTTCTCGGTGCCGTCGCTCCCAGAACCGCCGTCTGGACCCCCATCTGTCGTCAGTTCCGGCTCGTCCGGGGGTGCCTGGGTGGCGATGGCATTCGCCAGGCGGCCCTGGAAGCCGTGGTACTTCGCGACGCCCGTGGCGTCCGCCTGCTCGATGCCTCCGAGCACGTCCTGGGTGTTGAACGACGCGGCGGCCTCGGAATAGACCGCGTACGTACTCTCCCGTGCGACGGGCCGCGCCTGGCCACCCTCGAACCGGATGGTGACCGTGCCGGTCACCTTCGCCTGGGTCGTCTCGATGAAGGCCTCGAGGGCGTCGACGAGGGGCATCTCGAGCAGGCCCTCGTAGGCCTTCTTCGCCCACTCCTCCTCGATCTGCCCTTTGAAGGACCGCTCCTCCTGGGTCAGGACCAGCCCCTCGAGCGCCTCGTGGGCGGCGATGAGCGTCGTGGCCGCGGGATGCTCGTAGTTCTCCCGGACCTTCAGGCCCAGCATGCGGTCCTCCATCATGTCGTTGCGCCCGACCCCGTAGGACCCCGCGCGCTCGTTGAGTTCGAGGATGAGCTCGACGGGGTCCATCGACTCCCCGTCGATGGCCACCGGCTCGCCCCCCTCGAAGGTGAGCTCGATCGTCTCTGTCTCCCCATCGGGGGGATCGGTCCACTCGTAGATATCTTCCGGGGGGACGTAGCCCGGATCCTCCAGTTTCCCGCCCTCGACCGAGCGGGACCAGAGGTTCGAGTCGATGGACCAGACTCCCTCGTTTCCCCCCTCCACGGGCAGGTCGTGCTCCTCGGCGTAGGCCATCTCCCACTCGCGGGTGAGCCCGAGCTCCCGGACGGGGGCGACAACCTCCAGGTCGGATTCCCGCCAGACGGCCTCGAAGCGCAGCTGGTCGTTGCCCTTCCCGGTGCAGCCGTGGGCCAGGGCGTCGGCGCCCTCCTCCTCGGCGACTTCCTGGATGGCATCGGCGATCACGGGCCTCGCGAGGGCGGTCCCGAGGGGATAGCCCTGGTAGGTGGCGTTGGCCTTGACGGCGTCGAGCAGGAGGTCGGCGAACGCCGACTTCGCGTCGACGACGTGATGTTCGATTCCGAGGGCCCCCGCGGTCTCGTAGGCCTCATCGAACTCCGGTTCCGGCTGGCCGACGTCGACGGTGACGCCGATCACCTCGTCGTAGCCGTACTCCTCCTCGAGCAGCGGGACGCAGACGGTCGTGTCGAGCCCGCCGGAGAAGGCGAGCACGACGGTTTCGTGTGTCATGTGTATCGTGCGGTGGATTGGTGGTGGTCGTGTGGTGGTCGAATGGTGGTCGTGTGGTGGTCGAATGGTGGTCGTGTGGTGGATCGGTGGCGGTCGTGTGCTCGGTTCGTGGTACCGTATCGAGATTCAGTTCCAGCCGCCACGACGGTCGAAACGGGGGGAATAAACCGCACCGCTGGGGGGCGGCGGAACGTGGCGAGCGACGGATGGGTGACGTGGTGACTAGGTGGGGTCTAGGGAGACCCCGGTCGTCGCGGCAGGAAGAGCGCCGGCTCCCGACGGGCGAGCGGCCCGACGTCGGTGACGGGAGTCGGCATCGGTGGACGTGTGATAGGCAGTCGCCCACTTTAAGGCTTCTCCCGGGCGCAAGTCCTACCGCGGCGACGGCACACTGACATGGCACATATTCACAGGGATGCTCGTGGGACGGACGGCGTCCCGGCCCCGTAACAGGTTCCTTTTCCCCCAGGCTGCCGTAGCTCGCCCGTGTACAGTCTCAACGTCCCGCTTCCGGAGTCGGTCCGGGACCTCGCCGACGACCTCCGCCCATCTCTCTCTGGCTTCGAGTCGGTCCGCGAGTCGCGTGACCGGACGCTCCTCCTCAAGCGGCTGCCCGCGACCGACCGCCGCGAGCTCCTGGACGTGGAGGCGGTGGCTCGGGACGCGCTCGCGGACGCGGACCCGGTCGAGGCGCGGATCGACGGGCTCGACGCGTTCTGGGACCCCCCGTTCGGGAGGGGGCCGGTGGTCTACCTCGCGGTCGAGAGCCCGGGGCTCCAGGATCTTCACCGGCGGCTGGTGGACGCCCTCGGGGCGGAGCCGGACGTCGAGGGCGACGATTATATTCCCCACGTCACCCTGGCCAGGGGCGGCGACCCCTCGGCTGTTCGTGGCCTCCTCGGACGGGAGGTGGCCTCCCCATGCTTCACGGTGGACACCCTCTCGGTCTACGACACGGATGCCCACGAGCGGCTCGGCTCCCTCTCGCTCCGGGGCTGACCGGGACCGGGATGGCGGGCCTCCTCAGTGCTCCGGGGCTGACCGGGGCCGGGATGGCGGGCCCCCTCAGGGCTCCGGGACCGGCCCCTCCCAGGCGTCCATGTCCCGGAAGAAGTTGAGCATGGCGTACTTGACCTTCCCCGGCTCCACGTCCACCAGCTCGCGGCGCTCCTCCGGCGGGAACGTCGTGTTCACGCTGTACTGGGACATGGCCGTCCGGGATTCCCGGGTGTACCGCCGGTCCACGAGCGCCCGGACGCCGAAATCCTCCGGCGACCGGAGGACCCGGCCGATGGCCTGCCGCGTCCGCCGGACGGTGGGGATCTCCACGGCGTAGCGCCAGCCCGCGTTCGCCGCCCGGTCGCCGAACACCTCCTGGTAGGCCCGCTGGATGGCCTCGGTCCGCTCGTCGAGGTGGGGATACGGGACGCCGACCACCGCAACCGTCCGTGCGTCGTCGCCGTCGAAGCTCACCCCCTCGGCGAGCGTCCCCCAGAGTGAGGTGAACATCGCGCCGTCCCCGTCAGCCACGAACTCCGTCCGGAGGTCCTCGACGGAGACGCCAGCCTCGTCGAGGTACCGGGTGGCGTCCACCAGGTCGGCGAGCAGGGAGTGATACCGCTCGGCCTCGCTGTAGCTGGGGAAGAACAGGAGGACGTTGCCCGGGGTGAACTGGACGACGTCCGCGAGGGTCCTCGAGACGACCTCCTGGACCGCCTGGTCGTCGCGGCGGCTGGCGAAGAGCGGGGGCACGTCCACCGCGAAGGTCCGTCGGTGCTCCTCCGGGAAGGTCAACCCGTACGCCATGGTCTTCGGGTCCTCCAGGCCGAGCACGTCGGCGAGCACGTCGAACGGGCGGAGCGTCGCGCTCATGAGGACGCTGGCGTGGACCTCGCCGAAGAGGTCCGCCGTGACCCGACGGGGGATACAGGTGTAAAGCTCGGCCCGGCCGTAGACCTCGTCGGTGCCCTCGTCGCGCCGGACGGCGATGGTGGGGTACTGGGCCGTGTCCGTCGCCTCCTCCAGGTAGGCCTCGACGAAGGTGGCGGCGGCCAGGGTCTGTGACTCCGCCCGGGTGGTGGCCTCTCCCTCCCGGTAGGCCTCCTCGTAGGCCTCGTCCAGCTCCACGCCGAGGCGCATCGCCTGCTCGAGGTCGTCGTCGATCCCCGGCCCCTCGTATCGCTCGAGGAATGCCAGGGTGAGGTCGTCGCGGGCGTCCTCGTTCACCACCGGCACGTCCTGCCAGGAGGCGCCCACCCGCTCGCGCTCGCCGAACTCGAAGGCATCCTCGTAGGTCGAGACGAGTGCGTCCAGGAACGCCCCGAGGACGCGAGCCGCGGCCGTCGACCGGGGATCGTCGAGCTCCTCGAGTTCGTCGAGGGCCTCTGCAAGTGTGCGCTCCGAGAGGGTGCGGGTCGCGTGGTCCCTGGCGGCGTCCTCGATGTTGTGTGCCTCGTCGAACACCGTGATGATGTCCTCGGGCTCGCGCCCCAGCCACCGGAAGAACTGCGAGCGGATGCCCGGGTCGAGGAGGTGGTGGTAGTTCGCGACGACGAGGTCCACCCCGTCCATGCCCTCCTTCAGGAGCTCGTACCCGCAGTATCCCTCCGCCTCCGCGTGGCGCTTGATCTGGCTGGGTGTCCGGACGCCGTCGAAGAGCCACCGGAAGAACCCGTCGTCCGTCCGGGTGAGGTTCTCGTAGTAGTGCTCGCAGGTGTTCGACTCCCGGAGCTCCGCGATCTCCTCCTCCACCGCCTCGATCTCCGAGAGGACGGCCTCCCGGGATTCGGCGGCGGACTCCGACCCCGCCTGGGCCTCCTCGAGGAGCTGGCGCTCGCGGTCCTGGAGCTCCGCGAGCTCCGCCTCGGCGTCCACCAGGTCGCGGGTCGTATCCCGGAGGACCTGGCACTCCTCGTAGTCGACGTCGATGTGGCACATCGAGGACTTGCCCTTGAACACGACCGACCTGACGGGCGTGCGCTCGTCGATCTCGCGGGCCTCCTCGATGAACTGGCGCATCTGCTGGTGGACGTTCGTCGTGATGACGACCGTCTTCTCCCGCTCGCGGGCGACGGCGAGGGCGGGGGCGAGCGCCGCGAGCGTCTTCCCGGTCCCGCACGCCCCCTCGAAGAGGACGTCCTGACCCCCCTCGAGAGCCTCGGCGATCTCGGCCATGGCCTCCTCCTGGTTCTCGTAGGGGGTCTCCTTCGGGAAGAACCGCTCGTAGGCTGGGGGCACGTCGGGCGTAGGTTGGCCGCTATCGTATAAAAAGGTCTGGCCGGCACGGTGGAAGTGATCTCCCCGCTCTCGAGCGCTCACCCGAGGGGAGAGGACGGATGCTGGCCCACGGCCGGTCAATAACCGATCGCGACCCCGTCCTTGCGCGGCTCGGTCGCCCCGGAGCGCACCCCGTCTTCCTCACGCTCACGCACTATCTGGGCCCCGCCGAACCGATTCGGGGGGAGGACGCGGACCTCGTGCCCCCGCCTGGCCAGCTTCGTCGGGACCCCTCCGCCCATGCGCTCCTCCACGGCGAGCGATCCATCGGCCAGGTAGCGCCATCGGGGTCGGTCCAGGGCCGCCTGGAGGGGCATTTCACCATCGATCACGTTCGTGAGGACCTGCACGTGGCCCTGCGGTTGCATGTAGCCCCCCATCACCCCGAATGCGGCCCAGTCCGACGAGCCGAACCTGGCCAGACCGGGGATCAACGTGTGGAACGGCCGCTTTCCCGGGGCGATGACGTTCGGGTCCTCGGGGTCCAGCGAGAAGGCGCTGCCCCGGTTCTGCAGGGCGATCCCCGTCTCCCCCGCGACGATCCCGCTGCCGAACCCGGCGAAGCGCGAGTTGATGAACGAGACGAGGTTCCCCTCCCGATCCCCCACGGTCAGGAGGACGGTATCCGCCTCTTCTCCCCTGGCACCGGGGAGGCCGACGTCCACGTCCGCCCGGGCCCGGTCACCGATCTCTGCCGCTCGCCCACTCGTGTAGTCGGGGTCGGCGAGTGGGGGGATGTCCTCGTGAGCGGGATCGGTGATGTAATGATGGCCGTCGTGGAAGGCCGTCTTCGTCGCCTCGATCAGCCCGTGCGTCCATGCTGGACTCCCGAACGGGTCGGCGATATCGAGCGCCTCGAAGATGGAGAGCGCCTCCAGGGCGATGAGGCCCTGGTTGGGCGGCGGCAGCTCGAACACCTCCACGCCCCGGTAGGTCACCGAGACCGGCTCGACCCAGTGCACCTCGTGGTCGGCGAGGTCGGCTCGGGACAGCAACCCGCCGCGGTCCTGCACGGCATCGACAATGGCCTCCCCGATCTCCCCCTCGTAGACGACGCCCGCCCCTCGCTCGCCGACCAACTCCAGCGACCGGCCAAGGTCCGGAAGCGACATTGTCTCGCCAGCCGCGGGTGCCCGTCCGTCCCTGAGATATGCCGCTCTGGCGTTCTCGTCCTCGAACAGCTCCTCGCCGTGTTCCCATTGGGCGCTCACGACCTCGGTGACCGGGTATCCCTCCGTCGCGTACGACACCGCCGGCTCGAGAACCCGCGAGAGCGACAGCGTCCCGAGCCGCTCGATCGTGGCCTCCCAACCCGCAGCGGTCCCGGGGACCGTCACCGTATGCGGCCCGGTCTCCGGCATGGAGACCGTCGAGGGGTCGCCGTCTCGATCCCCGGCCACCGCCTCGCGTATCGCCTCGGCCGTCGCATCCTCGGGGGCGGCCCCACAGCTCTGCATCCCGCCCACCTCGCCGTCGGCGGTCCGGAACAGCGCGAAGACGTCGCCTCCCAGGCCGGTGCTCGTGGGCTCGACGACGTTGAGAGCGGCCGCCGTGGCCACGGCCGCGTCGAAGGCATTGCCACCCTCCCGGAGGATGGAGACGCCCGCCTGTGCGGCCAACGGTTGACTCGTTGCGACGGCGCCGTTCGGGGCGTAGAGTGTGGAGCGGCGGGAGTCGAATCGATCGAGATCGGGCTCGGCCATGCGCCGACGATGTGGTGCCGGCCCTATAGGGATACCTCAGGGACGACTGTCCACTGAAAGGGGGGGCCGGCCCTGATCCTGTCGCACAGCCCGGATGCTCCGCCCTCGCATTCTAGAATGTGGGACGACAGCATCGATTCCACGGCGGCTGCCCAACGACTGTCCTCCGACTGGCATGTCCGATCGTCGACGCCCGGATCTGTTGGCTCCCACCCGGCGTGGGTAACCCGTTCGATATCCATCGGCAGGTGTCGGTCGTGATTTCCTGACTCAGGAAGCCCATGGTCCAGCGGCGAACGGACGGACTTATTCCCCCACCTCTCCCAGCTTGCACCGGTGTCCCGCGC
>JBDGRH010000264.1:0-16672 GCA_042218225.1 Halodesulfurarchaeum sp. | reverse complement strand
CATCCCTCGACGGGCGAGCAAATTGCGACACGAAGACGGTGGAGTCAATCTCTCGAATCACCGCCTGTTGAGACCCAGATGGACGACGACCCGGACCCAGCCCCTGACCCGGACCCAGACCCAAACCCAGACCCTGACCCTGGCTCGGAGAACCCTCCAGCATCTAGTAAACTCCCGGTGGGTTTTTATCGCCCTTCCTCGTATGCGGGTGCATGGCAGACCTCCGTGACCTGGGGCTCTCGGAATACGAGGCAAGCGCCTATCGGGCGCTGCTCGAGACGGGACCGGCAACGGCGAAGGAGTTGTCGGAGGCGAGTGGGGTCCCAATGGGCCGGATCTACGACGTCCTCGGGAGCATCGAATCACAGCATCTGGTCCGGAGCCAGGCCGCGAGCCGCCCGAAGAAGTACGTCGCGGTCGAACCGGAAACCGCCCTCGAGCGCCTCCTCGAGGACCGCAAGCGCGAGCTCCAGGAGCGGGCCGACCAGTACGAGTCGGTGGTCGAGGAGCTCGCCCACGAGCTCGAGCACCCCGCGGAGCCGGCCGACGGCTTCTGGACGGCCGCGCTGGGCCCGGAGAACACCCTGGAGCTCCTCCTCGAGCGCCTCGACGCGGCGGAGGAACACATCCTCACCATCTCCGGGACCGTCTCCTCGAGCTTCGACCTGGGGGACGTCGGGGGACAGGTCATCGAGCACCTCGAGGCGGCCCTGGAGCGGGGCGTGACGGTCTGGATGCTCATCGACGAGCGTCTCGAGGAGGACCTGCCGCCCGACGTGACCCAACAGTACGGGACCGCCATCGTCTCCTACGAGAACTTCGACGTGCGCGTGAACGATGCCATCGAGGGCAACGTCACCATCATCGACCACTCAGAGGTCTGCCTCGAGGTGGCGAATCCCGTGGACGCGGACGAATCCTTCGCGATGATCAACCTCCAGGACCCGAGCTTCGCCACGGAGGTCGAGGAGACGTTCGCGGAGACGTGGGAGAACGCGGAGCGGATCTGACGCAGCATCTGACGCGTGTAAATAGGGGTCCCCGAGGGGGCCCCTGTCGCGTCTTCGCTACTCCGAGGGGCCGTCGGGATCTAGCTCCTCCCCGTTCACCTCGCCCCGGAGGTCCCCCATCGTGGCCACCCGCTCCGCGTGGGCGTCGTGCTGATGAATGGACTCGTCGTTCGTCTGGCGCATCGTGATGACGGCCGAGTCGGGGAGGTGGTCGAACTCCTCGACGACCGATTCCGCCATGGCCCGCACGCAGTCCTCCACGAACTTGGCGTTGGCGTGCGCCTGGAACGTCATGTGGTCCTCGTCGGGCCGCTTTGCATAATTGTAGATCCGTGCGCTCATGGCATCTCTGGCGATGTCCACGATGTCCATGATGTCCACATTGGGGTCGCCCTCCGTCTCGACGCCCAGCGTTGCGTGCCCGCGCTGTGCGTGGCCCGCCTGGGGGACCTCCTCGAGGAACGCGGCGACCTCCCGCTCGCCGACACCGAGGTCGCGAAGCGCTTCCTTCGCTCGCTCCTCCATCATGCCCTGTGAGCAGGGACAGACCGTCATCCCGTCCACGCGGGCGCCAACCTCCTCACGGGTGGCCTCGCCCTCCACGGCAGTCGCGCTGGCGAGGATGTCCACCCGGCCCTGGGTCAACCGCTCGCTCGCCGGGGTCCGCTCCTGCACGATGAACTCCGCCTCCATCGAGACGGTCGCCGTCGACGTGTACTCGTGCTTCGTCAGGAGTCGCTCGGCGGCCTCCCCGCACATCTCCTCGATGCGATAGACGGGCTCGCTCACGGCCGACTCGAGGGTCTCGTCGATGACCTCCATGTTCCGGGACATGTCGATACCTTTCCGCTTGCGGGGCAGGTCCACGTACACCTCGAAATCCGCCATGAGGACCAGCGGGCGCTTCCCCTCGCGGGCCACCTTCACGAGTTTCTCGACGCCCGTCACCCCCACGCGACCGAGCCCGACCGTCACGTCCGGCTCGTTCGCCTGGACGTCCGGGAGCTGGTGACTCATCGGGACCCGGTAGGGGTGTCGGACCGTTTATACCTTCCCTTGGAGGCGGGATCGGCTCGTGAGAAATACATCCCTTTGAAGGAGGGACAGGCCCGGGAGAAATCCCTCCCCGGGACAAGCCCAGGAGAAAGGTTCCCACGCCTGGATGACTATTGGCGCGGTTTTCGTTAGGGCAAAACCAGGGTCGGACGGGAGAACGGTGTATCACTCGAGCTTGTTCAGGGCCTGGAAGAAGTCAGAGACCGGGCCCGCCACCCGGGCGGGCTCCGCCGCGGCCTCGACCGTGAGCTCCGTCGGGGGCTCGACCTGGCGGTGGCTCGATCCATCGCTGGTCACAACGGCCGTCGGGGCGTCCTCGACCCGGATCGTGATGGTCGACTCGAGCGGGACAACCACCGGCGGCATTGCCCCAGCGCCGCACATGTCGGTGATGGCGAATCCCCCAATCGAGGGGTGCATCAGCGGTCCACCCTCGCTGAGGTTGTACGCGGTACTTCCCGTCGGCGTCGCCACCAGGACCCCGTCCGCACGGGCCGAGGAGTAAAGTGAGCCGTCCACCCGGATCTCGAGGCTGATGCCATCGACGTGGCCCCGCTGGTGGCCCTGGACGGCGATCTCGTTCATCGCGGGGGTCATCGTCCAGTCGCCCTCGCCGGTGGCCGTCACCCGCGGGACGGTCCGATGCTGGATCGCGCCGGTCTCCCTGTAGCGTTCCACCTCGGCGGCGACGGTCTCGAGCGCCTCGTCCGGCGGGACGGCGTTGAGGAATCCCACCTCGCCCAGGTTGACCCCCAGCACCGGGGTCGAGCCCGCGCCGCGAGCCGCGTAGAGGAAGGTGCCATCGCCCCCGATGCTCACGACCAGGTCCGCTGCTGCCATCTCGCCGACATCCACGCCATCGACGTCGAGGACGTCCGCCGTCACCCGGTCCACGAGGACCGTCGCGTCCCGGTCGAGGAGCAGCTCCCGGATGTCGGCTGCGAGGTAGGCCGCCCGAGCGTTCCCACGCTGGGCCACGATTCCGACGCGCATACCTGGAGGGAGGACGCCGGGGCACAAAAAGGCGACACACGGGAAAGGTACTTCTGTTGGTATGCCGGAGGTCACCACATGGTTCCGGCGACGCCGCCGGACCCATCACCACGGTGATGCCATGGCCGAGGACGCGTCCGCCGACGACGATGACTGGTTCGAGCGTGCGCTCGAGGAGGACGAGGAGGGGACCGAAGACCTGGAAGACCATGCGGACCGCGAGGACCAGGGCCCTGACGAGCGTGGTGATGGGGAGGACGCCGAGCCCGCCGGCGACGCCGACGAAACGAAAGACGCGATGGATACTGGGTCGGATGCGGGACCCGGAACACCCGACGAGGTGGAGTCAGGTCCATCGGCGGGGGGCACCGACGTCGCGGATCTCGAATCGGCCTTCGAGAGAGGAGCGGCCGACGAACCCGGGGGAGCGGCCGACGAACCAGGGGGAGCAGCCGACGAATCCGGAGGAGCGGCCGACGAACCCGGGGGAGCGGCCGACGAGCCAGGAGCCGTGAGCGGTCCCGAAGACCCCTTTGAAGGGGAACCGGAGTTCGACGTGGACCAGGGCGGGCAGGAGCAGTTCGGATTCGATCTGGGGGACGATTCCGCGGCAGGCTTCGAGGCGGAGGAGTATCGGACGGAGCTCGAGCGCATCGACGTGGGGATCGAGGGCCTCGACGAGATGATCCAGGGTGGGGTCCCGAAGCGCTCGCTCATCGTCACCGTTGGTGGGGCCGGGACGGGCAAGACGACCTTCGGCCTGCAGTTTCTTCAGCGGGCACTCGAGAACGACGAGCGGGCGGTCTTCATCAGTCTCGAGGAGAGTCGCGAGCGGATCCTCCAGACGGCTCGGGAGAAGGGCTGGGAGTTCGAGGCAGCCGAGGCGGCGGGCGACCTCGCCGTCATCGACCTCGACCCGGTCGACATGGCAAACAGCCTCACCAGCATCCGGAACGAGCTCCCCCGACTGGTCGAGGACTTCGGCGCGTCGCGGCTGGTCCTCGATTCGGTCTCGCTGCTCGAGATGATGTACGACCAGCAGGCGACCCGACGGACCGAGATCTACGACTTCGCGCGCTCGCTCAAGGAGGCCGGGGTGACGACGATGCTCACCAGCGAGGCCGACGAGGACAACCCATACGCCTCCCGGTATGGCATCATCGAGTACCTCACCGACGCGGTCTTCGTCCTCCGGTACGTCAGACCGGACGACTTCCGGGAGACCCGCCTGGCCATCGAGATCCAGAAGATCCGGGACGCGAATCACTCCCGGGAGACGAAGCCCTACGAGATCACGAACACCGGGATCTCCGTCTACCGGCAGGCGAACATCTTCTAACGGGAACGAGTGGCAGGCCCGGGCGGCTGCATCCTCTCAAACTCCACCCGCCACTCGATTCCACTCCTGAAACCCTCCTTCGATCGTCCGATCCCGGCCACGTCCACGCCCCCCGTACGGTCAGGTGAGCGGCGTCCGCTCGACGACCTGCTCGTCGTGGGTCGGATAGCGCTCGATCACGGCGCCGTCGTCCACGTCTCCCTCCTCGACCATCTCCTCGAGGAGCCACCACGCAACCTCCACGTGGCCGTCCCGAACCTCGTAGTACTCGCCGGGGACGCCGAGGTCCTCCAACCGTGCTGCCGGGGTGGCGGTCACGCCGTACACGAGCGTCCCGTCGTCGGTCACCTCGTCGAACGGGCGACGCACGTTCTCGGCCATCCGCCGGAGGCGGTTTCGGTGCTGGGCGGCGTCCTTGAAGACGCTCGTGCAGAAGTACACCTTCGGGTGACTGCCCAGCTCGGAGAGCACCGCCTCTCTGGAGCCCTCGACTGCGCTCATGTGTTCGTCCTGGAGCTCGTATCCAGCGGCCTGCATCCGGCGGTAGTTGCCCTGGCTCATCTCGAACTCGTTCACGTTCACGAATTCGGCCGGGCCGTCGTCGACGAGTTCGAGGAACTCGGTCTCGGCTTCGATCCCCGGGATCTCGAAGGCCGGGGTGAGTCCCTCCTCGCGGGCCACGTAGAGGATCTCCTCCCACGCCGTCCCGTGGAGGTCTCCCCAGAGCGCGAGCGGTGGATGAAAGCGGATCTCGTCGAGGCCCGCCTCCGCCAGCCGCCGCATGTTCTCCCGACCGCCGGTGATCCCTGTATAGAGGTGGATGTGGTGGTCGGGGCCGAACTCCTCCTTCAGGAGGGAGATGTATCGGGTCGTGCGGTCCAGCACCTCCTGCGGTTCGCCCCCGGTGATGGCGGTCCCGAGCGCGTCCATCTTCCTCGCCTCCGCGATGACGTCGGCGTCCGATTCGACGGGTCGCTCGTTGGCGAACACCCGATCGACGTTCTTGCGATTCTCCGAGAGGGGGCAGTAAAAGCAGTCCCGCTGGTCGCAGTAGCCATAGACGAAAAGCACCATCTTGGCGCCGCGGGCACACTGCTCACAGCCCCTCGAGATCATCTGCTGTCCTGGTAGTGGACTCGCGCTGAAAAGCCGAGCGGTCGGGAGCCCGGGGCAGCGGTACGATTGAATCGGCGTTCATTCTCGTTCGAGGGAGAAAGGGACAGGGAAGAAGAGCGTCTGCCCTAACCTCGCCCGACCCCCAAATCCCGCCCGGACACCGAAGAACCCCCCTGCCCCCGAAGACCCTTAACGACACGCCCCCGTACCCTCGGGTGATGTTGCTGGTCCTGTGCGTCGACCTCGACGACGACCTCGGCCGCAAGACCGGCATTCCGACGCCGGTCATGGGCCGGAACGAGGTCGAGCACGCCGCGGTGGCCCTCGCGGAGGCGGACCCCGAGGACAGCGACGTGAACGTCCTCTTCGAGGGGGTCCACCTCCACGACAGCCTGGCCGCGGAGGAGCCGGTCACGCTGGCCGCCGTGACCGGCGAGGAGCGGGGTGACGTGGCGGCCAATCGGGCGGTCGGCCAGGAGGTGGACGAGGTGCTGGCGATGTTGCAGACGTCGGATCCCGTCACGGCCATCGTGGTCACCGACGGCGCACAGGACGAGAGCGTCGTGCCGGTCATCCGGTCGCGGGTCCCCATCGACTCCGTCCGTCGGGTGGTCGTCCGGCAGGCACAGGACCTCGAGTCGATGTACTACACCATCAAGCAGGTGCTCGACGACCCCGAGACCAGGGGGACCATCCTCGTTCCGCTGGGGGTGCTGTTGCTCATTTACCCCCTCGCGGTGCTCGCCGACATGCTCGGCCTCCCGGGGGCGGTTCTCGGCATCAGCTCCGCGATCCTGGGGTTGTACGCCCTGTTCCGGGGTCTCGGCCTCGAGGAGACGGTCGACAATCTGGTGGAGACGGCCCGGGAGAGCCTGTACACCGGCCGGGTGACGCTCATCACCTACGTCGTCGCCGCAGCGCTCCTGGTCGTGGGCGGGGTGGAGGGGATGAACTCCCTCCAGCGGGTCCAGGCGTCGGGCCCGACCGGCGTGGGGACGGTCATCGCCGCGCTGTTCTACGGGGCGGTCCGCTGGTTCGCCGCGGCGGGGCTGACGACGAGCCTGGGACAGATCACCGACGAGTACCTCTCCGGGCACTTCCGGTGGCGGTACATGAACGCCCCCTTCTACGTCCTGGCCATCGCCGCCGTCCTCCACACGGTGAGTGCGTTCTTCCTGGGGCAGGTGTCCCTCCGGATCCTCGCGGCGGTGCTGACGGCCGGCACGCTGGTGAGCGTCCTGAGCACCCTGACCTTCGCGGTCGTCGAGTCGCGGTGGGCGAAGACCGCGTGAGGAACGGAGTAGTCCGGTCTGCATGCCCGACCCGGGGGTCGGCGACTACCGGTTCCGGTCGACGACGAAGACCGCCAGGTCCCGGAGATAGCGGCGGGCCTCGCCGTCGCCAAGATCGAGCCTGTCGAGGGCGGAGAGCGCCCGCTCGGACTCCTGTCTCGCCCGCCTGGTGAGCGCCTCGGGGGACTTCCTCGTCACCCGGACGATCGAGGGGCGCTCCATCGCGTCGTCGTGACCGGTCGGCTTCCCCAGGTCGTCGCTGTCCGCCACCGAATCCAGGACGTCATCGCGGATCTGGAAGGCGATGCCCACCCGCTCGGCGTACTCCCCGAACCCGTCGATGGTGGCCGGGTCGGCGTCGGCGGCGATGGCCCCGAGCTCCGCCGCGGTCCGGAAGAGCGCGCCCGTCTTCCGGCGTGCGAGGTCCATGTACTCCTCCTCGGAGCTGGGCTGGTCGACCAGCTCGTGTGCCTCGCCCTCGCCCAGCTCCACGAGCGCCTCCGAGACGGACTCTGTGGCGCGGGCGTCGGTCGAGAAGAGGGCGAAGGCCTCGCCCAGCAGGCCGTCGCTGGCGACGATGGCCGGCCCGTGGCCGAATTCGGCCCAGGCGCTCTCCGTCCCCCGGCGGAGCCGGGACCGGTCGATGATGTCGTCGACCACCAGTGAGGCGCTGTGGACGAGCTCGACTCCCACCGCGAAGTCCAGCGCGAGCTCGCCGTGGGGTCCCAGGTCCAGCTCGCCGACGCCATCCGTCCAGACCTCGCCCCCGGCGGCCTCGCAGGAGAGCAGCGTGAGCGTCGGCCGGACGCGCTTCCCCCCGGCGAGCACCACGTGCTCGAGCTCGGCCTCGAGTTCGGGCGGTTCGACGTCCGCCACCACCTCCCGGAGGCGCCCCTCGATGGCCTCGCGCCGGGCCTCCACGTACTCCATCGCCGGGGTCTTTGGCACACCCGCTGAAATACCTACCGCCACGGAGCCTGGTCCCGAATCCCGCAGGAGGAACCGATTCGTGTGTTGCGGGCAGGCGGCCGGTCGTCGTCCCGGACGGGTGGCCGCGCAACCGCGAACCGGCCGGGGTTTCGGGTTACCGCACGAACCCGGATGGTCCGGTCTCCCGATATAAACCCTCGGCCGAGCGGCCACCTTCCCACCGAGGGATTGACCGGAAGCGGTGGATACCGGTGGACAGGTCTGCTCCTCGCCGGGGCAGCGACGCTCCTCGGTCCAGCGATGTCATTCAGCCTCAGGGTCCTCCGAGATTCGATGCAGACCCCGACACCCTGCTCACAGCCGAGTTCCCCGAGGAGCCAGCCTCAGCTGAGCTCCTCGATGAGCTCCGGGACGACGTCGAAGAGGTCGCCGACGATGCCGTAATCGGCGATGTCGAAGATGGGCGCGTTCGGGTCCGTATTGATGGCGATGATGGTGTCCGCCCCCTTCATCCCCGCCACGTGCTGGACCGCGCCCGAGATGCCGATGGCCAGGTACACGTCCGGGGTGACGGTCTTGCCCGACTGACCCACCTGCCGGCCCTTCGGGAGCCAGCCGTTGTCGACGACCGGGCGGGAGGCGGAGATGACCCCCCCGGCGGCGTCGGCAAGCTCCTCGATGAGCTCCAGGTTCTCCTCCTCGCCGATCCCCCGCCCGATGGAGACGAGGAAGTCCGCCTCCGTGATGTCGACCTCGCCGGCGGCGACCTCCTCGAAGCCCGTGACGGTCGAGCCGATGGCAGACTCGTCCGGCTCGAAGTCGAAGGCGGTGACTTCGGCCTCGGTGACCCCCTCGGCGGCGGGCCACTCTCCACCCCTTGCGGTGACTGCAAACGGCCCGTCGGCCACCTCGATCGTGGTCTCGACCTTCGATCCGTACATCTCGCGGTTGGCGACGAGCGTCTCGCCGTCCACGTCCAGGCCCACGACGTCAGTCACGAGCGGCAGGTCGAGACGGATCGCGACCGACGGCGCGTAATCGAGACCGTTCACGGTGTTCGGCATGAGGACGTACGTGGGCGAGAGGTGCTCGAACAGCGCCTCGACCGCCTGGACGGAGACGTCGTGGTTGAACTCCTCGCCGTAGTCCACCGTGTGGATGTGGTCGACGCCCTCCCGATTGAGATCCTCCGCGAACGTGTCCACGTCCCCGCCGATGACTGCCACGTGCAGGTCGCCACCGGCGGCGTCGGCCAGGTCGCGCCCGGCGGTGAGCAGCTCGAAGCTCACGTCGCGGAGCTCGCCGCGGCGGTGCTCCGCGACCGCGAGGACGTCGCTCATTCGCCCACCACCCCCGTCTCCTGGAGGACCTCGGAGAGCTGTGCGGCCTGCTCCCCGGGGTCGCCCTCGAGGTACTCGGCCTCCCCCTCGGCCTCCGGCTCGTACATCTCCGTGAGCGCGAGTTCGGAGGCGGCGTCCTCGGCCGACAGGCCGAGGTCGTCGAGGGAGTGCGGGGCGATCTCCTTGGATTGGGCCTGTCTGATGCCTCGGAGGCTGGCGTACCGGGGCTCGTTGATGCCGGTCTGGATGGTGAACACGGCTGGGAGGGTGACGTCGGTGACCTCCTCCACGCCCCCTTCTAGCTCGCGGCGCACGTGCGCGACGCCCTCGTCGACGTCCATATCGAGGGCGTTGACGACCGCGGCCCACTGGAAGCCAAGCCGCTCGGCGAGGGCGACGCCCGTCGCGCCGAAGCTGAGGTCCCCGGACTGGACGCCGGTGAGGACGAGGTCGGGCTCCTCCGTCTCGACAACGCGGGCGAAGATCTCGGCTTTGGTCTCCACGTCGATGAGCGACTGGTCGGCGAGTGCGTCGTCCCAGACCCTGATGGCGCGGTCGGCACCCTTGGCGAGCGCCATGCGGATCGTCTCCTCGGCGCGCTCCGGACCGATGGTCGCGGTGACGACCTCGTCGGCCACGCCGGCCTCCTGGAGCTGGACGGCCTCCTCGACGGCGTAGTCGTCCCACTCGTTGAGGTCGTACTCGAGGTAGGTCTCCTCGATCGCGGTTCCCGCGATCTCGAAGTCCTCCGCTGCCTCGGCCACCTCCTTGACGGTGACGAGAACCTTCATCAGCCTCCCGGTTGTGACGGCGTGAGGTAAACGTTTGTGAAATGCCCGACTCGGTGAAAGGAGTTTCAACCCCGTGACGGGCGCTTCGGGCGGTGCGGAGAGTTCAGCGGTTCATCCTCCGCCAGCAGTCTCACTCCTCATCCTCGTACTCCGGCAGCGAGATCAGATTCTCCCGGCCGATCCGGAGCTTCTCGACCCGCCCCTCCTCGGCCATCGACGAGAGGAGCTGGGAGACCTTCGCGTTGGACCACCGTGTCTCCTCGACGATCTGCGCCTGCTTCATCCGGCCCCCGTGCCGTCTGAGGAGGCGCTCGACGCGCTCCTCGTCCGAAAGCAACTCGGTGTCCGCCGGTTCGTGCTCCCGCCCCGTCGGGGCTCCCGTCGGCTCGCCCTCGGATTCCCCCTCCGCCGTCGCCGTTTCAGGCGGCGGGGACCCACTCGACGGGCCTTCGTCCTCGGGTTCCGTCGCGCCCCCGAGATAGCCCCCTTGCCAGGCGAGGAGGACGAGTCCACCCACAACGAGGGCGGCGAATCCAAGAGCGGCCATATCCCACGGGATCCCATCGCGGGGAGGTGTGGTGGGTTGGAATGGGGTGGTGGGGGTCGGTGTCGGGGTCGGCGTCGGGGTTGGGGTCGTGGCCGGCCTGAACTGGATCGCCGGCTCGCCCGCCTGGAATCGCTGTGGACCGTCCCACTGGAGCGCCCCGCCGACGATGTCAGTGGATGGCCTGGCGGTCTGGACCTGGTAGCCCGCAGGCGGTTCGATCACGAGCCGCTGATCCGCCTCGAGGTTCCCGAACCAGCCCCCGGCGAAGGCCTGCCCGACGGAGATGGTAGTTCCCTCCGTCTGGGCGAAGTTCGTCCAGCGGAAGCGAAGGGTGAGGACCCCGATGCGGGTTCCGTTCTCCGCGATGATACGACCGGTCCGGTTCACGGCAGTGATCTGCATCTCCTGCCCCGTCCGCTCGGAGACCCGCCGGGCGGCCTCCCGGAACAGGTCCACGCCGAGGAACTGGTCGTTCTCCCCCGAGACGAATTGGGCCCGGAGGCGCTCGAACGCGGCCGTCTCGTTGGTGCCGTTGAGCGGGAACCGGACGGCGATGACCCATCGAGCGTCCCCATCCGGCTGGACGTGGATTCGGATGACCGTGTCGCCGTCGCTCGGGACGGCCACAGCCGGAGCGGCACCCAGTGCGGGAAGGGAGAGGAGGACCAAGACGACGACCAGGAGGGCGGCCCGTCGCATTGTGGAGTCGTCGCCGGCGCTCGGGCAAAGTACTTTCTATTGGCTCCATCGGGCCGAGCCGCGATACTCTCACGGTCGATGGAGGCGCTGCTCCGTATGGCTTTTAGCACCCCGGGTCGAATCCCGGAACATGGCCCGCCCGATCCCCGCGTTTGCTCTTGCCCTCCTCCTTCTCCTCTCCGGGTTCTCCGTTGCCGGAGCCGCGCCCCACGCGGAGGCCCAACAGCGGGCACAGAATGTGACCGCAGAGGGCATCTCCGCGAACACCACCGACGTACTGGTCCTTGATCGCATCCAGGCATCGGGGTTCGCGAGCGCCGATCTCGTGGTCACGCGAGCCCTCTCGACCCAAGCCCATGCCCTGCGAGGCCGACTCGCTCGATATACCGTCCAGCGCCGATACCAGGAGGCCCCGACCGCCGACGCGAAGCGCCGGGTCCTCCGGAACGCGACCGAGCGGGTCGCCGCCACCGCGGCGCGGTTGATCGTAAGGGAGCGGGGGGCGAGGAGTGACTATATCGCAGGGCGCCTCTCCGCGAAGACCTACCTCGAGGTGCTCGGACAGGTGGACCTTCGGGCGAGACAGCTCCTCTCGACCCTCTCCACGATCGAGCAGTTGGCCTCTCGGGGATCAGCGGTGGCCAGACGGGTGGGCTCTATCCGGGCCGATCTCCAGGGCCTCCAGGGCCCCATCCGGAACCGGCTGGCCGCGTCGGTGCACGGGGAGGGGACGTCGGTGCGCACCTTCGTAGCGGTCTCGGAAAATGGCGTGGTCCTCGCCCAGCTTCGCGACGGGTCGTTTGCGAGGGAGGCCTACCGGGCCGACCACCGCGACACGCTGGTTGGAAGCCCCAATCTGGGCACCGCGCAGGCCAGACTCGCCGAGATCTATCCCTGGGCCTGGAACACCAGCGGGGGCGTGCGGATCAACTCCATCGGGCTCGACGTCCTCGAGTTCGAGAAGACGTTCGGGCACGGGAGCCTGACCGGGCTGCTCGACACCTCGAGCGGCTTGATCTACCGGGAGTACCAGATCAAGACCCTCGCCGCCCTCCCGAGCGCCACGGCGGCGACGACCACGGTGAACAACACGACCCTCTCCGTCTCTCGAACCTACGCGGGTGGGCCAATCCGGGTCCAGGTGACGAATGCGACCGGCGCCCCCCGCGCGGCTCGGGTCGTCATCAACGGCACCCTCGTCGGGGCGACAGGCGGGGACGGGGTCGTCTGGGGAATCAGTCCCCATGGGAGCTTCAACGTGACCGCCACGCGTGGCGCCCTCGAATTGCGTCTTCGCGTCTCGACGGATTGAGAGATGTCCACTGTACCGGGTCTCCCCGATGTGTCAGTGACGCCCAGGCGACCGCCTGTCGCACGAGACTTCAAATACCAGGACCGGACCATCCAGTGGCGTGTCCCGAGCCGTCTCCCCAGTCATCGGATCGGTCATGCTCGTCCTGGTAACTGTGGGCCTGGTTGCCGCGCTGGCACTGGTCGTGCACGGTGGGTCGATCCCAGCCGTCCAGCCCAAGTACACGACGCTCTCCGCGACGGCCTCGTCCTCCGGCGAGATCGCCCTCACCCACCGCGGCGGAGAACCGGTCGACGTGGACGCGGTCCAGGTCCGGGTTTTCGTCGATGGACAGCCCCTCCAGATTCAGCCCCCGGTCCCGTTCTTCTCGACGACGGGATTTCGCCCTGGACCGACCGGTCCCTTCAACGTGGCCGCGGATCAGAACTGGTCTGTCGGTGAGCGCGCCTCGTTCATAATCGCCGAGTCCAACGCCCCCTCGCTCTCACCTGGTGACCGCGTCCGCGTCGAGATCGTCTCCCACCAGCGGACGCTCGCGGTGGCGACGACCTCAGTCGACGGGGACGCGACCTAGCGAGGCGATCGCCAGGTCCGACTTGTACCGCGAGGAGAGCTCGCGGTGCCTGATCCCCTCGAAGCCGGCCTCCTCGAACATGGTGTCGGCCTCCTCGACGTCGTAGAAGAGCATGATGGCGTCTGCGAGGCGTTGCCCGACACGCGAGTCGGGATAGTTCGGGCCGATGACCACCACTCGCCCCCCCGGGCGGGTCACGCGACGGAGCTCCCGGAGACCCTCGACCGGATTCGGCCAGTACTCGATGGACCCCGAGGACCAGGCCGCATCGAAGCTGTCGTCCCGGAACGGGAGGTTCTCGGCGTCACCGAGGGAGAACCCGACCCCCGTCCCCTCGAGGCGCTCTCTTGCCTTGGCGAGCTGGTGGGGACTCTGATCCAGGCCGAACACGGAGTCCGATTTGGAAACCAGCCCCTCCGTGCCGAACCCGGTGCCACAGCCGACGTCGAGGACCGACTCCTCCCCGCTCAATTCGAGCATCTGGACGGCTTCCGCCCGCATCGGCTCCGTGAAGACGAATGCGTTGACCCGATCGTAGACCTTCGAGAGATACCGGTAGAAACATCGAGCCCGCGATTTGTGCTCCAGGACACCCATCAGCGTCCGTTTACCTGTAAAGGGCAATAGCCCTTCCGCTCCCGGTTCGCACGTGGGATAGGTGCCACGTTCGGGCTACCCCAGCCGAATCGACGGGCCAGACATTCTACCCGTCTCAGGAGAACAGAAACTGGACGATCCGGACGATCGGCTGGGGATCCGCCCCGGCGGCCAGGAATGTGGACGTACATCCCCCTGCGAGCTTTCGCAACGCCCAAATACACGGTGTGGGTACATGCCCGCAGAAACCCGATGCCGAGGCCAGAGGTTCTAGAGGCAATCAAACGGGCCGAATCGGACGCCGAGGAGACGGTGGCTGCGGCCCGGGAGCGACGCGAGGAGATCATCGCCGAGGCCGAGGCGGAGGCCGAGGAGATCGTCGAGGCCGCCGAGGCGGAGGCGGCCGAGCTGAAGGAGGAGCGTCTCGCCGAGGCCCGCGAGGAGATCGAGTCGGAGCGCGAGCAGATCCTCGAGGAGGGACGCGAAAAGCGGGCCAGACTCGAGGAGGAGGCCGAATCGAACATCGAGGATGCCGTGGAGCTGGCGATCGAGCGGTTCGAGGAGGCGGTGCATGCTCAGGCCTGAGCGGATGAGCAAGGTCTCGGTGGCGGGCTCCCGCCAGGTCATGGGAGACGTCATCGAGGCGATCCACGACCTCCAGCTGGTCCACTTCTCGGATTACGACGGTGACATCGAGGGCTTCGACACCGGGTCCCCGCTCGAGGGGGCCGAGGAGGCCTCCGACAAGCTGGTGACGGTCCGCTCGCTGAAATCCATCCTCGACGTCACGGAGGAGGACGCCGGGCCGACCAGGATCGTGACGGACGAGGCGCTCGAGCGCCAGCTCGAGGACATCCGCATCACCGTCAACGAGCGGGACGACCGCCGCGCCACCGTCGAGAGCGAGCTCAACGCGGTGGCGGACCGCATCGAGGCCGCCGAACCGTTCGTCGAGCTGGGGATCGACCTGGACCTGCTCCAGGGCTATGAATCCCTGGAGGTAGTCGTCGGAGAAGGCGACGTCGACGCGGTCGAGTCGGCGCTCGAGGACGCCGAGGCGATCGATGCGCACCGAGTCTTCACTGGGGACGGCGTGTTCGCGGCATTCGCCTACCCGGAGGGAGACGCTGACGGGGTCCTCGACGACGTCCTCGTCGGGGTGGAGATCGAGCGGCTGGAGATCCCCGATGAGACGGGCGATCCCGAATCGTACCTCGAGGAGCTCCGGCACGAGCGCCAGCGTCTGGAGTCGAAGCTGGAGCGGATCCAGGCGGAGCTCAAGGACCTCCGGCTGGAGTACGCGGGGTTCCTCCTCGCCGCCGAGGAGACGCTCACGATCGCCGTCCAGAAGCGCGAAATCCCTCTTCAGTTCGCCACGACCGAGCACGCGTTCGTGGCCGAGGGATGGATCCCCGCCGAGCGCTACGGCGAGTTCGAGACCACGGTGATGGAGGCAGCCGACGGGCGGGTCGACGTGGACCAGATAGCGGTCGCCGACCACCGGGAGTACGCCCCCAGCCACGCCGACGAGGATGACGGATCCGGTGCGGGGGAGGGTGGTGGGGCGGGCGATGATGCAAACACGGCCGATACGGGTGACGCTTCTCCCACAGCGGAGACGGGCAAGTCAGCCGAGGTGGCCGCCGATGGCGGTGCCGTCGAGTTCGAGTCGGGTGACCAGCCCCCCGTGATCCTGGACAATCCGAAAATCGCCAAACCCTTCGAGCTCCTCGTGCGGGCCATCAACCGGCCGCGGTACTGGGAGGTCGATCCGACCGTCATCCTCCTTTTGACCTTCCCGGCGTTCTTCGGGTTCATGATCGGGGACGTCGGGTACGGCCTGCTGTATGCCGGGGTCGGATACGCCCTGATCAGCCGGACCGAGAGCGACGGCCTGCGGAGTCTCGGCGGGATCGCGGTCTGGTCAGGGGCATTCACGGTCCTCTTCGGGATCCTCTACGGGGAGATTTTCGGACTCCACCTGGTCGGGGATGTCCTCTGGGGTGGCCATCCGCCGATGCACAAGGGCCTCCAGCCAAACTTCCTTGCCTACGCCCAGGCGTGGCTGTTCCTGACACTCTTCATCGCGCTCATCCACCTCACGGTCGGGTACCTTCTGGGCTTCGTCAACGAGCTGCCCCACGGCCCGAAGACGGCATTCCTCGAGAACGGGTCTTGGGCCGTGCTGATGCTCGGCCTGTGGACCTGGATATTCAGCCGCCACGCGGCGGCCGCGAAGCCCGATCTGCTGTACGCCGTGTTCAATCGGGAGGGTGCACCCCTCCCAGGCGACGGGACGGTGGCGGCAGACCAGGTCGCCTACGCGCTCGGGTTCGGGGGCTTCCCGGAGGTCGTCGGCCTGGTTGGGCTCGTCGCGGCAGGGGTCGGATTCGTGCTCCTCCTGCTCGGGGAGGGCGGTGTCGGGGCGCTCGAGAGCCTCAACGTGCTCGTGAACGTGCTCTCGTACACCCGGATCGCCGCTGTCCTCCTCGCGAAGGCGGGGATGGCGTTCGTCGTCAACCTGCTGTTCTTCGGGGTGTACGTCACCGGTCACGGGGAGGATGCGACGTGGCACTTCGGTCTCACTCACATGCCCCACGTCGGCGACGTGGTCCACGGGCACGAGGTCACCAGCATCACGTTCGGTGGCCTCCTGCACTCGGGCGCGGCCGGGGTGATCGCGGGCATCGTCATCCTGGTGCTGGGCCACCTCCTCGTCCTGGCGCTTGGCATCACAAGTGCCGGCTTACAGGCTGTACGTCTCGAATACGTGGAGTTCTTTGGGAAGTTTTATGAGGGCGGTGGGTCGAACTACGAACCGTTCGGATATACACGACGCTACACCACTGAGGACTGAGTAACCCATACCCATGCTCGATACACTCGCGAACACGATCGGTCTGTTTGCACAGGAAGCTGGCGCGGCGGGCCCGGCCATCCCCCCGACGGCCGGCGCAGCAATCGCGGTCGGTCTCGCGGCACTCGGTGCGGGCATCGCCGAGCGAGGGATCGGTGCCGCGGCGATGGGCGCCATCGCCGAGGACGAGGAGCTGTTCGGGATCGGCCTCATCATGAC
>JBDGRH010000273.1:0-16701 GCA_042218225.1 Halodesulfurarchaeum sp. | reverse complement strand
CGAGGGGTTTCAACTCGTGGCGGTTGCGGTTGACCACACTATTGCAGACGGCCGGGGGCGTTCAACTCGTGGCGGTTGCGGTTTTCCCATATTCTAGAATATCCACGAACTAGTGATCCGACACCGGGTGGAAAACATGGCCATCCCTTGACGGAAACAACTCCGGAGCTACCCACCCTCAACCACTCGAGATACGCGATCTAGCCCAGTTTCTCGTCCAGGATCAGCCGCGTCTTCGTGCTCACGACCTCGTCCTGCTCTCTGGCCTTCGTGATGAGCTGGTTCAGCCCCTCGGTATCGGCCGCGTCGACCACCAGGACGATGTCCTCCTCGCCCGAGACCTGCCAGACGAAGTCCACCTCGTCCCACTCCGCCATCCGATCCGAGACCAGATGCGTGTTCACGTCAACCGCCACGCCGATCTCCACCATCGCCTTCACGTTCCCGGTCCGGGTCGAGACGGTGAAGCGCTCGATGACGCCGGACTCCTGGAGTTGCTCCACCCGATTCCGCACGGTCCCCTCGGAGACGCCGATGCGGTCGGCGATCTCCGTGTAGGGCGTCCGGGCGTCCCGCCGGAGGACGTCGAGGATGTCCCGGTCGATGTCGTCCATGCCCGGACGCTCGCCCCCGACCCCCTTCGGTGTTTCGAATTTCGAAAGTCTGCTTCGAAAGCAACGCTTATAGGGCGCTCTCCGTTTGAAACTCGTAATGTCGGACGCCTACATCGCCCTGGAGACGGGCGAGGTGGTCGAGGGCCGGGCGCGTGCCCCGGGCGAGGCCCACGGCGAGCTGGTCTTCACCACTCCCTACACCGGCTACGAGGAGAGCCTCACCGACCCCTCCTACGAGGCCCAGGTGCTCACCTTCGCGTATCCCCTCATCGGGAACTACGGCGTCCGAGCCGAGCGATTCGAGTCCGACCGGGTCCACCCGCACGCGGTCCTCGCCCGGGAGCTCACCGACGACGTCGCGGCGTGGCTCGCGGACGAGGGTGTCCCGGCCATCGACCGGGTGGATACCCGGGATCTCGTCCTCTCCATCCGGGACCGCGGGGCGATGCGCTGTGGGATCGCGGCCGGGCCCGACGCGAGCCCCGACGCAGCCCGGGAGCACCTCGCGTCCTGCCCACACATGAGCGACATCAAGGACATCGGGGCCCGGGTCAGCGTGGACTCGCCAGCGGTCCACCGCGGGGAGGGAGACGGACCGACCACCGCCCTCGTCGACTGCGGCACGAAGGGCAGCATCGTGGACTCCCTCACGAGTCGGGGCGCGGACGTCCACGTCCTCCCGCACGATGCGACCCCGGCGGACGTCCGGGCGGTCGATCCCGACCTCCTGTTCATCTCCAACGGCCCGGGGGACCCGGCAACGTTCGAGGCCGCGGAGAACCTCGTCGAGCACGTCGCCGGGGACCTCCCCATCGCCGGGATCTGCCTGGGGATGCAGATCGTCGCCCGGGCACTGGGCGGGAGCACGGAGAAGATGGATTTCGGCCATCGGGGGGTCAACCAGCCGGTCCTCGACGAGCGGACCGGGCGCGTCGTCATGACCACGCAGAACCACGGGTACATGGTCGACGACCCCGGCGACCTTGCCATCACCCAGGTCAACGTCAACGACGACACGCCCGAGGGCGCGGAATCGGAGGCCCTCGACATCATCACCCGCCAGTACCACCCGGAGGCCCATCCGGGTCCGCACGACACCCTCGGCTTCTTCGACGACGTGCTCGAGATGGCGGCTCGGGCGACTGCCCCGCTCGAATCCGGGTAGGGCTAGTACGGGCCTGTTCCGGTGGAATCGCCACCTGCTGTCCCCGGCGCTCGGCTGAAGGCAACCCGAGAGACCACCCCCCTGTCGAGCCCCGGGGCGTCCGGGTTTTTCGTTCGATCAACGTTCCAATCGGTGGGCGCCCCCGGGAGCGAGCACCCGATTACAAATGCCTGTTCGCCAACATGGCTCGAACACAGAGAACTCACAGGAGTCGGGCACCCTGCGGCGCAATCGAGGTCTGCGCTTCGAACACCTCGGGAGCGGGGGTTCCGACCACGGTCTCGCCCAGCATCGCCATGGTGGCCGTCCCCCCGGCGTCCTCGACCGCCTGTACGGTCTCGCGAACGCGCTCCGTCGGAAGCCCGGCCTGGCGGGCAAACGACCACGCGGTCGGGAACCACTCGGCCAGGGGCATTCCCGGATCGAAGGACTCGAGGGCGGTGGTTCCCGCCGCGGTGATGCGCTCCAGTGCTGCCTCGTCTGCCAGGACCGCCGCGGTATCGATCGATCCAACTGTGGAATATCCGAGCGGGGCCTCCCTTGGGAGACGACCGACGCCCTCGCCCGTGTTCCAGACCAGCCCGCCCCGGTCCTGGACGAAGACGTCACCCTGGCCGGTCCCCGCCGCCAGCTCCGCCCGGTGAGCCGCCCGGACGAGCTCCTCCCGGGCCTGGTCGAGCCCGGCGGCCTCAGCGGCCGCGAGCGCCGTTGCCAGGGTGGCAGCCCCGCTGACGCCGAAGCCACACCCGATGGGGATCTCGGGGACGACGTCAACGGCCGCATCCACGCCAAGCGCCTCGAGGACGCCGCTAACGGGGGAGACCGCCGTCGGCTCGCCGTCGAGGGTGACATCCGTTTCAGTGGCGGGTTCCAGGGAGACCGTGACCCCATCGGAGAGGGCCATGCTCACGCCGAGAGAGCCCGTCTCGGCCTCCCGCGGGACGAAGACGGTCGTGAGGCTCGCGGGAGCGAACGCCCTGACTGTCATGGCCGTTCCTGTGCAGGGGACCGGAGTAAGATTGGTGATTCCTCCGTCGGAAATCGGCACACCGGGTTCTCCCGTCGGTCATCCGACCAAACGACGTGCCAGTGGTGGCCCACCGAGGACCGCACCGATGAGGGCTCCTGCGGGTGCCCCGAGAAGGGCCAGGAATCCCGGAAGGACAAGGGCGGCGATTCCGACACCGAGGACCCCACCGACGAGCCAGGCGGCGGTCACGGGAAAGGCGGCCCGGCGCGCCTCGATGCCGACGGAGCGGGTGGTGAGGACCGTCCCGATTCCCAGAGGGAGAAGCTCCACGACGATCCCCACGAGCCCGGCCGTTCCCAGGTAGATGAGTACGACTTGGCGGAAGAACCCGAACGAGTCCGGGGACAGGGTCGGCAGGGCCCAGACGATGACGAGGATCAGACCGCCCCCCAGCGCCGCCCCGTTGGTGAGCATGAACGCCCGCCTGACGGACTGGTCGTAGAACCGGACGAGGGCCAGGGCGGGCCCGACGACGACCGGGAGGCCGGCCAGGGTGACCAGGGCGAAAACCGGGAAGACGAACGACGGCCCACCCAGATTGGGTATCGATAATATATTATAGCATTGATACGATAAGGATTGCGCTTTCGGACCCGGGTTCGGGCCAAATATTCGACCGGAGCGGGACCGTCCCCGAGAATTCGACCGGATGAGGCCGCCCTCGAGAATGCGTCCGGAGCGGGACCGTCCCCGAGAATGCGTCCGGTTGAGGCCGCCCCCGTGAATGCGTCCGGTTGAGGCCGCCCCAGAGAACCGCCCCTACAGGCGCTCCAGGACCCGATCGAGGATCGCCACCGTCGCCGCGGTGTGCAACGGTCGGTTCTTGTTGCCACACTGGGCGTCCATGATGCAGCCCGGGCAGCCGTTCGTCCCCTCGCACTCGCAGGCAGCGACCCGCGCGCGGGTTCGCCGACCGAGGGACCCGAACCGGCCGTAGAGTTGCTCGCCGAACCCGAGCCCACCGTCCACCGCGTCGTGGATGAACCAGGCGGGGGTGCCCGTCTCGTGATGGCGGGGAGTGCTGAGGCCACCGAGGTCGCCAGCGTCCATCCGGAGCTCGAGCGGGGCGAGCTTGATCATGCCGTGCTCGGCCCCGTGAAGCCCCCCGCCGAACACCTCCGTGACCTCGGCCTCCGAGAGGGTCCCGGGGGAGGCCCCAGTCACCTCGCTCACCACGGCGTCCTCGAGTCCGGCCGGGAGCTCGATCCAGACGAGGTGCGTTCGGAGCTCGATCGGCGGAACGCCCGTTGGTCTCGGCCCGGTGAGAGCGCGTCCCGAGCCGATGGCCCGGCGCTGATAGGTCGTGTAATCGATCTCCACGGTCCCCATGCCCCAGGCGAGCCGGTACCCCTCCCCCAGGTCGCGCGTCTCCTCGGGCTCGAGATCGCGGATGCGCTTCTCGGAGTGGGTCTCGGTGTACGCGTCCACGTCCACCGCGCGCACCGTGAGATACGGGTGGGAGACGTCCTCGACGAGCTCTGTCACCTCGTACTGGACCCCGTCGTGGAGGAACAGCGCCCCTTCGTGGTGGTCCCGGTAGGCACGCTCCCTGGCCACCGGCTCCATGTCGATGTCGCCGTTCTCGCAGACGACGGCGAACTCCTGTCCCCCGGCGCCGTACATCGAGATATCGGCCTCGGGCCGGGGGGAACCCGTGTACCGGACCCCCCGGACGAGGTCCCCCTCGAGCCGACCGGCCTTCCGCCACATCTCCACCGCGCGGGCCAGCCGGTCGCCATCGAAATACGGACGATCATCCTCGGTGAGCGGGAGCTCGTTCGCGGCGGCGAGGACGTGCTGGGCGTAGACGGGGTTGTTCTCCAGGCCGATGACAGCGTCCTCGACCGGCCCCTCGAGGACGTACTCGGGGTCGTCGAGGAGGTACTGGTCGATGGCGTCGTCGCCGGCGACGAACACCGAGCGGGCGTCGCGCTCGCCCCGCCCCGACCGGCCCACCTGCTGCCAGAAGGACTGTCTGGTGCCCGGATAGCCGGTCAGCACCGTCGCGTCCATCGAGCCGATGTCGATCCCGAGCTCCAGCGCGTTGGTCGAGCTCACGCCGTCGAGCGTGCCGGCGGTGAGCTGGTGCTCCGTCCCCCGCCGGGTCTCCTTTCCCAGGCCGGCGTGATACGGTTCGACCGCGAGTTCGCCGTCGTTCGGGTGGGCTCGTGCCGCCCGGCGGGCGTACTTCGCCCCGAGCTCCGCGCTCTTCCGGCTCCGGGAGAACATGAGCGTCTGCTGTCCACCCAGGCCGAGATGTGCGAGGATTCCCGCCGCCTCCCGGACGGGATTGCTCCCGGCGGCCGACCGCTCCGCGAAGGAGGCATCGGGGGCGACCTCGTCCTGCCCAGCCGGGGGCCGCCAGAAGGCGATGTCCCGACGGCCCCGCGGCGACCCGTCCTCGTCGACGACGGTGACCGGTTCGCCGGTGAGACGCCGGGCGTGCTCCCCCGGGTTCCCGATGGTCGCCGACGTGCAGACGAAGGAGGGATCGGCCCCGTGGTGGGCGAGCACCCGTCGCAGGCGGCGCACCGTCCACGCGACGTTCATCCCGAAGACCCCGGTGTACGCGTGTGCTTCGTCGATGGCGACGACCTCGCAGTCGCCGAAGAGCGCGCCCCACCGGCGGTGATGGGGGAGATAGACGTTGAGGCCAACGAAGTTGGTGATGACGACGTCGGCGGTCTCGCGGATGCGCCGGCGCCGCTCCGTCGGCGTGTCCCCGTCGTACACGCGGACGGTCAGGTCCAGGCCCAGTGCAGTATACAGGTCGTTCAGCTCCCGCTCCTGGTCCCGGGCGAGGGCCTTCGTCGGGAAGACCAGCAGGGCGGTCGTGTCCGGATCGCGGTATCGCCGTCTCGCGATCTCGAGCGCGTAGGTGAAGGTCTTTCCCGAGGCGGTCTCGGTGGTGACGATGACGTTCTCCCCCGCCGCAAGCGCCTCGAGCGCCGAGGCCTGATGGGCGAAAAGTTGCCCGTAGGCCCGGCGAAAGGGGTCGGCAAGGTCCGCCGGGAGAACGGTCGATGGATCGCGATATGCTCCCTCCCGCGACGGGAGCGTGGCCCGGTGGACGATCGAGCCCTCCGCAGTCGGGATATCCCCGGAAAGCGGTTCCGTCGGTCGTCCATCCTGGGTCTTCCCCATCTCAGTACTCCCCCAGCGTTCCCTGGACGGTCCCGTCCGGCCCCACACGGCCCTCGCCGCCCTTCCCCCGCGGCCGGCCGTCGACCGCCGACTCCAGCGCCTGATACACGTGCGCCAGCGCCCGAACGTCGTCCTCGCAGTAGGACTCCAGGCGGTCCCAGTCCGGCTCCGCGGCGGCGGTCCGCTCGAGCATCCACCGCCGGTACCGCCTGGCGACCGCCGCCCCGGTGAGCGGTGGCCCCGTCCGCTCGTATCCGAGGGCCTCGGCCACGTCGGAGAGGCGGTTCGTCACTCCCGGGAGGATGGCGTTCCCCTCCTCGACGGCCCAGCGGTACGGGTCGAACCGGAATGCGTCCGCCACGGCCGACTCCAGGCCCGGGCAGTGTTCCAGGGCGTGGTCCCGGAGGACCTGGAAATCGAACGACCACCCGGCATAGGCGACCAGCGGCCGATCGGCGGCGTTGGCGTCGAACCAGGTGAGGAAGTCCGCCACGGCCCGAGCCGGGTCGTCCGGGTCGCGGTTGCAGAAGGAGAGATACCGGCCCCCGTCGGGATCGCCGTCGAGGACCCCGACGAGCCAGGTGATGGTGGGCCGGAGGCCGTCGGTTTCGATATCGATGAACACCGGCTCCCCTTCGGGGAGCGGGTCCGTCCCGGTGTACACGACCTGTCCGCGCTCGACGGCGCGCGCTCGCTGCTGGAGACGCCTGGCGGTCGTCTCCCCGATCCCCTCGATGTCGACGAGCTCGCGGGTCGTCGCCGTGGCCACCGCCGCCCTGCTCGCCAGACCAGCCTCCCGGAGCTGGGCCGCTCGGTTCTCGCCCACGCCGTCGAGGGCCACCAGACCCAGATCGTCCGGGGAAACCGAACGTGTCTGGACTCGACCGCGGGCGTCCACGTCGACCGCGTGGAGTGCTGGCTCGTCCTCGTCCGCGGCGCCCGTCCCGACGAGCGGAACCCCTTCAACACGGTCGCGGAACCCCTCGGGCAGGCCCGTCGCCACGACCGCACCCCACGGCCCGTCCGCCTCGGAGAGGGTGGAACGGAGGACGTCTCCCCCGACGAGCGTCGTGGTGAGCGACGTGGTATCGATGTCGAGCTGGAGCGCCCCCGTCAGGAGGACGAGGGCCGGGTCTTCTCCGCCGCCATCGAGACCCACGACCACCTCCGGGAGGCCCCGAAGGGCGGCGGTATCCGGTGCCCGGAGGAACTGGAAGGTCCCACTGCGTCCGGCGGATCCGGCCGGTCCTCCTGTGGACTCGGTCGCTCCAGCGGCGGATACGTTCGCTCCACCGGCGGTCTCGTTGGCCCTATCCCCGGATTCCGACTCCTCACTCCCGACGGCCTTTGAGCCACCGCCCGGAGTGCGCCTCCCTTTGGACCGGCCGGTCGCTCCAGCGGGGATGGACCCTATAGATTCGGTCCCCGTTCCCCGCTCCCCCAACGTCCAGACCGGTCCCGGCCACTCGAGAACCCGCGTGAGCCGTCTGGCGGCCAGCGGCGCCGAGCCATCGCCCGCGAGGAGTGTCGCGTCGGGGTCGTGCATCTCCCGCCAATCCACGAGTTGGGCCTCCGTCGCCCCCAGGACGACGGTTGGGGCGGCCACGGCCAGCCTGACGGTCGGTGGGGCCTCCATCGGTCGCTCGTCCGCGTTTCGAGACCGGGGACAAAGAGCGGTCGCCGACCCGGGTGAAAGTGAAAGTGTCCGGTGAGAGCTGGTGGCCCGGAGCATTCGGGCGTCCGGACCACGATATTGTATAATATTACTGTTATTAACCTCCGTCCATCTGTTCGTAACCCCTATGCGCTCCCCCGACAATACACCGGTATGGCAACCTACTCGCGCCTGGGGATCTCCATGGGGGCCGTCTACGTGGGGCTCACCGCGTGGGGCCTCACCCTGGCCCTGTGGAAGGTCGTGGTCATCGGGTGGGTCGGTCTCCTGGTGATGGTGGCGGGGGCGGCCGTGAGCGTCCGGACTTCCGGCCTCCGCCGGACGTTCCTCCCGGCGTGGGGGTACGGTCTCGCGAGCGGGGCGATGATCCTGAGCGCGTCGCTGTTCCTGGTCCCGGCGGCGATCTCCCACCATCCGGGGTTCGGGGGCGTGGGGATCGGCCTCGGCATCCTGGCGGGCTACGTGAGCCACACCCTCGGCCACCGGCTCACCCACTCCGACCTTCCCATCGAACACACGACCCTGGAGATCGGGGCGCACGCGTTCGCCGCGGGCAGCATCATCGGGCTCGTCTACGGCGCCATGCCCGAGCTGGGCCTGCTGCTCGGGCTGGCCATCGTCTCGCACAAGGGCCCGGCCGGCTACGCGGCGGCGCAGCGCCTGAGCCGACAGGGAAAGCCCATCTCCGTGGTCCTCCTCCCCGCGGCGGGGTTCGGGACAGCGGCCGTCCTCACGGCGGTGCTCCCGATACCCAGCGACCCGGTCGTCAACGGGCTCGTCTTCGGGTTCGGGGCGGGGATCTTCCTGCACGTGGCCATGGACTTCTCCCCGCGGTGTGAGGTGGGCGGAGAGGTCTTCGAGGTGACCGAGGTGACCACCAACGCCCACCAGCTTCTCGACCGGCTCCGGATCCACGTCGTGGCGAGCATGACCACCGGCGCGCTGGCGGTCCTCCTCGCGTGGCTCGTCCTCGCAAGCGGGTGAGCCGGGGTTCTCGGCCGGGCTGTGGGCTGTACGACAGCGTCATGGAACCTCCACTCACCGATGAGGGCCGTCCTGGGGATAGGAACAATGAGCGTTTGAGGTTACAGCATCCATATTTCCCGTGCCACCCTTCATCCGACCGTGATGCAACGCTCGACTATCGCACTCGTCACGGTGATGATGGTACTGGCCGCCGCGGTCGGCGGCGCCGGTCTAGCCGTCGCCCTCGCCGATGCGGACGGGGGTTCACCGCCGGCAGCCACGCAGACAGCGGACGGACCGACCGCGACGAAGACGATCTCGGTCTCCGCCACCGGACAGGCCAAGGCCAAACCCGACAAGGCGGTCCTGGAGGTCGCCGTGGAGGCGACGTCACCGAACGCCACGACGGCCCGATCCTGGGTCGCCGAGAACGTCACGGCGGTGCGGAACGCCCTGACGGAGCTCGGGATCAACGAATCGCAGATCGTCACGACAGATTACAATATCTACAAGGACGAGCGGCCACGACCAGTCGAGGGGAAGGAAACCGGCTCGCCGGTCTTCCAGGCCAGGCACGTGCTCTCCATCGAGGTCAGTGACATCGACATGGTCGGCAAGGTGATCGACCGGGCGGTCGCCGCCGGGGCGACAAACATCAACGATGTCCGCTTCACGTTGTCCCGCGAGACCCGCCAGACACTGCGCAATGAGGCGCTTCGCGACGCCATGGAGAACGCCCGGGGGCAGGCCGAGACCCTCGCCCAGCAGGCAGACCTGAAGATCGAGGGCGTCCACCGGGTGCAGACGAGCGACGTCCGTGGCCCGCGTTACATGATGGAGACGACCTTCGTCTCCGCCGCTGCCGGCGCGGCCGACACCAGCGTCAACTCCGGCCCGGTGACAGTCGTCGCGAACGTGCACGTCACCTACAACGCGACCGGGTGAGTTCCGACACGCCAAACCCCGGATTCGTGGTAGGTCGCCGATAGATATCTGGTCCCTTGGGACGTACTCACACATGGGTCGATGAAAGTCACCCCAGGGGAGCTTCAGACCGACGAGGCCGGCAACGAGTTCGTCGTCGACCGGGCCGACGAATCTGCGCGCCGAGTCCACCGCGATCAACAGGGACGGCGCTTCGTCAAGCGCGATTGGGTTTCGCGGATCCTGGCCGGGGTCGTCGGGGTGGTGATGCTCGGGTACGCCGTCGTGACCGTGGTGACCACGACCGTCTCGGCCCCATACCTTCGATACGTCGGCGCCGCCGCGTGGGGCCGGGCGGTCCCGGGCGCGTCACTCGTTCTGGCCGGCCTGGCCGCCGCCATCGGGTTCGGCGTCCTCCGTGCCAGTCTCTCGGGGCGTGAGCCGGTGATCGTCTCGCGATCGGGGGCGATCATCGACGACGTGCCGGAGGAGGGTGATCGGCGACGGGGGTGGGAGTTCGGAAACCAATAATCAACCCGACAAGGGGGAATCGCGATCGGCAGGGAGAGACGTGGTTGGGCAAAACGGCTCCCCAAACCTCCGCTGGGAGGGAGCGACCGGCTCGTCGGATCCGTGGGAGGTGGCTGGGACCCTGGCCGGTTGCACACTCAGGGGAAGCGATCGCGGTCGAAGCGGTCGCTCTCCACCTCGCAGTTGCCGTCGGCGTCGATGACCAGGCGACCCGGATAGCCGCACGTCCGACTGCTGTTGAACTTGCAGCTGGTGTTCATGCAGTCGACCGCCTTCTTGTTGGTCCTGAACGACACGTTCGATGGTTGGGGCCTGCGGGGCTTGAAGGTACGGGGCAGGGTAGAGAGTCGTCCGTTTCGACCGTTCTGATTCCCTGAGACCGTCCCTGGACGACCGAACCCGACAGAACCGATCCCTGGGAACGGGATCCCGTCGGGAGACTGCGGAGACCGCTGTAACTGCTGTACCTGCTGTACCTGCTGTAACTGTGACCGCACCGGGTGGAACGCTCTCCGTCCTTTGCAACAGGGGAGAAGTGAATCGGGACCGTCACGAGGTGAACGCCCTCGGCCGGCTCGGGTCGGAGGGCTTGCGGTCCTCGCCCGGAACTCAGCCCAGGGTGTCCTCGAGGACCTGAGCGAGCTCCGCCGCTTGCTCCTCGGGGTCGCCCTCGACCCACTCGCCCAGGCGGTCGGGTGCCTCGACGGACTCGAGGCCCGCGACCTCGGTGTAGGAGCCCTCGAGGCCCAGGACGGACGGATCGATGTCGAGGTCCTCGTGGTCCCAGACCGTAGCGTCCCACTCCTTCTTCGCGCGGCGCTTGGCCTTGAAGTCGGGGAAGCGGGGATCGTTGACCCCGTACTCCACGCTCGCCACCGCCGGGATGGGGATGCGGACCGTCTCCTCGCCGCCGGTGATGGTCCGCGTGGCCCGGAGGTGACCGTCCTCGATCGCGACCTCGTTCACGTAGGTGACCTGTGGGACCTCGAGCCACTCCGCGATGCCCGGAGGCACCTGCCCGGTCGAGGAGTCGGAGGACTCCTCCCCGCAGAGGACGAGGTCGACGTCCCCGATCTTCTCGATTGCCGCCGCGAGCACCATGCTCGTCGGATAGGTGTCCGCCCCGCCGAAGGCCCGATCGGAGAGGAGGTAGGCGTCGTCGGCGCCCATGGCGATGACGTCCTCGAGGTACTCCTCGAAGAACGGCGGGCCCATCGAGACCGCCACCACCTCCGCGTCTTCGTGCTCGTCCTTGAGCTGGAGGGCCATCTCCACCGCGTTCTTGTCGGCCGGGTTGAGCTCGGAGTCGGCGTCCTCCCGGTCGATGGTCATCGTCTCCTCGTCGAGGGAGACCTCCTCGGGCTTCGGGACGACCTTCACCGCGACCGCGATCCGGAGACTCATGCGACCACCTCCGTCTGCTCGAGCTCGTCGATCAGCGCTGGCAGGACCTCGAAGAGGTCGCCCTCCACGCAGTAATCGGCGTGATCGAAGATGGGCTCGTCTCGCTCCACGTTGATGGCGATGACCGTGTCGACGTCCTCGATCCCGCTGGTGAAGTACACCGAGCCGCTGATGCCCGCCACGATGGCGACGTCCGCCTTGAGGGAGAACCCCGTCGAGCCGATCTGGTGGTCGCGGGGGATCAGGCCCTCGTCACAGAGGGGACGCGTCACGCCGATGGTCGCATCGAGGGCGTCGGCCAGGTCGTAGGCCAGATCGAGGTCCTCCCCGAACCCCCGCCCAGCGGCGACGACCACGTCGGCACTCGGGAGGTCCACGCTCTCGCCGATCTCCCGGTCGAGTACCTCGGTCACGACGCGGTCCTCGTCCAGGTCGGGCTCTACGACCTCGATCTCGCCCTCGCGGGTCTCGTCCGGCTCAAGCGCATCGAACACCCCCGGCCGCACCGTCGTCATCTTCGGCTCGTTGCCCACCGCCTTCACCATCGCGAGGATGTCGCCCGCGAAGGCCGGCACCGCGCCGACCAGGTCGCCCTCGTCGTCGATGTACAGTCGGGTGACGTCGGCGGTGAGGCCGACGTCAAGACGGACCGCCAGCCGGCCGGCCAGGTCCACGCCGTTGTGCGTGGCCCCGAGCAGGAGCATGCGCGGGTCGCCGTCACGGACGACCTCCTCCACCGCGTCCGCGAACGTCTCGGGGCGGTAGGTGTCGAGGAGGTCGTGCTGGATCTCGATAACCCGGTCAGCGCCGCGAGCGATGGCGCGCTCGCTCAGGCCCTCGATCTCCGCTGCGGTGCCGGCGAGCAGGGCCGTGACCGTGGTATCCAGCTCGTCGGCGATCTCGCGGCCCTTCCCGAGCATCTCCCAGCTCACGTTCTGTACCGCTCCGTCGTCCGTCTCGAGGTAGATCCAGACGTCCTCGGCCATGTCAGGCACCTCCGTTTGCGCGATAGGCCTCGAGGAGGACCTCCGAGAGGTCCCGCACCGGCAGGTCGGCGCCGACCTTCTTCACGCCGTCCTCGAGGTTCTGGATGCAGTACGGGCAGGCGGTGATCAGCTCATCGGCCCCCGTTTCCTCCGCCTGCGTGGCCCGGCGGTCGGCGAACCGCTCGTCCAGGTCCGACTCGAGCCACATGTTCCCACCGCCTCCACCACAGCAGAGGGTGTCGTAACCGGATTCGGCCATCTCCTCGCGCTCGACGCCCGTCGCGTCGAGCAGGCCCCGCGGCTCGGCGACGACGTCGTCGCCCCGGGCGAGATAACAGGGGTCGTGGTAGGTGACGGACCCGTCGAGCTCGCCGAGGTCGAGGTCGCCCGAGTCCACGAGGTCGAGGAGGAACTCCGAGTAGTGTTTCACCTCGGCGTCCAGGTCGTAGTCGTCCTCGAACGTCTCCATGCAGTGTGGGCTGGTCGTCACGATGGTCTCCGCGCCCGTCTCCTCGAACAGCATGCCGTTCATGTCCGCGATCTCGGCGAAGAAGTCGGGCTCGCCCGTCTGCTTCACCACGTCCCCACAGCACATCTCCTCGTTCCCGAGGACCGCGAAGTCCACGTCGGCGGCGTCGAGGAGGGTGACGATGGCCGCCGGGCCACCCTGGAGTGCGGGGTCGTAGGAGGCCGAGCAGCCGACGTAGTAGAGCACGTCGGCCTCCCCGCCCACCTGCACGTCGACGTCGTCGGGCACCTCCTCCAGCCACTCGTCGCGCGCGTTCGCCGGCCGCTCCCAGGGGTTGTCGTCCTCGTAGACGCTCCAGAGCGCGTTCTCGAGGCTCCCCGGCGCCTCGTCCTCATCGAAGGCCCCCTCGCGGAGGCCGAGGAAGGCGTCGACGATGTCAACCCCGCGCGGACAGGAGGCCTCGCAGGCACGGCAGGTCAGACACTTGTAAAGGGACTCCGCGCCCCCGTCCGCGTCGATGCCGAGTTGGGCCTCGCGCATGATGGAGCGGACCGAGAGGGGCTCGTCGTCGAAGACCCCCCACGGGCAGGTGGCCGTGCAGGTGCCACACTGATAGCAGACGCTGGCGGCGCCGTCGGTCAGCTCGATGACGCGGTTCCACTGCTCATCGGAGACCTGGACCGGGGTGCCGCTCATTCCGCATCACCCCCCTCGTCCGCCTCCGGCCCACCGTCGGCCCTTGCCTGGGCCGCTTCGGCGTGAGTCTGGACGACGTCGTCGATGCGGGTGACCGCGTCCGCGAACTTCTGGCCCTCGGCGGCACTGACCCACTCGAGCTGGAGACGGTCCGCGTCGAAGTCCTCGTCGCGCTCCTTCTTGGCCTTCAGGCGCTCGTAGCGCTCCTTCGTGTACTCGTTCGCATCGATGTAGTGGCAGTCCCCGATGTGACACCCGGACATGAGGACCCCACCGGCGCCCTGCTCGAAGGCGTACTCGACGAACTCCTCGTCGACGCGCCCGGAGCACATCGTCCGGATGATGCGGGAGCTCGGCGGGTACTGGCGCTTCTCGATCCCGGCCTGGTCCGCACCCGCGTACGAGCACCAGTTGCACGCGAAGGTGACGACCTTCTCCTCGGGGTCCTCCTCGAGTGCGGCGTCGATCTGGGCCTTGATCTGCTCGTCGGTGAAGCCCGGCATGGTGATGGAGTCCGTCGGACACTCCGGCGCACAGGTGCCACAGCCCATGCACGCCGCCTCGATGACCTCGTGGACCTCCTGTTGCTCGCCCTGGATGGCGTTGTAGGGGCACACCTGGGCACACCGGGTGCACCCGATGCAGGTCTCCGGGTCGATGATGGCGGCCAGGGGCTCCTGTGTCACGGTGTCCTTCGAGAGGAGCGCCCCGGCCTTCGCGGCCGCGCCCAGCGCCTGGTCGGTCGCGTCGCGGACGTCCTTCGGGTACTGGGCCGAGCCGGCCATGAACACGCCCCCGACGCTTGCCTCGGCGGGTCCCAGCTTGGGGTGGCGCTCGAGGAGGAAGTCCTCCTCGTCCCGCGAGACCTTCAGCTGCTGGGCGATGTCGTTCTCCGCGTCGGCGCCGGTCGCACGGAGGCCCTGCGCCAGGACCACCACGTCGGTCGGCAGCGCCAGCGTCTCGTCGGAGTACTCGTCGTGGAAGACCAGCTCGCCGTCATCGAGGTCGATTGCCTCCTCGGGCGTGGTATCCTGATCGTAGCGGAAGAACCGCACGCCGTTCTCGGCGGCGTCGCGGTATGCCTCCTCGGCGTCTCGCGTGAACGTGCGGACGTCCTTGCTCAGGACGTTGACGGTGGTGTCGCCCGTCGCCAGGCGGTTCGCCTGACCGATCATCGACTGACAGCAGTACCGCGAGCAGCCACGCTCGCCGTCCCGCGAGCCGACACAGCCCACCAGCGTGACGGTATCCGCGTCGAGACCCCCGTTCTGGAAGCGCTGCTCGAGCTCGAGGTTCGTGATGACGTCGGCACCGTCCTCGTCGAAGGGCTGAGCGTCCGCGAGCTCGGCGCCCGTCGCCAGCACGATGGCGCCCACGTCGAGGCTCTCGCCCGAGTCGAGGCCGACGTTGAAGTTGCCGATGTACCCGCTGACGTTCTCGACCTCGGTGCCCGTGTGCACCTCCACCCCCGTCTCCTCGAGCTCGGCGATCCGGCGCTCGAGGAGGTCCGCGGCGTCCATCTCGGCAGGGTGGAGCTCATCCAGCTCGCGGAGCATGCCCCCGAGCTCGTCCTCGCGCTCGACGAGGTGCGTCTCGTGGCCCTGGTTCGCCAGGCTGATGGCGGCCGACATGCCCGCGATCCCGCCACCGACAACGAGTGCGCGCTGCTCGATCGGCTGCTCGATCTCCTCGAGCGGGGTGAGGAAGCGGGCCTTATCGACGCCCATCTTCATGAGGTCCTTGGCCTTCTCCGTCGCCGCCACCGTGTCGTCGTGCACCCAGGAGTCGTGGTTGCGGAGGTTGGCCATCTCGAGGAGGTACTCGTTGAGGCCCGCCTCCTGGACGGCCCGCTTGAAGGTGGGGAGGTGGGTCTTCGGCGAACAGGAGCCCACCACGACCCGATTGAGCTCCTTCTCGTCGACGACCTCCGTGATGCGCTCGGTTCCGGTTCCGGCGCAGGCGAACTGGAGCTCCTCGCTGTGCTCCACGTTCGGCAGGTCGGCACACCAGTCGACGACGTCCGGGACGTCGACCGTCCCGGCGATGTTCGACCCGCAGTCACAGACGAACACCCCGATGCGCTCCTCGCCGGTCGGGTCGATCGGCTCCGCCTCGATCGGCTCCGGCCAGGTGCGCTCCTCGACGTGCTCCATGGCCTTCGAGGCGGCCCCGGATGCCTCGGCGACGCTGTCCGGGATGTCCTTCGGGCCAGTCGCGGAACCGGCGGCGTAGACCCCCTCGCGGGTGGTCTTGATCATGTCGCCGTCGACCTCCGTCGCCTCGAGGAAGCCGTCGTCGTCCACACCGACGCCCAGCGCCTCGGCCAGCTCCTCGGTCCCCTCGCTCGGGATCATCGCCGGGGCGAGGACGACCATGTCGAAGTCCTCCTCGGTCAGCTCGCCGGTCTGGGCGTCCTCGTACCGGACGGTCGGTCGGTCGCCCTCCGCCCTGATCTCGGCGGGTCGGCTGCGGTAATACACCGCACCCTCGTCCCTGGCGCGGTCGTAGAAGTCGTCGAAGTTCTTCCCGTACGCCCGGATGTCCATGTACAGGGTCGTCACGTCCTCCACGCCGTGGTCCATCGTCTGGATGGCCTGCTTGGTCGAGTACATACAGCACACCCGGGAGCAGTACTCGGCGTGGCGCTGATCCCGCGAGCCGACACACAGGACGAACGCGATGTCCTCGGGCTCCTCGCCGTTCGACGGACGGACGATGTGTCCCTCCGTCGGGCCCGCCGCATCGAGGAGGCGCTCGTATTCGAGACTGGTGAGGATGTCCGGGTGCTCGCCGTAGCCGTACTCCTCGACGACCTGCGGATTGAGGAGATCGAAGCCCGTCGCCGCGATGACCGCGTCGACGTTGACGTCGTAGTCCGTCGGCCGCATCGTGAAGTCGATGCAGTCCGGCTTGCACGCCCGGACGCACCGGTCACACGGCATGTTGTTCGGCGGGTCATTGAGACACGTCCCCGTGTCGAGGACGTACGGCCCGGGCTCGGCCTGCTCGAACGGCGTGTAGATGGCCGTCCGGGAGGCCATCCCCTCGTCGAACTCGTTGTCGGTGTACTCCGGGCAGGCCTCGACGCAGTCGTCAC
>JBDGRH010000059.1:0-17213 GCA_042218225.1 Halodesulfurarchaeum sp. | reverse complement strand
TCGATGACGGTGACTTCCTTTCCGTATCGGCGCTCGTCGATGCGGATCGAGATCTCCTGGGACTCCTTCGCGACGTCCTCGCAGACGCAGAGCTCCTCGGGCAACCCGCACGTCGAGCAGACTTCCGACATTACGCCGGGGACTACGAAAGCAACCTATTAAACATTGTCGACGGGGAAAATCGAGAGCCGGCGACGTGGTCGGTGATCACCGCGCGGGCCAGATCCCGGGCGGTTTCGGCGTCGGATTCCCGGGCCCGGCCGCCGTATCGCGCCGCCTCGCGGAGACGCACCAGCTTCCCGACCCGGTCGTCGTCGGTGACCGACCGGACGTACTCCCGAACGGTCTCCCCGGACTGCCGGCGACGGGTCCGCTGGCCGAGGAGGTACTCGACGCGCCCGAACGCCCCCTCGATCTCCGTCTCCGGGTCACCACGCGGCAACCAGTGAAGCCACAGATACCGGTATACCCGTTCCCCCAGTCGGGTGCGGCGGGCGCCGGCCAGCAGGCCGAATCCCACCACCCCCCAGAGCAGGAGGGTTTCCGGCGGCGGGAGCTCTGGACCGCCTCCGGAGTCCATCTCGATCGGTCCCACGGTGGCGTTCAGCTCCCCTGATGTATTCGCCGGATTGATCGACGCATTCAGGAAGGGGGCCAGCTGCGCCGGGTTGCGGAGGCGGGGGTTGTTCACCCCGCTCACGTTGGACTGATTGACCCCGTCACCGATGTCCTCCACCGCGGAGCTGAAGTTCTCCTGGCTGCTCCCCAGGGCGTCCACACCGGTGGTTCCCTCTTCCCGGGCACTGATCACCCGCTGGCGCTCCTGGGCGAGTCGGGGTTGCTCCGGGGTGGGATCAAATCGTACCCACCCCACGTCGGGGAAATACACCTCCACCCAGGCGTGCGAATCGACGCCCCGGACCACGAAGCTATCGTCGTCCACCTGCTGGCCCGGGGTGTATCCCACGACGAACCTGGCTGGGACGTCCTGGGTCCGGAGCATGACGGCCATCGCACTCGCGAAGTAGACACAGTACCCGTTTCGCATCTCGAACAGGAACGAGTCGACGACGTTCCCGCTCGGCCGCTCCACGGAGAGCGAGTAGCCCTTCGCGTTCTGCAGCCACCGTTCTATCGCACGGGCCTTCCCGTACGGCGTCGACTCGTCGGCCGTGATCCGGCTGGCCAGCTGACGCACCCGCTGGGTGGTGCTCTCGGGGACCCCGAGATAGCGGTCCGTGATCCGATCTGGATAGTCGGTTCCGGCCCGACGCAGCCGTCGCGGCGTCCGGAACGGGCGCTCGCTTTCCACGCGATACCGGTCTCCCGAGCGGAGCGTCTCCCGGGAAGTGATGTCCCCGAACTCCGTGATCTGGGCGGGTATCCCGTCGACCTCGACCGGAGTTGGGGCCGCCGGATAGACGTCGAGGGTCGCTCTCGCGGTGAACACCTGTGTCAATTGATAGGAGCCGTCCGGGCGATCTGGTGGCGGTCCGGTGTCCCCGCCCGCCCGTCCCGTTCGCAACCAGGTCGACCCCGTGAACCGGTCGTAGGCCGCGACGCGCCAGTACGCCGGCTCCTCCGCATTCACGGTGAACAGGACCTGCGGGGAGAGATCGATCGCCCCGCCGACGGTGACGCGGCTGTCCGCACTCACCAGGTCGCCGCTGAAGGACGTCGCCCCGGGCGGAACGAGGGGTGACGCGCCTCCCGGAACAACGGTGACCGTCCCCGCTCCGACCACCATCAGGGCGAAGATCCCGGCCAGGACCTGTCCCTGGACGATGCTCGCGTCCACGCGGCCGAGGGCCCCGAACCCGACCGCTCCCGCGGCCCCGAGAACCCCCAGCATGGTTCCGACCGCACCGCTGTCCCCCGTAAGCACGAAGAACCCGAGGGTGAGTCCGCCAACGACCGCGGCGGGCAGGTACTCCCGTCGGAATGCGAAATACCACGTGAGGAAGGTCGGGCCGGCGGTCACCGCGAGCGCCCAGTTCTGGACGTTGGTCATCCGGAGGACGGAGTACCCGGTGAGGAGGGCAATCATATCGCCGATGAGACGCGAGATGGACAACTGGGCGAGCCGTGACTCGGGCATGGTGAGGAGGTAGATACCCAGACCGACGGTGAGCAACCCGGTCGCGATCCCGATCGCCAGTCGCTGGGGGAGGAACCGGGCGGCCGCGGCGAGGCCGATGGCTGCCGCGACGATGACCAGGAACGGTGTCACCCCGCCGACCACGTCGACCACGTGATAGAGGACGGCCAGTGAGGCCCCCGTGAGCGCCGCGACCGAGACCTGTGCCAGAAGGTGGTATCCCCGGCCGCGCTCGACATCCAACACCGGGAGGAACCGGCGGATAGGGACACTCATCTGTCCGGTCCACCTCCCGAAGTTCCGGATGCACGCTCCGTTTTGCGGGCCGATTTGGTCCCACCCCCGGGGCCGATTCCCGCCTCGATACCCGCCCGGGGTCCACCCCCGGACCCGGAGTGGGTCCGGGACGTCGATCGGGTCCCAGTCCCAGTCCCGGTCCCGGCGAGTTGCTCGAACGGAACCCGGTCTCCGTCGACATCGACTTCCACGACGCCGGAACCCCGCGGCGAGCGAACCGAGATGGTGGCCTCCGACCGCTGTGACTCCCCGAGAGGTCCCTCCTCGAGAACCGCGAGAAGTTCGAGAACCTGTCGGCGATGGGCGTCCCCATGTGCGGGTTCCAGAGTCCCGTCGGGGGTGATCAGTCCGACCGCCACTCCGGCGTCGAGGAGGAAGCTCACCACGCTCGCCCCCGCCTCGGCGACCTGGTCGGTCGCACTCCCCACGGCCTCGACCGACACCATGACCCGGCGGACCTCGCCCTCGCCGGCGTATTCGGTCAGGAACAGCTCGCCCGGTCGCTTCGCGCTCGCCTTCCAGTTGATGTCGCGAAGGGGATCACCCGGACGATACTCCCTGACGGCGTCGAAGTGCTCGCGCTCGTCGGTGAGCCCGACGAACTCCCCCAGCAGCTGCTCCTCGCCCCGGTCCAGTGCGCGGACGGCGGGATAGACCACGACGGATTGGGTCTTCCCGTCCGTGAACTCCCGCTCCCACAGTCCGAGGGGATCGTGTGCAGTGATCCGTGTCGGCCCGATGGTGTGCCGCCCCCGCCCGGCGAGCCCGATCTCCTGTGACAGCCATCGGCCGTCGGTCTCGATCTCGTGGGTCGTCCGACCCGTCAAGCCATCGTCGAGACGGTCCCGCACCCTGGCGGGATATGGCGTGGGTGCGGATACCCGGAGCTCGAGACGTCTGGTGTCCCCCTGGTGGCCGCGATGAGGGGCTTCCCGGGTGACCTCGGGCCGATCGTACCGCGAGACGTACACCCAGGAGAGGGCCACGAGGATGACGGCGGGGACGACCACGACGTTGAGGCTTCGCCCGCCGAACCCCCATCCCAGGACGAAGCCGGTCGCGGCCACCCCGAGGACGCCCTTCCCCCGCCAGGTGAGCCGAGTCGTCATTCGGGTGGGACCGTCTCGAGCGCGCGCTCGACCACGGTCCGCCCCGGCTCACCCCCGACGGTCCCCCCGGGCTCCGCCCTGATGCGGTGGCCGAGCACCGGCACGGCCTCCGTCTTGACGTCGTCGGGGATGACGTACTCCCGACCTTCGAGGACGGCCCGCCCCTGGCTCGCCCGGAGGAGATCGATGGACGCACGGGGACTGGCGCCCAGCTCGGCGTGGTCGCGCGTATATCTAGTGAGTCTGGTGACGTACTCCCCCACCTCGGTCGCCACCTCCACCTCTGCGGCGGTGGCCCTCGCGCGGCGGACCTCCTCGACGGAGGTGACCGGCTCGACGGCCTCGATGGGGTGGCCACCGACGATGCGGTCGAGGACCGCGACCTCCTCCTGCTGGGTCGGGTAGCCGATGGTGACCCGCTTCATGAACCGGTCGAGCTCGGCGACCGGGAGGTCGTAGGTCCGGTCGCGGTCGACGGTGTTCTGGGTGGCGATCACGATGAAGGGATCGGGGAGGCGTCGGGTGTCTCCGTCGACGGTGACCTGCTCTTCCTCCATCGCCTCGAGGAGCGCGGATTGGGTCTTCGGCGGGGCCCGGTTGATCTCGTCCGCGAGCACGACGTTCGCGAAGATGGGGCCCGGCCGGAACTCGAACTCCCGGGACTTCTCGTTGAAGACGTTGACGCCGGTCACGTCCGTCGGGAGGAGATCCGGGGTGAACTGGACGCGGCGGAACTCCCCCGCGATGGACCTGGCCGTCGCTCTCGCGAGCATCGTCTTTCCGACGCCGGGAACGTCCTCCAGGAGGAGGTGTCCCCGGCCGAGGACGGTCGTGAGCATGTGCTCGGCTCGCTCGCGCTTGCCGACGATCACCGTCTCGACGTTCTCGATGATCGCGTGCGCGAGGTCGCTCGCCTCGCCGGTCGAGAGGGGGCGAGCCTCCGCGGCGGCGTCGTATCGCCGCGTCGACCCGGCCACCGGTTCGGTTTCTGAGGAATCTGTCATGGGCGGAAGACCCCGGGGGGACGGTTGGACAAGTGGTTGCGGATACGTGAGAACAGTTTGTATGTCTGTTGGTCACATGGCCTCGTGGCCGGTTCTACGGGAGATTCGGGTCTTCGGTTGGTGAGCGGGCAAGGGGGGTTCGTTCCGTCGTGTCGTCTGGTGGTTCGAAATCCACTAACGGTCCAGGATGGTTCGGTCTCTGAAGCAACAACTGTCTGTGGGTACCGCTCCCGTCCGTCTGCAGCGGGTTCTGACGGTCGTTGAACCGCCACGAGTTGATCGCCCTCGGCCGCTAGCAATAAAAGCGGTAACCGGAACCACCACGAGTTGAACGCCCTCGGCCGGCTCGGGTCGGGGGCTTCTTGCGGTCCTCGGCTCCTCTCTCGCTGCGCTCGGTCGTCGCCTGCGGTCCTTACGTCGTAGCCAGATTCGCAGAATCTGGCTGCGCACGAGAGCTTCGCTCTCGTGGCCGCCCGCCTTCCCCGACCCGGCCTCGCCCTTTCGATCCGCCAGGGGGGTCTGAGGTCGACCAGCCGATATTTCTAGTGGTATCGAACCGTTTCGGGTGGGAATCCGAAAGGGGCCGGGGGCGTGGGGCCGACCACAGGGAGCTATGAGAGCCACCCGAGTCGAGCCCCCGGGAGCTTTCGGGAGTCCTCTCTCCACGGGCGACGTAACCTGTAGTGGGGCTTTCCGCGGTCTGCTCGCCAGCGCCATTGTGTAATACTGCAGGGAGGCGTCGGGAGTCTGGTATCCTGCGAGATGATAACATACGACAGCGGTCTTTCGGCGAGCGTGGACCCTCTGACAATACCCACGCCGAGTCAGGGGATCTGGTCGTCGGAAATGCGTTCGCAGGAGTTGCAGATCCAGCTACCCACTCGGATAGAAGAGAGCATGCCATCGTCGACTTCTCCCGACCTCACTCACGGTCCCAGGTCTTACAATCCACACAGACCCAGGCGTCCCCCTCTCGCCAGCGTCGGGTGACGACCTCCTCGCACGCCTCGCAGGTCGAACCGATCGGGTCCACGCTCAGGACGGTATCAACCGCTCCAGCCGTGGCCTGATCAACGAAGGCTTCTAGGGTCGGTTCCTCGACCACGGACCATGGTTGGGTTGGGATCCCCATAACTCCCTGGGCCACGGGGCCGAATCAACGGACCGCTCTGACAGCGGCCGCCCGCTACCAGTTCCGATGATCACCAGCTGGGGACGTCCCGGAGACTCTAAGGGGACGCCTGCCACACCTCCACACATGGTCTGGCTCGTCGACAATCTCGTCGAGGCGTTCCGGGTGTTCGGGCAGGTGGCCGGGAACGATCCACTCTCGCCGCTGTTGCTCCTGGTCGCCCTCGGGTTCCTGGTGACCGCGGTCGGAATCTTCGGGTGGCTGGCGCTCGGTGGCATCATCGCGGAGATCGCCCCCGAGTAGGAAGGCCGAAAGCGGGACTCCCCCTCACCCCTCCCAGCGGTCGAGGGCCGACGCCGCGAGCGAGAGCGCCTCTCGCCTGTCCGGGCCGAGGGGTGCGCCGACCACGAGGCTGTCCACCGCGTCCGGGTACTCGCGGAGCCGGTCGGCCACCTGGGCAGGGGTCCCCGCCAGGCAGAACGCGTCGAGCATCCCCGGGGTCACCAGCTCGAAGGCGCGCTCGAAGTCCCCGGCCTCGATCGCCTGACCGATGGTTCCGGCCCGCTCCGGCTCGATGTCGTGACGCTCGAGGACCCGGTCGTCGGCTCCACCGGCGATGAAGGCGACCGGGGGCCGGGCCGCTTCCCTTGCGGCGGATTCCGCGCTCGCCACGCTGACGCTGGCATATACGCCCACGTCGAGCGGTGGGAGCGCGTTGGGGCGCTCCGCACGGCCGTCGGCGACCTGCTCGACCGCCCACTCGACATCTCGGGGATGGGAGGCGTTGATGAGGATTCCGTCCGCGTGTTTGGCCCCCATCCGGAGCATGTGGGGTCCCTGGCCACCCACGTAGATGGGGATCTCCCCGACCTCGTAGTTCAACCCCGCGTCGGTCGCGTCGAACGTCCCCTCGTGCGTGATTCGCTCCCCGCGCCAGAGGCGGCGAGCCACGGTCAGGGTCTCCAGGACCCGGCGGAGCGGTCGGTCCCGCTCCACCCCCAGGTTCCGGAGCGTGGACCGGTCGCCGGCCCCGACCCCGAATATCGCGCGGCCACCCGATGCCTCATCGAGGGTGGCGACGGTCGAGGCGAGGGAGATCGGGTGCGTCTCGTACGGGTTGGCGACCCCCGGCCCGAGCTGGATATCGGTCGTGCGGGCGGCGATGAGCGAAAGGACCACGAACGGGTCGCGGTTGTTGTAATGGGAGCTGGCGAAGACCGCGTCGAACCCCGCGTCCTCGGCCGCCGCTCCGAGTGAGACAACCTCGTCCACGGGGATCTCCGGGGTGAGCTCGACCCCCCTCATCGGGGCTCCCCCTGGAGCGCATCCGAGCCGTCGTTCCTCTCCGTTTCGCCGCGTCCATCCGCCTCGAAGGTCCACTCCAGGAGGGCCTGGCGCACGAAATCCGTCTCGGGATCCCTGAAGAGCGTCTCCGAGCCGGCGTGGTCGCCGAACGCGAAGTCCCGGATGACGACGACCGGGGTTCCCCCGTCCCCCTCGCCACTCTCGAGGTTCGCAGCCGCGGCGAGCTCGTCCACCACGGCCTCCACGGTCACCTCGAGCTCGTGGCCGTCGCGGTCGGTCTCCCCCCGCCAGTCCCTCGCCGCCGGGATCCCGGCCCAGCCGATGGCCACCCCGCGCTGGCCCGTGCGAAAGGGGCGGCCCGAGGTGTCCGTGATCACGACCGCCACGTCCGCCGAAAGCCCCTCCCGGATCCGCCGCGCGCTCGCTGCGGGATCCGCGGGCAGCAACAACAGCTCCGCCGTCCCCGTGTTCGAGCGGTCGATCCCCGCGTTGACACCGACGTGCCCGAAGCGGGTCGCCGCCAGGATGAACGGGGCCTCCATCAGGAGCTCCCGGGACTCCGACAGGACGGCCTCCGCGAAGCGCGGGTCCTTCTCCTCCCCCGAGATCCGCGAGAGGCGGTCCGCGATCTCGACGGCCCGTTGTGACGGCTCGTAATCCGAGAGTGCGGCAGTCCGGCCCTCGACCTTGGAGACGATGGTGCTCGCGACGCAGAGAACGTCCCCCTCCCGGAGATCGGCGGCCCGCTCGATGGCCACGGCGATATCGTCACCCGGTTCGAACTCCGGGAGCCCGGGAACCGCGAACACGCGCATGCCCCACCCTTTCCCGCCGCCCGTAAAAGGTCACCCGGTCCCGTGGGGGCCGTTCGGCTCGGGATCCAGCCTCGACCTCGCGTCGTATTGTATAATGTGCCTGCCTACCACCCGGAAAGTCGGAGAGCCGGTGTCGAGATGCCGGGGGTTACTCCTCGAGGACCTCGACGTCGAGGGACCCATCCTCCACCGTCGCCCGCATCATCGTCGCCTCGTCCGCCGGCCAGGCACCCGTGGCGCTGCCGGGATTGAGGATCCGGATGCCCCGGTCGGTGTCCAGGACCTGGTGGGTGTGGCCGGAGACCGCCACGGGGTCCTCGGCGTCGGTCTCCGCCAGCACGGTCTGACGAACGCGTTCCTCGTACCCCGAGGGCGACCCCGTCCCGTGGGTTACCCCGAAGGTGACCCCGCCAACCGTGGTAGAATCGAAGGCCGGTACGGAGAGCGCGCCCGGGTCCATGTTCCCGGAGACGGCGGTCAGCGCGCCGTCGGCGAGGTCCACGATCCGCTCGTGCGCCTCCGGCGAGTCGAAATCGCCCGCGTGGATCACCTGATCGGCGTCTCGAACCGCCTCCTCGACCCAGCCCGGGATCGCCGCCGCCCGGGAGGGGATATGGGTGTCCGCGATGATGGCGACCGTCGGCATGGCCGGTGGTTGCCGGCGGAGCCGGAAATAGGTTCAAGCCCGGGCCGCACATAGCCCCGCCCATGGACGCCACCCACGTCGTGACCGTGTTCCTCCGGAACGAGGGGGCGGTCCTGCTCCTCCGCCGAAGCGAGGAGGTGGGCTCGTATCCCGGGGCGTGGGGCGCCGTCGCGGGGCACGCCGAGGGGGACCCCGAGTCCCAGGCGCTCGCGGAGGTCGAGGAGGAGACCGGCCTCGACGCCGAGTCCCTCACCCTCGCCGACAAGGGGGACCAGTTCGAGGTGACGGACCCCGAGATCGATACCCGCTGGGTCGTGCATCCGTTCCTCTTCGACTGTGAGACCCGGGACGTGGAGACGAACTGGGAGACAGCGGAGTACGAGTGGGTGGCACCGACCGCCATCCTCGACCGCGAGACCGTCCCGGACCTCTGGGTCTCCTACGACCGGGTTCGCCCTCGGCCGGACACTATCGCCGCTGATACAGCGCACGGGTCGGCGGTCATCTCGATACGGGCGCTGGAGGTACTCCGCGACGAGGCCAAGATGGCTGTCGTAGCGGCGAAAGGGGGCGAGATGGACCGCGTGGAGCGCGTCACGGCTGGAGATTCGACGGCCGATCTCGCAGACCTGGCGAGGACGCTCAGGGATGCCCGACCCGAGATGACGGCCCTCCGGAACCGCGTGAATCGGGCGATGGCGTCGGTCCAGGACGACCCGTCTCCCCAGTCGATACATGACGCGAGCCGGGAGGGGATCCAGCGGGCTGTCGCGGCGGACAACGAGGCGGCGAGGCGGGCCGCCCAGCGCCTGCACGAGACGCCCGTCGTCACGCTCTCGCGCTCCGGCACGGTGCAGACCGCCCTCGAGGCGGGCGACCCCACGGACATCAGGGTGGCCGAGTCGCGACCCGGGTCGGAGGGAGTGGAGGTGGCAGAGCGCCTGGCCGAGGCAGGGAAGGACGTGGTGTTGACCGGCGACGCCAACATCCCGGGGGTGATCACTGGCTCCGCGGTCGTGCTGGTGGGGGCGGATACCGTCCTCCCGGACGGGAGCGTCATCAACAAGGTCGGGACGCGAGCCACGATGCTCGCGGCGGCATCGACGGGGGCGGACCGGGTCGTCGTCTGTGCCAGGGACAAGATCGCCCCGGAGGCGTTCGAGCTCGACGCCCACGAGCGACCGTCGGAACTGTACGAGGGGAGCGCCCCAATCGATGTGCGGAATCCGGTTTTCGAACGGGTCCCCGCCTCCCTCGTGGACCGGATCGTGACGGAGGACGGGGCGCTGGCGCCCGATGACGTCGCGTCCGTCGCGGCCGAGCACCGACGACTGGCAGCGTGGGACGGGGAGTGACCCGAGCGATCCGGACCGGTCCTCACAGTATATAATATCCGGCCCCCGAGCCCACTATCAAATCCCAACCCACTCGAGCTCACAGCTATCACCGATCCACCCGAGCTCACAGCTATCACCAATCCACCCGTGGCCACGGCTATCACCAATCCAACCGAGCCCACAGCTATCACCAATCCACCCGTGGCCACGGCTATCACCGATCCACCCGGTGGAAGTGAGAAACTGCGTTCAGCCTCTCTCTGGGGACCTGGGGGGTACCGCGACAATCCTCTATTCTCTAGAACGAACAACCCGGTGGCTGGATTCTCACGATAGGGGCGCACACAGTCTCCGGACCTGGAAGGGAAGCCATTTATAGAGTGACTGAACATTCATTCAGTATGCCTCCCGCGGAGCTGTTCGGCGGGGTCGAGGACGACACCCGTGCGGCGATCATGCGGGCCACCTACGATGCCCTCTGCGAGCACGGCTACGCCAATCTCACCATCCAGCGGATCGCCGACGAGTTCCCAAAGAGCAAGTCCCTCCTCTATCACCACTACGACGGCAAGGACGACCTCCTTCTCGACTTCCTCGACTTCCTCCTCACGCGCCTCGAAGAGCAGGCGCCACCGGGAGAATGCGCGGCGGACACAGACGCGCTCGAGGCGCTCCTCGAGCGGATCGTTCCGCCCGCGCCCCCGAACGACAGACTCGAGTTCCTCCGGGCGATCACCGAGCTCCGGGCGCAGGCAACCCACGACCCCGCATACCGGGAGCACTTCACGAGGAGTGATGCGTTCTTCCGGAGTCGCTTCAGGCAGCTCCTGGAGCGGGCTGTAGAGCAGGGGGCCGTCGCCGATATCGATCCGTCCGCCACCGCAGAGGTCCTGGTGACCGTCACCAACGGGAGCATGCTCGAGGCGGTGACGACCGAGGGATACGACCCCGGGAGACATCGAGAAGCCCTCAAGTCGGTCCTCGAAGCACACCTTCAGCCCGGGTCGGACGGGGCCCCCACCGACGCGAAACGATGAGCCGGGGGCCGGGACGGGCAGTCGACGTCGTGGATGGAAGCCTCGTGAAGCCGCTGCTGGTGCTCTCGGTCCCCATCATCCTCACGAACATGATGCAGGTGGGGTACAACCTCGCGGACACCTTCTGGGTCGGGCGGCTCGGACAGGATGCCGTCTCCGCGCTTTCATTCTCCTGGGCACTGGTCTTCCTCGTCATCAGCCTCGCGGCGGGGTTCTCCGTCGCGGGCACGGTCCTGGTCGCCCAGAACAAGGGCGCGGAGAACCTCGACAGGGTGAATCACGTCGCCGGCCAGACCATCGGATTCGTGGTCCTGCTCTCGGCCCTCTTCTCCGTGCTCGGGTATCTCCTCGCACCGTGGATGCTCTCGCTCATCGGGGCCGCCCCCGGCTCCGCCGAGTTCCGGCTCGCGCTGGAGTACACGAGGACGATGTTCCTCGGGGTGCCGTTCGTGTTCAGCTTCTTCATCTTCCAGTCGCTCCTCCAGGGGTGGGGAGACACGCGGACGCCGATGTACCTCATGGGCTTCGGCGTCCTGCTCAACGTGCTCGTCGATCCCTTCCTCATCCTGGGATTCAGCGACAACGTGCTCTTCGCCTGGCTCGGCCTCCAGGGGCTCGAGGCCCAGCTCTACGCCCTCACCGGCTTCGCCGGGTTCGGGGTCCAGGGGGCGGCCATCGCCACGATCTCCTCGCGGGGCATCGGGGCGGTCATCGCGATCGGCCTCCTGCTCTCCGGGTACGTGGGTATCAAGCCGGCCCCCTCGGACTTCCGGCTCACCGCCTCGACCATCAAGAAGATCGTCTCCGTCGGGGCGCCCGCGTCGGTCGAGCAGAGCTCGCGCGCCCTCGGCGTGACCGTCATCACGGCGCTCGTGGCGATTGCCGGCGCCGATGCCGTGGCGGCCTACGGGATCGGCAATCGGCTGCTGTCGCTCGTGTTCCTGCCGGCCATCGGACTGGCCCGGGGAACGGAGACGGTCGTCGGCCAGAATCTGGGGGCCGAGCAGGTTGACCGTGCCAGACACGCGGTCTATGCCAGCGGGGCCATCCTCGCCGGGGCGCTGGCACTGGTGAGTGTCGGCGCGTTCGTGTACGCCGAGCCCATCGTCGGGGTCTTCATCACCGGCGAGGGGGCGGAGACGGTGGTGGCGATCGGCGCGGAGTACCTCCGCATCATCGGACCCACCTTCGCGTTCCTGGGCGTCTTCCGGGTGGTCCAGGGGGGATTCCGGGGCAGCGGCAGCACGCGCCTCGCAATGGTGTTCTCCATCCTCTCCCTGTTCGCCATCCGCGTGCCGCTCGCCTACGCCCTCGTCGCGTGGGCCGACCTTGGGGCGACGGGGGTGTGGTACGCCATCGCCTTCTCGAACGTCGCCATCCTGGTGCTCGCGGGCGGCTGGTTCCTCCGGGGCACCTGGACGGAGGCCGTGATCGACGCCGAAGCGCGACGGCCGGCAGCGGGCGATTGAGCGACCGGCAGTCAGAATGAGGAAACCGCCGGTCAATCGGGGTCAACGGCGTCCAGGTCGTCGGCATGGGTTTCGAAGAAGCGCCGCACCGAGCGAGGCGGCCGATCGAGAACTGACTCGACGGTATCCGTCGGGGGTCCCGTGAGCCCGAGCCTGGTCGGGAGATAGAGCCCGACCATGATGGCGACGAACCGGAGCGAGTGACCACGACCGGACATCCGGCGGAGAAAGTCAATTCCGCCCGGCGCCGCGTATGTGATTTCCCGGCCCAGGACGTCACTCGCGATGTCGGCCACCTCCCAGTAATCCAGTGCCTCGGGGCCTGTCAGCTCGTATGGGCCGGTGTGGGGTGCCGGCTCGGCGAGCGCCCTCGCTCCCACGGCCGCCACGTCCCGCGCGTCCACGAAGGCGGTTTTCCCGTCCCCGGCGGGGACGAAGAGCTCGTCGTGCTCCACGATGTCCCGCCGGTGAACCTCGAGGAGGTTCTGCATGAAGAAGTCCGCCCGGAGGAACGTCGTGGAGACGTCCGCCTGCTCCAGGTGGCGCTCGATGCGCCGGTGAGGGAGGAACGGGATCCGCTCGGCCCCGCGGACCGAGAGAAACACCACGTGGGTGATGCCACAGCGGACGGCCGCGTCGATGGCCGGCGCGATATCCCGACGGATGCTCGCACCGCCCGGCGGCCGGAGGAGGAACAGTCGGTCGGCGCCTTCGAAGGCCCGGCCCCAGGTCTCCGGCCGGGTGAAGTCGAACTCGACGGTGGATACTGCATCGCCGAATTCCCCCGAGGCGGAGCCGGGCGTTCGAGTGGCCGCGACGATATCGACCGCGTTCTCGTCGAGCTCCGCGACGACGTGTCTCCCGACGGTCCCGGTTGCGCCGACGACCAGGACACTGGGTCTCGTCATAGTACTCATGGGCTGGAGGCCAGGAGCCGCAAACGCTGTCGGCCAGGCGGCTCATGGGCGCGGGCAAGGGGCTTCATCGGTTGTGGGCCAGGGTGATCTCGATGTGGACCGTCCCGGACAACCCCTCGACGAGCGCCGCTCGCGAGGGAATGGTGTCACCGTCTATCTCGATGCCGATCCGGGGAGCGGCGTCGACCCCCTCCTCCCGAAGGAACGAGACGGCGTCGTCCACGAAGCGTGTCGGATCCGACTCCGGCTCCGCGTGGGCGGTCCACCAATCGCCCTCGAGCAAGACCGCCACCTCGGCCCCACCCTGGAGATTCCGCCACCACTCGCTGTGGGTGAAGACCGAGAGGGTGTCCCCGTCCCGCCGGTATCCAACCGGGGTCGTATAGGACTCCCCCGATTTCCGGCCCGTGAATCTGAGCAGAAGGAGGTCGTCGCTGAGCAGCCAGTGAATGGGGGACCGGAGCACGAGCGAGACGAGCGGGTTGACGACCGAGAACGCCCAGTCGGGGAGGGGCGGCTCCGCCCGTTCGACGCTCGCCTCGGGGGCAACCTCGGAAGCGTTGGTCGAAGACACGCCTGGTGGTTCGGGGCACCCCCACTTAAATTGAATGAATGTTCAGTCAAAGCCCGCCGGCGGACCACGGCGGACGAACGGGTTACGGCATCGAACCCTTCTCGTTCCGAACATGGCCAGCGGTGCGCTCGGGGAGAACGATTTTCCCGAACCGGCCCGTACGAATAGATGGTGGTGATGACGAGCAGTTACCCCCGCTGAGCCCCTTGTGATGAGGGGAACCTGCCGAACCACCATTCCCATCCCAGATTCGACTCGAAACGCGCACCTCCGGATACCGTCCCGGAACAGTACCGTTTTCTCCCCGGACCGAGCGAGCCCACGTATGGAGCCGTACACGGCGTTCATCCCCGGCGACGAGTTCGCGGGCTTCATCGAGAAGCTCCCGGAAGCCTGCGTCGAGGTCGTCCTCCGGACGGAACGGGGCGTCCTCCTGGCGAAGCGGACGAACGAACCCGCGAAGGGCGAGTGGTTCTGGCCCGGGAGCAGACTCTACAAAGGGGAGGGACTCCAGACCGCGGCGAAGCGGGTGGCCAGGGAGGAGCTGGGGATCCAGGTCTCCGTCGAGGAGCAGTTGGGCACCCACGGCCACTTCTGGGAGACCAGTGCCCTGCCCGGCGGGCCCAGCCGTCACACCGTGAACGTCGTGTACCTCGTCGAGCCGGTGGTGGAGGACCCCGACATCGCGCTCAACGAAGAGCATAGCGAGTACCGGTTCGAGACGGAGGCTCGCGAGGACGACCACGAGTACGTCCGGCGGTACTTCCGCGAGCACGAGCTGCCCTGAGCGCCCTGGGCCAGACAGCGCCCTCCGATAACCCGGTGTCTGCCGCCCGCGTCTCTAGTGTTCCCTCCGCCGAGGCCACAATATTGAACCGCTGGTTCCGTGTAGCAGGCCACATGGCAGACATCACGCGTCTGGGAATCCACGAGAGCGTGTCAGCCGTCTTCCCCCCGGAGGTCCTCGCGGGCACGATGACCGACGCCCCCACGGAGGTCGCGGTGATCGACGACTCGGAGATCGGGACGGTGGACGCCGTCGTCACCTTCGATCACCACGAGGATTTCCTGACCGAGGTGGCGTGGATCCACTCCATCCAGGCCGGCTACGACAAGTTCCCGCTGGACGAGCTCGATCGGCGGGGGATCGTCCTCACGAATAGCTCCGGGATCCACGGCGAGAGCGTCGGGGAGACCGTGACCGGGATGATGCTGTCGTTCGCACGGCGCCTGCACACCTACGTCCGGAACCAGGAGACGAATGCCTGGGACCGACCGGCGTGGGACGAGCCCTTCACCCTCGCCGGGGAGTCGGTCTGCGTGGTGGGCCTGGGGACGCTCGGGCAGGGCGTCGCCCAGCGCGCGGCGGGGATGGATATGGACGTCTGCGGCGTTCGTCGAAAGCCGACGCGGGTGCCCCACGTCCGGACCGTGTACACGCCCGACCGGCTCGAGGAGGCCATCGAGGACGTCCGGTTCGTCGTCCTCACCGTCCCCCTGACCGAGGAGACCGAGGGGATGCTCGGCGAGGAGGAGTTCGAGGCGATGCCCGATGACGCCTATCTCGTCAACGTGGCGCGGGGCCCGGTCGTGGACGAGGCGGCGCTGGTCGAGGCCCTCGAAGCGGGCGACATCGCCGGTGCGGGCCTCGACGTGTTCGAGACGGAGCCGCTACCCTCGGACTCCCCGCTCTGGGACATGGACGAGGTGATCATCACGCCCCACGTGGCCGCGCTGACGCGAGATTACTACCGCGACATCGCCGCGATCGTGAGCGAGAACCTCCGACTGCTGCAGTCGGGGGCGTCGCCGGTCAACCAGATCGTCTAGGGACCCACGGTTTCAGTCGGCCCGTGAATTGAATATATTTGGATAGCCCTCGCCCTGGAAGGGGATGAGATGGGCTGTACTCACTCGACCCCAGGGGGATCGTCTCCCGCTGTGGGACCCGACCCCCGCTCCTCGGTGCTCTCCCGTCCCTCCTCGATGGCCTGGATGCGGTGATACGGCAGGAACAGTCGCTCGTCCCCTCTCATCACCCAGACGCCCGCGTCGTAGAAGTCGATGCGCTTCGTCTGCACCGGCGACTCGACCCCCGGGACGTCGACGTCCGGCCTGAGGTACACCTGGTACACCGGTGCGTCGGCGTATGGATGCTCGGTCATGGATCCCCGGGCAACTGTACGTCCCGAATCCTCTTCAGCGTGCATCTGTCCATGCCTTTCAGCCTCACTCTGTCCACGCCTTCCAGCGTGAATTCGTCAGGGCTCCACCCGCGCCGATCGGAATCGAGCCGGACGTATTATATAATGGACCACGGTGGCTCCAGGAAACACTCGATGACGACGGTCACTTCGCGGAGGAATTCGACGACAGGGGCCGCTTCGCGACGAATTCGATAGACGAGGACCACTACGTGAAAAACTGCTTCAGCTCGTCGCGCTTCGCCGCCTCCAGGTGGTCCCGGACGGCCTCGTTCAGGGCGGCGATGTTGCCCCGCTTGGCCGCGATAGGGGCGATGACGTCCCGCCACTGGGTCCATGGCGGGACCAATCCGAACCGATCCGCGATCTCGTCCAGGCGCTCGTCGCGGTCCTCGACCTTGTCGATCTTGTTGACGGCGATGACCGTCGGGATGTCCAGGTCCGAGAGGACCTGGTAGAACTCGACGTCGTGGGGGACCTCCCCCTCCGCCCGGTGGCGGTCGATGATGTCCACCGCCGCTTTGCCGTCCAGGACCAGGATGGCCACGAGGATCGAATCGGCGTATGTCTCCAGGTACCGGACCACGTCGGTCTTGATCTGCTCGCGCCTGGACTCGGGGACCCCCGACATGAACCCGAAGCCCGGGAGGTCCGTGATGACGAAGTCCTGGCTCGCCCAGTCGTAGTGATTCGGCTCCCTCGTCACCCCCGGTTTCCGTCCGGTGTCGAAGGTGTGCCCCGTCAACTCGCGCATGAGGGTGGACTTGCCGACGTTGGACCGGCCGACGAGGACGACCTCCGCGTCGCGGTCCGGGCGCGAGTCGAACATGGCTGGAGGTATCCTCCCGCCCCCTTTAAGCCCGCCGTCACGACGGATGCTGGATCTGTGTTACCTGTGTGCTGGCAAGGTACCCACCTCTAAATCGTCGGCAGAGGCCTCGAGAGGCCGTAAATTCGCTCTGGGTCTGACTTCGAAATCACGGGAGGCGGTCCCGGGTTGTGGAAGTCCGACCGAATGTAACTGATTCCGAAGGAAAGGGCTCCGACAACCAGTGAACGTCCTCGGTCGTCTACAGTAGCGAAGACCACCGCCTCCGCCAAAAGTTGGAAAGCCCTCGCCTCTCTGCAGCAGTGAACGACGGATCCGGAATCACCACGAACTGAAAGCCCTCGGCCGTCTGGAGAGAACGCAGTATACGGAACCGCTACGAGTTGAAAGCCCTCGGCCGGCTCGGCTCCCGCGGCTCGTTGCGGTCCTCACTCCACTCG
>JBDGRH010000242.1:0-17449 GCA_042218225.1 Halodesulfurarchaeum sp. | reverse complement strand
CGCTCGAGGAGGTGATCGAGCTGATCGGTGCAGGAGGTTCCACTGGCGAAGACGGGTCGATCGGCCGCCTCAGCCGTGGTGAACTGCTCCTCGAGCGTCCGGCCGACCTCGGCTGACACCTCGTAATACTCCTGCTTGTACCCGAAGGAGCCACCCATCCCGCAGCACTCGACGTCGGAGGTGACCACGTCGTAGCCGAGCCCGGCGAGGAGCTCCTCGGTGTAGCCGTCGAAGTCGAGCGAGCGCTGCTGACAGTGGCTGTGGTAAGCGATCTCCCGTCCGTCGCCCTGGGGCAGGTCCTCCAGGGACGCCCCGTTCTGGACCAGCCCATAGACGTACTCGAAGATCTCGTAGCTCTCCGCGTCGAGACGCCTGAAATCGTCCGCGGGGAGGAGGCGCTTGTAATCCTCGCGGAACATGGCGAGGTCGCTCGGCTCGATGACGACGACGTCCCGTCCCGCATCGAGGTGGTCTTTCAGATCGTTGTATACACGGGTCGCCTGCCGCTGCGCCGTGGCGACCATGCCCTGGGACAGGGGGGCGCGACCGCTCTCGATGGCGTCGGCCAGCTCGACGCGGACGCCGAGTGCCTCGAGGACCTCGATCGCCGCCTTCCCGCGGGCGGGGTGGATGTGATTGGTGTAGATGTCCGGGTAGAGGACCGCCACACGATCGGCGTCGGCTTCGGAGACGGTGCTCCCGCCCCGGTCGCGGAACCACTTCGAGAGGGTCTCTCTGGTGAATTTCGGAAGTGGGCGCTCGGCCGTGACGCCGACGTACGTCTCGAGCAGCTCCCGCGAGACCCCCGTCTCGGCGAGCCAGTTGGACACCGGGGCGAACGCGGATCCGAGCTTTGCCAGGGAGTGGAAGTTCCCGAACAGCCGCTTGACCGGGCTGACCCCTCCAGGGTCCTGGTCCGGGGTCAATCCTTCAACCAGGAAGTCGTAGTTCCCCTCCTTCCCCCGGTTGATGCGGTCGCGGACGACCGTGTTGATCCAGGGAATGTCGATCTTCACCGGGCAGGCCGTCGTGCAGCGGCTACAGCCGGTGCAGAGGTCGTTGAACGAGCCGGCCGTCTCGAGGTCGTGCACGCCCGCCTCCCACCCGGTCGCGATCCCGCCCGAGTAGGTTTCCCCGCCGAAGGCGTGTCCGCCGAGGTGCTGGAAGTTGGCACAGACGTTCGCGCAGGCCGAACACCGGATACAGTACAGCGTCTCCCGGAGGTGCTCGTCCTCGCGCATCGCCATCCGGCCGTTGTCGATGAGGACCAGGTGGAACTCCCGGTCACCCGTCGACTCGGAGAGGGGCTCGCCCTCGAAGGTCGGTGAATCGGTGGGCGGGGTGAAAAGCGAGATGTAGGAGGTGATGTCCTGGCCGGTCCCCGACCGGCCGATGAGCTCGATGAACGGCGCGAGGTCCTCGACCGAGGGGATGACCTTCTCCACGCCCGCGACCGCCACGTGGACGTCCGTCCCCTGGACGGTCTTCCGGGCGTTCCCCTCGCTGGTCACGAGCGCCATCGTCCCCGAGTCGGCGGCGATGAAGTTCGCCCCGGTCATCCCGACGTCGGCGTCCAGCATCCGCTCGCCGAGGTACTCCCGCGCGAACATCGTCAGCTCCTCCGCCGTCTCGAGCGGCTCGTCCGGGTCGAAGTGCTCGTTGAACAGGGTGGCGATCTCCTCGCGCGACCGGTGGATGGCCGGTGCCACGATGTGGGAGGGCGCTTCGTCGGCCACCTGGAGGACGAACTCCCCGAGGTCCGTCTCCCAGACCGTCATCCCGGCTGACTCGAGGGCGTCGTTGACCTCGATCTCCTCGGAGGTCATTGACTTGCTCTTCACCACCGTCTCGGCGTCGTGGTCCGTGGCGACCTCCCGAATGTACCGATTTGCGTCGGCCGCATCTTCGGCCAGGTACAGATTGCCCCCGTTTGCCTCGATGGCCTCTTCGAGCTCATCGATCAGCTCGGGAAGCCGGTCGATCGCGTCCTCCTTGATCGCCCGGACCTCGTCCCGGAGCCCCTGGTAATCCGAGAGCTCGCCGGTCGTCTCGTATCGCCCCTCGTTGAACCCCGTGACGTTCTCGAAGACGCTCTCGCCCTCCGTCTCGAGGATCCGGCGGATGGCCGCCGCCTTCTGCTCGCGGCTCGCGCTCATTCGTCGTTCACCACCACGACGTGGACCTCTTTCGGGCCGTGGGCACCCCGGACCAGGTCACCCATGTCGGCGGTAGCGCTTGGTCCGGTTGCGACCACGTGACTCCGGTGTCCGGCGGCGATCAGGTCCGCGATCTCCCCCATCGCCGTTTCCATGTCGGCCACCACGTCGTCCGCCCGAACCACCGCCACGTGCCGGTCGGGATACAGACTCACCGGTTCCGCACCCCCATCGCCGCCCTGGACGAGAACCGACCCGTAATCGGCGATCGCCAGGGGGGCACCAGTGAGCCCGGTGCGTGCCCCGTCGAGCTCCGCCGGTGTCGGGTCGGTATTGACCGCGACCGGAAGCGCCTCCACGTCCACCGACGGCACGGACGGAACCGACGTCCCGACCACCGGTTCCTCGAGGATCTCGCCGAGTGCCTCGGGGAGCCCCGCCGGCTCGACCCTCGTGAGTCCCACGTCCCGCTCGCGGACCGCCGTGGCGAACCGTGATACCACACTTGCCATGGCATCAATCTACAATGAACCCGGTAATGAATCTGTATATTGTCGATCAGGACCGATCGAAACAAATCTGCGCTCCGCCGAGCAGGCACGCCGGTGGCTCCAATTGAACGGCGCTCAGCCTGCAACCGCTACCGGAACAGCGTGCGAACGTGCTCTACGCCCGGGACTGTTCCCCTCGCCCGGAGCTTCGCCCGTCCGCTCAGGGCCATCGTGACAACCTGGACCGCGAGGAAGACGACCCAGAGTAGCGCGCCACCGGCGCCCACGTGGCCATCGGTCAGCCCCACGCTGAACGTGGAAAGGCCGTATCGGACGAGCGTATCCCCGATCAGAAGCGTGCTGAAGAACCCGAAGAAACCGGTGGCCCACCACATTGCCCCGACCCGGAGCCACCCGGGCTGGAGGTGCTCCGGCAGCCGCGTCGTATTGATAATGAGGGTGAGCGCGTTGTACGGCCACATCATGATGCCGGACATCGCCGCCGCCCGGACGAGCAGGCCGAAGGGGTGATTGAACGGCAGCGCGATGATGGCGATGCCCCAGGCGATGAACAGCGTGAGGACCGCCCAGAACAGCTGGGGAAGGGTCCACCCCGCTTCCCGACCGATCCGCTCGTAGAGGATGTCCGAGCTGTTGCGGACGAAGGACTCGACGATCGCGTACTCGGTGGTGAAAAGCGCGATGAAGAGGACCAGATAGACGACGATGCGGCCGATCTCGGTCAGGCGGGGAACGATCTCCTGCAACCACATGGTCACGGCGCTCTCGGCGGTTCCGGGGGCGTAGGCCGCCGAGATGGTCATCATCGCCGTCGCCACCACGACCAGCCCCACGGCGAATGTCACCAGGTGCTCGAGCTGGGCAAGACGCCACCACGCCCGCCACCGCTTGAGGTTTGTCACGTCGGGCGGGAAGCTGAAGCCGCTCCGGTGGACCGGCTCGGGTTCATCTCCCATCAGCGGATTGCGGACTCGTCCCTGGAAGATACTCATCCCGTAGCCCTTCTCCCGGATCCACAGGCTCTGTGAGAGGTTCAGGTATCCACCCGCCCCGGCGTAGGCCAGGGCCCCGAGGAACACGGCGATGTCCATGTGCTCGGGAAGTGAACCTACGCTCAGTGCACCCCGCGGCACGTGGACGACCTCCGTATATGACCCCACGACCGCCACGAGCAGGAGGGCGAGGATGACGGCCACGACGACCATGATTGTCTGGCCGACCTCCACCACGCGGTACATCACGCTGGAGAGGTGATAGCTCAGCCAGATCGCCAGGAGCAGTCCGATGGCGATGAGCTTCCAGACGGGGATTGCCATGCCCAGGATGAACACCGCTCCCTGGCCGATATCCAGTCCCACGACGGCGACCTGCGCCGCACTCGCTGCCCAGCCCGGCCATCCCAGGCTCGCCAACCCCGCCAGCAGGAAGAACCAGGTCCATCCCCGTCCAACACGCTCCATCGCCCGGAAGATGCTCTCCCCGGTCGCCAGGGTCCATCGCTGGATCTCGGTGTTGATGAAGAACTGGGTAATGACGCCCACCAGGAACGCCCAGTAGAGGACCCACCCGTTTCCCGCGATGATGAACGGCCAGAACAGCGTCTCGCCGCTCCCGAGCGAGGCGCCCAACATGATCGCACTTGGACCGACGACGTGGCGGAGCTTCGGCGCCTTGGGGAGGTCCGTCTCCCGATAGCCCCCCTCGGAATCGGCACCCCGGTCGGGGTACTGGTCACTTTCCGGAACGGTCTCCAGGTCCGTGTAGGGTGTCGGGATGAACGCCGTCGTTCGGTACTCCCGACCCTCGGCCTCGGAGGCGAACACGTCCGATTCGCCGGGTGACGTGCTGGTCTCGTCTTCGGTCGGCGACATGGTGTGAGTGCGTGGGTACCCGACGTGTTGGGACGGTGTCCCGGCCGGGAAGCCCATACTGGGCCGACTGGGGTACGATCAAGAGGGTCCCGTACCGTAAGCAGGTCCCTCATCTGCTGTGCCCGATGCGGCGAGATCGTCCGACCCGTTTCGTTGTCGGTCTTCCGCCCGACTATTATTAATACATCCGGTCGATCCGCACGCGTCGGAGATGGCGCTCCGAGGCGGTTCCGAGGACAGGGGGATCTTCGAGGCCGTGAGGGGTCTTCGAGGCTGTGAGGGGTCTTCGAGACCGTGAGGTGTCGGAGGTCAGGGGTCTCCGGGACGGGGCCGGGGGGAGCGTTCGCCCGTCAACCGCCGAGGAAGTGCCAGATGTGCCCGCGCTCCTTCGGTGGATCCACGTGCGGGAGCTGCTTCAGCGCTCGCTGGACCACGTTCCACCACCCCTCGGGTGTGTCGAACCCCGCGGAGTGCTCGGGGTAGACGTCCGCGAGGAAATCGGATTTCTTCGCCTCGGGGTGCTCCCGGAGATAGTCGAACGCGGCCAGGATCGCCTCCCGGCGCTCCTCGAGGCGGGGCCCGCTTCCGGGGAGTTCCATCTGCTGGACGCGCTGCTCGACGGCGAGCGGACGGTCCTCCCGCACCTCGGCTGCCCTGTCCTCGCCCCGGGAGTCGGTGGACTCCGGTCTGATCGGGATCCACCACACTCGGCTCCTCGCACCGACCTTGCGCGTCTCGAGGATCCCCCGCTCGACCAACTCGTTGAGCTTGTCGTGTGCCGTCCGACGGGAGCACTCGAGGGCCTCCATGATGTCGTTTGCCGTGAGGGGCCGCGCACGGTCATCGCGTCCCTCGAAAACCGAGAGAACTCGCTCGGGGGGGATGGTGTCCGCATACTGTCCGTGCTCGTTTCGCTCGCGCCCTGCCATGCCGGTATCCATATCCATTCAATACGTGTGCATAAGCCTTTTCATACGAGTGAGGCTTTCCACATACGTGTGTGTTGGGCGCTACACTCGTATGTATTGGCCATCATACTCGTATGTATAATCCGTGTAGATCCGCCATATTTCCAAATATCCGTGTGATTCACCGATCAGATCCGAGCACCTTCCAATCGTCTGGTCCGCGATCCGTGACCCGATCCGGCACGGTGCCTCTCCCTCTCCACGGGAACTGCATCGAGGGGACCGTCACGGGAATCGCTCCCGACGGGGTCCATAACGGAATGGTAACGATTCGTTTCGCGTCACGCACGATATAGTTCCCCCGGATGGAGGGTATCCCTCCGTGCTCGGCGATGGGTCGCCAAACGACTGTAGATACGCTCTCTCCGTCGATCTCGAGTTCCCGGATCGAGCTATTTTCGGAACCGGGCGACTGGCGTCGTCACCACCATAGAAAATGAACAACATTTATTTCCATCCGGGAAAACACGGCGAATATGCCAGGTCCGCTCTGGCATGGGACCAGCATGAAATCACGATCGTTCTGGGGTGCGTGGCGGTCCGGAACAGCACCGGCAGGCAACGAAACACAGTGGCGTTCCGTGCAAGGGGTGAGATAGCCGATGGCGAGCCTTGGCGTCCTCGCGCTCGCGGGGGCGATACCGATCGCGGTTGCCTTCACCCTCCTCGTGGGGTTCCGTTGGGCAGCGTGGAAGGCGATGGGAGTCGGCTGGCTCATCGCCTCCATCTTCGGCTTCACACTCTGGAACCTGGAGGTGACCTGGTGGATGGCCTCGGCCATCTACGGGGCCCTCTCGGCGGTCAACATCATCCTGATCGTCTTCGGCGCCATCCTGTTGATGAACTATCTGGACGTGAGCGGTGCCATCTCGACAATCAGATGGCACTTCACCCAGATCGAGTCGGACCCGCGCGTCCAGCTCCTCCTCATCGGGCTGGGCTTCGAGACCATCATCGAGGGTGCGGCCGGGTTCGGGACCCCGGGGGCCCTCGCCGCACCGCTCTTCATCGGTCTCGGCTTCCCGCCGCTCGGCGCGGCGGTGTTCGGGCTGTTCTTCAACGCCCCGAATCCGCCATTCGGTGCGGCCGGGACGCCACCCATCGGTGGCGTGGGAGCGGTGATGACCCCCGAGATCCTCGGCGGCGGTTCGGTCCAGGCGTTCATCAAGAACGTCGGCGCGTGGACCGGCGTCGTCACGGGTCTCACGTACGTCTTCTGGGGATTCCTCGGCGTGTGGTTTCTGGCGTACTGGTTCGGAAGCGAGACCGAGCGGGGCTCCATCACGCGTTCCCTCCGCAGCGCCCTCGAAGTGGGTCCCTTTGCACTCACGCTCGGACTCGTCGCCGGCCTCTCCCAGATGGCTGTCGCGTGGTTCGTGGGTCCGGCCCTCCCGGACATCGCGGCCGGGTTCCTCGTTCTGGGCGTGGGGATCGTGATGGCGAACTACGACATCATGATCCCGAGTGACCGGTGGGAGTTCCCCGACAGCGACGGCTGGAGTGACCTCTGGCGGGGCGGCCTCGACCTGGACGAGATGGCCATCGAGGAGCCCAAGCGGGAGATGCCCGTGTGGTTGGCCTGGACGCCATACCTGCTCGTCGCGGCATTGTTGCTCATCACCCGCTGGCCGACACTCTACATCGGTGGCCAGCAGATCGTCGACGTCGTCAGCTCCTTCAGCGTCGGGTTCACCGTCCTTGGCTTCTCGGACCTCCACTGGAGCGTCCGATATCTCTACCTGCCGGGGACCTTCCCCTTCATCCCCATCGCCATCATCACCGGGTTCCTCCACGGGATGGACACCGAGGGGATGACCGAAGCGTGGCGTGAGTCGATCGACCAGATCATCATCCCGGCGATCACGCTCATCGTGGCCGTCTCGATGACCCAGGTGATGATCCAGTCGAAGGTCAACCCGGGCGATATGCTCGGGATGATGCAGGCGCTGTCCCGGGTCCTGGCGTTGAGCGCCGGAGGGTTACTGCCCATCGTCTCCCCCTGGATAGGGGCCCTCGGCGCATTCATGACGGGTTCGAACACCTCCTCGGACATCCTGTTCAGTGTCCTGCAATACAACGCCGCCGAGCAGGTCGGGATCAATCCGACTATCGTTGTCGCCCTCCAGAACGTCGGGGGTGGCATCGGGAACATGGTGTCGGTCCTCAACGTCGCGGCCATCTGTGGGGTCGTCGGCATCGGCGGCCGAGAGGGCGACATGATGCGGAAGACGATCGTCCCCACAGCCATCTACGCGGTCTGGGCGGGGCTCCTCGGGATGATCTTCATCTACCTCGTCCCGAACGCCCCGATGCCGTTCTGATTTCGGACAGGGTCCGATTTCGCCCCCTACTTGGGGACATCGACCCCGAAATCAGTCAGCCCAACTCGGTCGGCGGCCGGCGGAGATATCCACCGGGCAGGGGTCCAGGCCTCAGTAGTATTGCGTAGGAAAATATTGCTTTTTAGGCCCTCTACTCCCCGAATTCAGGAGTTTTATGGTTCTCGAGGGGGAAGGCTCGGCCATGAGCACAGGGTCCGGCGTCGGTGCCGATCCAGCGTCCGAGGGACGGGCGAACTTCGACTATCGCGACGAGCAGATCGACCGACCAGGCCTCCAGTCCGATCTCGAGGCGCTGGTGGACGGCGAGGTCCGGTTCGACCGGTACACGCGACGCCTCTACGCCACGGACGCAAGCATCTACGAGGTCATGCCGGTGGGGGTGGTGAAGCCGCGCTCGACCGCCGACGTTGCAAACGTTCTCGAGTACTGCTCCGAGCGCGAGATCCCGGTCCTTCCACGGGGCGGTGCCACCAGCCTCGCCGGGCAGACCACCAACGAGGCGGTGGTCCTGGACTTCAAAGCCCACATGGACGGGTTCCTCGGCTTCGACGAGGAGACCGAGACGGCGCGGGCGGAACCGGGCATCACGCTGGCGAAGCTCAACGAGCACCTCTCCAAGTATGGCCTGAAGTACGCCCCCGACCCCGCGTGGGGGGATAAGAGCGTCCTCGGGGGGTGTATCGGGAACAACTCGACCGGCGCGCACTCCCTCAAATACGAGAAGGCCGATAAGTACACCGAGTCCCTCGAAGTCGTCCTCGCCGACGGAACCGTGACCACGATGGGCTGGATGGATCTCGAAGACCTCCGGGAGGCGGCCGATGGGGAGGGCGATCTCGAGGAGCGCTTCTATGCGGAGGTCGTGCGCATCATCGACGAGGAGGCGGACCTCGTCGAGGAGCGATTCCCCGATCTGAAGCGCAACGTCTCCGGGTACAATCTCGACGTTCTCGTGGAGGAAGCCAGGGAACGTGGCGAGGTCAACCTCGCCCGCCTCTTCGCCGGCAGCGAGGGAACCCTCGGCGTCATCACCGAGGCCGAGGTTTCCCTCGAGCCCATCCCGGAGACGACCTCCGTGGCGATGCTGGCCTACGAAGACGTCATGGGGGCGATGCGTGACGTGGCCCCCATTCTCGAGCACGACCCGTCGGCCGTCGAGGTCATGGACGATGTCTTCTTGGACCTCGCCCGGGAGACCGACAAGTTCGAGCACCTCGTGGAGATGCTCCCGGAGGGGACCGACTCCACCCTGCTCGTCGAGTTCTACGCCGAGGACGAGGCCGCGGCCAAGCAGAAGGTCGCGGACCTCCTCGCGGACCGCGTTCCGGAGGCGGACCCCACCGTGGAGCCATCCGCTGGCGCCGAATCCCTCACCGACGCCCCGGAGCATGCCTTCGCCGCGATGGAAGCGTTCTCCTCGGAGCGACAGACCCAGTTCTGGGAGATGCGGAAGGCGGGCCTCCCCATCCTGCTCTCGAACACCGGGGACGAGCGACACTGGCCGTACATCGAGGACACCGCGATCCCGGCGGAGAACCTCCCCGATTACGTCGCCGACTTCCAGGAGATCCTGGACGAGCTCGACACGTTCGCCGCCTACTACGCCCACGCGGGTCCAGGCGTCTTACACATCCGGCCGCTCCTGAACCTCAAAACGCAGGAGGGTGTCGACAAGATGGAGGAGATCGCCGATCGGGTCACCGACCTCGTCATGAAGTACGACGGGTCGGTCTCGGGCGAGCACGGCGACGGACGCGCTCGCACCCAGTGGAACGAGAAGTTCTACGGCTCGGCGCTCTGGTCCTCGTTCCGCTCGCTCAAGCGGAGCCTCGACCCCGACTGGATCCTGAACCCGGGACAGGTGTGCGGCGAGGAGGAGGGGCCCACCGACATGACCGAGCACCTTCGGTTCGACCCCTCATACGAGTTCGACGTACCCTTCGATCCGGTGCTGGAATGGGACAACGAGAACGGGTTCCAGGGGATGACCGAGCTCTGTCACGGGTGTGCGGGCTGCACGGGCTACCAGGACACGACCGGCGGGGTGATGTGTCCCACCTATCGCGCCGCGGAGGAGGAGATCACCAGCACCCGGGGCCGGGCCAACATGCTCCGCTCCGCGATGAACGGGGAGTTGCCGGACGAGCTCTTCACCGAGGAGTTCGTACACGAGGTGCTCGATCTCTGCATCTCCTGTAAAGGGTGCAAGATGGACTGCCCCTCCGGCGTCGACATGGCGAAGCTGAAGGCGGAGGTGAAACACGAGTACCACCAGCGGGAGGGCAAGACGCTTCGGGACAGGGTCTTCGCCCACGTGGATCGGCTGGCCGGTCTCGCATCGACCGTCGCTCCCCTCTCCACCTGGACGATGTCGATACCCGGCGTCGAGGGGCTCCTGGAGCGCACCATCGGGGTTGCGACGGAGCGCTCCCTGCCCCAATTTGGCGGTCGAACCGTGCAGGACTGGTTCGACGCCAGGGGTGGGCCGGCCGTTCCCGAGGCGGAGGCCGAGCGCAAGGCGATCCTCTTCACCGACACCTACACCAACTACTCCCGCCAGCACGTGGGCAAGGCGGCGGTTAGGGTTCTGGAGGCCGCAGGCGTTCACGTTCAGGTCGCGGACTCCAGCGACAGCGGGCGTCCGGCCTTCTCGAAGTCCTTCCTCGACGTCGCGAAGGCACGGGCACGTGAAAACGTCCGCTCCCTGACGCCCGAGGTCAGGGCGGGCTGGGACGTCGTCTGCGTGGAGCCCTCGGACGCGGTGATGATGCAGTCCGATTACCTGGATCTCCTCCAGGGCTCCGACGTGAGGACTCTGGCGGAGAACGCCTACGGCGTGATGGAATATCTCAACGCGCACGACCTGGTCGACGACCTCGACGCGAACCCCCCGGCGACGGTCCTGACCTATCACGGCCACTGCCACCAGAAGGGGACGGGGAAGGACCATCACACCCGCGAGACGCTGGAGCGGGCCGGCTTCGAGGTCGACGAGCTCGACTCTGGGTGCTGTGGCATGGCGGGGACCTTTGGATACGAGGCGGAGCACTACTCGATGAGCCGGGCCATCGGTCAACTGGTGTTCGATCAGGTCCGGGAGAGTCCCGGTGACGAACTCGTGGCCCCGGGCGCCTCCTGTCGGACTCAGTTCGAGGACAGTCCAGTGTCGACCGGACAACCCCCACATCCCGTCGAGAGGCTGGCCGAGGCCCTCGAGTAGTGGTCCGAATCAGGGGGGTCCGACCGAAATCCGGGTCGCTCCCGCTGTAGCGCCGTGCTACCGCGTCTCGGGGAAGCCTTATCCCTGCCACCCCCATATGAGTGCCTGTAATGGCAACAGGTACGGTTGACTTCTTCCATTCGCGGAAGGGTTACGGATTCATCTCGACCGACGACGCAGACGACGACGTGTTCTTCCACATGGAGGACGTGGGCGGCCCCGACCTCGAGGAGGGCCAGGAAGTCGAATTCGACATCGACGACGCCCCGAAGGGGCCCCGCGCCGTGAACGTCCAGCGCGTCTGAACGCGCTCGACACAGACGACAGGCACCCGAATCGTTCTCCGAACGCTCACAGCCCCCAGCGGTTGCGCCGGGGATGTCTCATTCTCCGGGGGATCACGACAAGCCCCTACGGAATCAAGACGCGCCCCGCGGATCGGTATCCACCGGGTGAGCCGCCGCTCCCCCGCCACCGAAGCCGTCCCTCGCGGCGGAGTGTCGCCGTCCGATACGGAGGAGCGGAGCGCTCCCCCACCCCAGAGCGACCGGGTTTTATCGCCCCCGGACCAATGGCCGCCCATGACCGACCTGAACCTGGACCAGGAGCAGCTCCAGCGGTACTCCCGCCACATTATCATGGACGGTGTGGGGACCGCCGGGCAGCGGGCGCTCCTGGATTCGGACGTCCTGATCGTCGGGGCGGGTGGCCTCGGCTCCCCGGTCATCGCGTACCTGGCGGGCGCCGGTGTGGGAACTATGCACATCGTCGACGCGGACGTCCTCGAGCGCTCGAACCTCCAGCGACAGGTCGTCCACACTGACGCCGACGTCGGCCGGCCGAAGGTGGAAAGCGCCAGGGAGTTCGTCGAGGACCTGAACCCCGACATCGACGTCGTGACACACGAGGTCGAACTGGGCCCGGAGAACGTCGAGTCGCTCGTCGACGGCCGGGATTTCGTCGTCGACTGTTCCGATAACTTCCGAACCCGGTACGTCATCAACGACGCGTGTACCCTCGCCGGCATCCCGTTCGCGCACGGGGCCGTATACCGGTTCGAGGGCCAGGTGACCACCTTCGGTGGCGACGAGGGCCCCTGCTATCGGTGTCTCTTTCCCGAGGCTCCACCCGACGAGATGGCGCCCGACTGTGCCACCGCCGGCGTCCTCGGCGTCGTTCCGGGGACGGTGGGCTCCATCGAGGCGACGGAGACGTTGAAATGGTTGATGGGGGTGGGGGAGTCGCTCGCGGGCCGGCTGATATTCTACGATGCCGAGGGCCTCTCCTTCGAGGAGGTCCGGATCGAGTCCGATCCGACGTGCCCGGTGTGTGGCGAAGATCCACAGATCGATTCCGTCCACGACGTGGCCTACGTGGACTCCTGCGCCATCGAGTAACCGGACGGGCGACGCTCTCGGGGCCGGATGGCCCCCGACCATCAGGACTGGTCGAACAGGTGCTCGTCGACCGCGGCGTCGTGACTCGTGCCGACGGAGCCGAAGGGGGAGTCTTCCTCGGCTTCGAGCTGGTTGAGCAGGAAGACGACGTTCTGGAGCACCTTCCGCTGGCTCCGGCGGAGGTTCTTCGAGACGCCCATCTTCGAGATGTCGAACTCCTCCGCGAGGTCCCCGAGGGACGCGTCCCGGGGCGTGCCGAAATACCCGCTGGTCAATGCGGCTTCGAGGGTCTCTCGCTCCGTGTCCGTGAGCTTCCGGAGCCCGCTCACCAGGTCCCGCAGCTCCTTTGCGTGCTGGAGGATCTCGAAATACTCGCCGAGCCCGATGGCCCACTCGTCCTCAACGGAGAACTCGTTGCGGCGCTCCAGGTCCGCCAGGGCGGCGTCCTTGGCGTCCGCGGTGTCGAACCCGATGTTCCACTGTTCGCTGCCGTTCGCGATGACGAACGGGCCGGTCACGTAGCCGTTTCGCTGCCTGATTGTGTGCATCGCGTTCGTCTCGTGGATGGTCGAGCGGATCAGGGCCACCGGCCCCTGACGGGAGAGGAGTCGGCTGTCGAGGAGGTTCGGGTTCGAGGAGAGTGCGGCCAGCCCGTTCGACAGGGCACCTTCGTCTTTCCCCCGAACGAAGATCCGGGTCTCGAGCTCACGCTGGTCCTCGTGGAAGTCCCAGTGCTTGGTGTAGAACATCACGTCGTGGTCCAGGGTGGTCTGGATGTAGGGACAGTCGTACTGGACCATATCCAACGTGAGCGTCTGCATACCCCTCACTCCCGTATTCGATAGTAAATAATTGGTCATTTCGGCCCGGTCGTCTTCACGCCGGAAGACGGACCTCCTCTTGGAGGGTGTCTAGAGCCCTTCTCGCCCCGATTTCCCCACCTATCCTGAAATGACCCACCACTATTTGGGGGGTCCATAATATGTAAACAAATTATTATATATTTCCGACGGAGCCGGATACGGAACGTCTGGTCGGGTGGGAAACCAGCCTGGGGAGGAATGGGACGGCGGGGCCCGCGTGGGGTGGAAGGGCCCGATGTTTGAGAAACCACCCCTGGTGAAACGGTGGATCATCAGCGAGTCGGCTCGATACACCCCGGGACGATCGCCGCTCCAGCTTTTCGACCGGAGGGCCTGCGTCCCCACCTTCCCCGACCCGTCAACCCCTCGAAATGACCACCGGGCGGGGACCCAACTGGCATAAAAGAGGATTACATATCAACCCGGCGTTATTCGCCGGTCTGTTCGGAATGGACCCGGTGGGATGAGTGGTGCAGCTGGTAACACGGACGACAGCATCGAACCGCCGGAGCTCACGCCGGAGTCGATCATGCAGGTGGCGGACCCACAGTTCACCTCCGAGAACGTCGCGATCGTGACCGGCGGGGCCTCCGGGATCGGACGGGCGACGGCCCTCGTGCTGGCCGCGAACGGCCTGACGACGGTGGCGACCGACGTGGACGAGGAAGGCCTGGCGGGGACCATCGAGAAGGCGGCCGAACTCGACGTCGACGGCCGCGTCGAACCCGTCGTGGCCGATCTGACGAGCGACGAGGAGCTCCCGAGCATCGTGGAGACGGCGGCCGACCTGGGCCAGATTCGCTACCTGGCCAACATCGCGGGGCTGCAGCACATCTCCCCGATCGAGGATTTCCCGATGGAGACGTACGACCTCATGCATCGGGTGATGCTCCGCGCGCCGTTGCTGCTCTCCCAGCTGACCATCCCGCACCTCCGGGAGATCGAGGAGGGGACGGGTGCCATCGGGAACATGGCGTCCGTTCACGGCCATTACGTCACCCGCGACAAGGTGGCGTACAACTCGATGAAGTTCGGGATCCGGGGCCTCACCAACTCCATTGCGGCCGAGACGGACGGGAGCTTTCGGTCGTTCTCGGTGAGCACGGGGTACGTGAAGACGCCGCTGGTGATGAACCAGATCGCGGATACGGCGCGAGAGCGGGGCATCTCCGAGCGCGAGGTCGTCGAGAACGTGATGCTCGGGCAGGCCCGGCTCACGGAGATGATGGACCCCGTCGAGGTGGGGAACCTCTTCGCGTTCGGCTTCTCGAAGCACTCCCGGCTCCTGAACGGTGCGGACCTCCTGTGGGACGGGGGCTACGTGGAGACCTACGAGTGAGCGGACTCGTGAACGGCACAACGACACGAACGTAACCATGTTCGATACGACAATCGACATCGAAGGCGCAACGACGCCGCTGATGGTCCTGAGTGCGATCCTCTGGCTGGCAGTGCTCGTGCTCGGGTTGGCGGGGTTCTGGTTCGAGGGCCTCCTGCTCTCGACCTTCCTCCTCCATCCCTGGTTCATCATCGGTGCGAGTCACCGCCAGCAGATCTCGGTGAAGCTGCTCGTGTATCCCCTGGCCATCTGGACCGTATTTCGGCTCGGGGCTCTCGTCCTGGCGGAGTATTACTCCACCCTGTTCGGGGCCTCGGCGCCGAGCTTCCTGGTCACCGGGTTCCACCCGGCGTTCGGGGCCGTGTACTGGCTCTACTGGATCGGCGGGTTCATGACCGTCGTGCTCGCCTACGGGATCTTCTTCCGTTCGGAGTTCCTCCCGGAGGGCGAGTGGGACCGCTTCCTCGAGCAGGTCGAGGCGGCCAAGGCTGGAACCGCCGGTGACACCGAGACGGAGGTGAGCGGCTGATGGTCGACGTCCTCGTCACCGGATTCGTCGTCCTCTTCGTGCTGTCGGTGTTCGGCGTGGGACTGTACAGTCAGCGGATGATCGAGTCCTCGGATCAATTCTACGGGGCAACCAAGCTCTTCGGCGCGGCCGTGATCACCCTTGCGAGCATGTCGGGGATCATGAGTGCGTTCGGGTTCATCGGTGGACCCGGCCTGGTGTACAAGCTGGGCACGTCCTCGCTCTGGATCACGTTCGCCGCGGGGCTCGGATTCGCGATGGCCTACTGGATGGTGGGCAAGCGGGTCCGGGGCATGGCCGACGTGGCCGACATCGGGACGCTCGGTGACATCGCCGACGAGCGCTTCCAGAGTGGCGCGGTGCGGGCGCTTTTGGCGATCATCCTCTTCATCGCCTGCTGGGCGTACCTGGCATCCCAGGTGAGCGGCGGGGGCTACGTCCTCGCCCAGCTCCTGGGGGTCAACCAGGACGTCGCCGTCTGGCTGGTCTTCGGCGTGATGATCATCTACGTCGCCGCGGGCGGGATGGCCTCCGCGCAGCTCGCCGGGGCGTACACCGGCGGCGTCATGCTGATCGGTGTCGTCGGCGTCGTCATCGGGTTCCTCCAGGTCACCGGCGGGATGGGCCACATGACGATGACGGTGGCCCAGGCCGGCGAGGTTTCGGCGGCGGATATCACGAAGGCGTTCACCCCCAAGTTGCTGAACGGGTGGGGTCTCGCGAAGGGCGGGGCGCCCGGGTTGCTCCTCATCTGGCCGATCGTCTTCTCCATCGGCGTGATGGGCCAACCACAGGTGCTCCAGCGGATGTTCTCGATCGACAAGCCCGAGGGCCTCCGGACGGTGGGCCTGGTGAGTGGCGTCACGTACGCGGTGGGCAGCCTCCTGTGGATGCTCATCGGCTTCGTGGCGCTCTACATGGTGGCGTCTGGTGACGTCGCCCCGTTCGCGAATCCCGACCTGGCGGCGTTCAAGTTCGTGAATCAGCTGCACATCGCACTGCAGATGATCATCTACGCCGGTCTGGTGGCGGCGATCATGTCCACGGCGGCCTTTTTCATGTCCGTTGCCTCCGGGGCGATCGCCCGCGACCTGATGCGCGCGGGCGGCTGGGAGCCCAGTGAGCGGCGCGAGACCTGGCTTGGCCGGATCACCGTCGTCGTGGTCGGCGTCGGGGCCGTGATCTTCGGCCTCTACGGCGGCCACCTCGTCGCCATCCTCGGGACGTTCGGCTGGGGGACCTTCGTGAGCGGGACCATCCCGGCGGTCGTCATCGGGATGCTCTGGAAGGACGCCAGCCGCGAGGGTGTGACCGCGGGGCTGCTCACCGCCCTCGTGCTCAACGTCGTCCTCCTCGCCGCGACCCAGCTGGGGTACTCCTTCCCGATCGGGATGGACTTCTACTTCATCGTGATCTCGGCGAGCATCGTCGTATCGGTGTTCGTCTCGCTCGTGACCGACGGCGCGAGCGGCGAGAACGTGCCCGAGCACGTAAAACCCATCTTCGACCTCTGAGGAGGTGTCACACATGCTCTGGCTCATCGGCTTCCTGGCGATGATGGTCCTCAACCTGCTGGTGCTCTTCAGCAAGATCTGACCGGCCATCACAGTCGAGGGATGGATCGCTGCCCGGGGTGAACCCCGGGCATGACAGGTTCTTTTCCGTTGATAACGCAGATAGCTACAGTTTCAGCCGATACTTACGGACACGGGCTACTGGACCGAGAGCCAGCCCGGTAGTGGTGTTATTCAATACTCTCAGCAAGCAGACCGTCGGATGCTCTGCTGCAGAACTCAACGGGGATGAAGAGAAGACTACCGAAAGCCCCCGGGCGCTCAGAGACCGGCGCTTTCCTTGAACCACGACCGCCGAAAGCCCCCGGGCGTCGACTCGGGTGGCTCGCGGGTCGCTTGCTTCTCGCGGTTCACTCCGTTCACCACTCGACCGTTCGGAGACTCCCTGCGGTCGTCTCCAGCTCCCCGCTCGTTCGTTCGGAGACTCCCTTCGGTCGTCTCCACGTCGTCGCCCCGTTGCCGCCAGCTCGCTGCGGTCCTCACTCCGCTCCCTCCGGTCGCTCCGTTGCGGTCCTTGCGTCGTAGCCAGATTCGAAGAATCTGGCTGCGCACGAGAGCTTGCTCTCGTGGCCGCCAGCCTTCGTCGAGCATCGGCCGGCTCCGCCGGCCTTACGTAACGTGGAACCTCCCTCCGGTCGGCCCCACGCCCCCGGCCCCTTTCGGATTCCCACCCGAATC
>JBDGRH010000045.1:0-17565 GCA_042218225.1 Halodesulfurarchaeum sp. | reverse complement strand
GAGACGAACACGAGCGCCTGTCCGTCCTCCCGGAGGTGGGCCTCGGCCAGGTCGAGGGCGGTGAAGAGTCGGCGGTACTTGTCGGCGAAGGCGTTCTCGCCGTGGGTGTACGTCCGGACGCCGGCGTGCAGCTCCACGGGTCGATACCCATCGCCGAAGTCGAAGGTCGCCTCCGGGGGTGCGTCGAGCCAGGCGGCGATCTCGTCGACGTTCTTCATCGTCGCCGAGAGGGCCACGATCCGCGGGTCGGCGAGTCGTCGAAGCCGGGAGATCACGACCTCGAGCACGCTCCCCCGGGACTCCGAATCCAGGAGGTGCACCTCGTCGATGACCACCACGTCCACGTCGGTGACGAATGCATAGCGGGGCGAGTCGTGCTTCCGGGTGGCGGAGTCGGCCTTCTCCGGGGTCATCACGAGGACGTCCGCGCGGGCCGCCCGGCGGGGGTTGAAGTCTCGCTCCCCGGTCACGACGTAGACCGAGTAGTCCAGGGCCTCGAAGCGCTCCCACTCGTCCTCCTTCTCGTTGGTGAGCGCCCGGAGCGGGGCAATGAAGAGCGCGGTTCCCCCGGCCTCGAGCGCCCGGACGATGGCGAGCTCGGCGAGCGCGGTCTTCCCGCTGGCAGTCGGCGCGCTCACGACCACGTTCTCGTCCGTCTGCAGCACCGCCGGAAGGGCCTCCCGCTGCATCTCGTTGAACTCGTCGAAGGGAAAGGCCTCGGCAAAATCGGGAACGACCTCGGCAACGTCCATCTGTGTCGAGGGACGAGGGGGGTGGGGTTAGGGGTTACGGAGCCGGGGTCGTCCCGGCCCGGACGAGAGGGTGGTGCTAGGGGTTTCGGAGCCGGGGTCGTCCCGGCCCGGACGGACGCCCGCCCGGGTGAACGGATACTGCCCTCCAGCCACCGCGACCCTGGACCATTATACGGTCGAGCCCATATGGGCGAGCATGGCGACGCGGAAGCCCGACTGGCTGAAGACCCGCCCCCGGTCGGGCGAGCGGTTCGGCGACATCAAAGAATCCCTCCGGGAGCGCGACCTCCACACCGTCTGCGAGGAGGCCTCCTGTCCGAACATGGGCGAGTGCTGGTCCGGCAGGTCTGGCCCGGGAACGGCCACGTTCATGCTGATGGGCGATCGCTGCTCCCGCGGGTGTAACTTCTGCGACGTGAAGACGGGCGGCATGGAGCCGCTGGACCCGACGGAGCCGGAGCGGGTCGCGGCCGCGGTGGCGGAGATCGACCTGGATTACGTGGTGCTGACCTCCGTGGACCGCGACGACCTCCCGGATCAGGGCGCCGGTCACTTCGCGGAGACTATCCGGGCGGTCCGCCGGCGCCATCCGTCCGTGCTGATCGAGGTGCTCATCCCGGACTTCCAGGGCGAGCCCGAGCTCGTCCGGAAGATCATCGACGCGGAGCCGGACGTCATCGGGCACAACGTGGAGACGGTCGAGCGCCTCCAGCGGCCCGTCCGGGACCCCCGCGCGGGGTACGAGCAGTCCCTCTCCGTTCTCGATCAGGTGGTCCGGGAGGCAGACGCCTACGCCAAGACCTCGATGATGCTCGGGGTCGGCGAGTACGCCCACGAGGTGTACCAGACCCTCTCCGACCTGCGTGAGATCGGCGTCGATATCGTGACCCTTGGCCAGTACCTCCAGCCCTCCCGGTCCCATCTCGACGTCGCCGAGTACGTCCATCCGGAGACCTTCGAAACGTGGCGGCGCGTCGCGGAGGAGGAGTTCGGCTTCCTCTACTGTGCCAGCGGGCCGATGGTGCGCTCATCGTACCGCGCCGGTGAGCTGTTCGTCGACGCCATCCTCCGGGAGGGCAAGACCATAGACGAGGCCAGACAGGAGGCCCGGACGGAGACGTCCCGGGCCTGAGGACGACAGGACTGGCTTCGAGACGAAGCGTCGCTGCTCGCCTCCGCCCGGCTGGATCACCGCTTGCGCTTCCCATACACAGCCCCGCCGGTCCCGGCGAGGGTTTCGACCGGCCATTCGCCCGAACAGGCATCCAGCCCCCGCTATCAGCCAGACAGTGCATCTACCAGAGCGACCAGGGCGCTCCAACGTTTGGGCACTAGATAGTGTGATTCTCGAAAGATCTCAACCCCACGTGGCGGAGGGTGGACGAGAGTGGCAAATACCGGCGAGTAATTCCCCTTCTTATCAACGGTTCAGAAAGCCCTATGGTCGCCGACCTGCTCCCTCCCCCTATGTCAGGACGGGGGTATCCGTGACCGACCTGCTATCGAGGGATCCGGACGACCGGATCCAGGTGCTCGCCGAGGACGGTTCGGTGCGCGAGGGGGCGACCGTTCCCGACCTGTCCGACGACCGGCTCGTGGAGCTGTACCGGTACATGAAGCTCTCGCGGCACTTCGACCAGCGGGCGGTCTCCCTCCAGCGCCAGGGACGGATGGGGACCTATCCGCCGCTCTCGGGCCAGGAGGCGGCCCAGGTGGGAAGCGCGTTCGCGCTCGCCGACGAGGACTGGATGATCCCGAGCTACCGGGAGCACGGCGCAGCCCTTGTAAAGGGGCTCTCGCTGAAGCAGACACTCCTCTACTGGATGGGCAATGAGGCGGGCAACAGTGTCCCCGAGGACATGAATCTCTTCACCGTCGCGGTCCCCATCGCGACGCAGATCCCCCACGCCACCGGGCTCGCGTGGGCGTCGAAGCTCCAGGGCGAGGAGAAGGCGTTCATGGTCTACTTCGGCGACGGGGCCACCTCGGAGGGCGACTTCCACGAGGGGCTCAACTTCGCCGGGGTGTTCGACACGCCGACCGTCTTCTTCTGCAACAACAACCAGTGGGCCATCTCGGTCCCGCGGGAGCGCCAGACCGCTGCGGACACCCTGGCACAGAAGGCGCACGCGTACGGATTCGAGGGTGTCCAGGTAGACGGCATGGATCCGCTCGCCGTCTATCAGGTCGCCGAGGCAGCTCTCGAGAAGGCGAAGAACCCGGAGGAGGGGCAGCCGCGCCCGACGATGATCGAGGCGATCCAGTACCGCTTCGGGGCCCACACGACCGCCGATGACCCCTCCGTGTACCGCGACGAGGAGGAGGTCGAGCGCTGGCGGGAGCGCGATCCCATCCCGCGCCTCGAGACGTTCCTGCTCGAGACGGGCCGCCTGTCCGAGGAGCGCGTCGAGGCCATCCAGGACGACGTCGAGGAGCAGGTGGCCGAGGCGATCGACGCCGCGGAGTCCGCGCCGCGACCCGAGCCCGAATCGATGTTCGAGCACACCTACGCCGAGATGACCGACCGCCAGCGCGAGCAGCTGGAGCACCTGAAGACCATCCGCGAGCGCTACGGCGACGAGGCAATCCTGGAGGACTGACCATGGCCGAGAACCTCACCCTGGTCCAGGCGGTCCGGGACGGCCTCCACGAGGCGATGGACGCGGACGACTCCGTGATCGTCCTGGGGGAGGACGTCGGAGAGAACGGCGGGGTGTTCCGCGCCACCGAGGGGCTCTACGACGAGTTCGGCGAGGATCGCGTCATCGACACCCCGCTATCGGAGTCGGGGATCATGGGCACATCCATCGGCATGGCGGCCTACGGCCTCAAGCCGGTCCCGGAGATCCAGTTCTCGGGGTTCATGTACCCCGCCTTCGACCAGCTTGTCTCCCACGCCTCCCGGTTGCGGAACCGGAGCCGGGGTCGCTACACCCTCCCCCTGGTGCTCCGCGCCCCGATGGGCGGCGGAATCCGTGCCCCTGAGCTTCACTCCGAGTCCAAGGAGGCGTTCTACAGCCACGAGCCGGGGCTCAAGGTGGTCATCCCGAGCACCCCGCACGACACGAAGGGGCTGTTGATCGCGTCGATCAACGACCCGGACCCGGTGGTCTTCCTCGAGCCGAAGAAGATCTATCGCTCGTTCCGCGAGGAGGTCCCCGACGGGACCTACGAGGTGCCGCTGGGTGAGGCGGCCGTCAGGCGCGAGGGCGAGGACCTCTCGGTGTTCACCTGGGGGGCGATGACGCGCCCGACGCTGGAGGTGGCCGACGAGCTCGAGGGGGAGATCGACCTCGAGGTGGTGGACCTGCGGACCGTCTCGCCCATCGACTGGGACACCATCGAGGCGTCGTTCAAGAAGACCGGTCGCGCCGCCGTCGTCCACGAGGCGCCCAAGACCGGTGGCCTGGGCGCGGAGATCACGGCCACCATCCAGGAGCGGGCGCTCCTCTACCAGGAGGCTCCCGTCGAGCGCATCACCGGACCGGACGTCCAGTACCCGCTTTACGCCCTCGAGGATTACTACCTGCCGGAGCCCGCGAGGATCGAATACGGCATCAGGGAGGCCTTCGAGTTCTGATGGTCCGCGAGTTCAAACTTCCCGACGTCGGTGAAGGCGTGGCGGAGGGGGAAATCGTTCAGTGGCTGGTGGAGGAGGGAGACACCGTAACGGAGGACCAGCCGGTCGCCGAGGTGGAGACGGACAAGGCGGTCGTCGAGGTACCGTCGCCGGTGGATGGAACGGTCAAACAGCTGCACTACGAGGCGGGGGATGTCGTCGAGGTCGGGGCAGTCATCGTCACGTTCGACGTGGCGGGGGAGGCCCCGGCGGAAGCAGCGGCGGAGTCGGATATAGCGGCAGAGGCCGACGAAGGGGCGGAGCCGGACGTCGAAGCGGTGGCCGCGGAGGAGGCAGAACCGGAAGCGGAGCCGGCCGCCGAGGGAGGTGACGTGTCGACCCCCGAGGGGCGAACCTTCGCCCCGCCGTCCGCCAGGCGACTCGCGAGAGAACTGGGCGTCGATCTCTCTGCCGTGGAGGGGACGGGGCCGAGTGGACGGATCACGGAACAGGACGTCCGGCGTGCGGCCGAATCTGGAGGCACCGAGACGGCGGAGAAAACACCACCCACCACGCCGGAAACAGCCGAAGAGCCGGGGACCGAGCCGGAGACCGGGGCAACAGCCCGTTCGGAAGCCGAACCGGTCTCCGCCGCCGATCGAGAGCGCACCCTCGCGACCCCGAAGACGAGGGGAGTCGCCGAGGAGCTCGAAGTGGACATTGATTCCGTTCCGGCCGTGGAGGAGCGCGAGGGAGAGGCCTTCGTGACGGAGCAAGCCGTCCGGGAGTTCGCCGAAGCTCAGCAAGCGGCGCAGGCGGCCGACGTGCGGGCCGAGGCGAAGGCCAGCACTGGGGCAGGTGCTGCTTCTGGCCCCCCCGAAGCGCGCGAGGAGCGCGAGGAGCGGGTGCCGTACAGGGGGGTTCGCCGGACCATCGGCGAGCGGATGGAGGAGTCGAAGTACACCGCTCCGCACGTCACCCATCACGACACCGTCGACGTCTCCACCCTGGTGGAGGCGCGAGCCGCGCTCAAGGAGCGAGCCGAAAAGCGGGGTGTGAAACTGACCTACATGCCCTTCGTGATGAAGGCGGTCGTGGCTGCCCTCCAGGAATTCCCGTTCCTCAACAGCAGCCTCGACGAGGACGCCGAGGAGATCGTGAAGAAGCACTATTACAATATCGGTGTGGCCGTGGCCACCGACGCGGGGCTCATGGTCCCGGTCGTGGACGACGTGGACCGGAAGGGGTTGCTGGAGCTTGCCGCGGAGGTGAACGACCTGGCGACGCAGGCCAGAGAGCGGACCATCGACCTCGAGGACCTCCGGGGGAGCACGTTCAGCATCACGAACTTCGGCGCGATCGGCGGGGAGTACGCCACGCCGATCATCAACTACCCGGAGGTCGGAATCCTGGGCCTCGGGGCGATCGAGGAGCGGCCCGTCGTCGAGGACGGCGAAGTCGTCGCCAGGCCGACCCTCCCGCTCTCGCTGAGCATCGACCACCGGGTGGTGGACGGGGCCATCGCGGCGGAATTCACCAACACCGTGATGGAATACCTCAAGAACCCCACCCTGTTACTCCTCGAATAATGGTCGTGGGAGACGTCTCGACCGGCACGGAGGTCGCGGTCATCGGTGGGGGTCCCGGCGGATACGTGGCCGCCATCCGGGCCGGACAGCTCGGGCTCGACGCAACGCTCATCGAGGCGGACGCGGTCGGGGGTACCTGTCTCAACTACGGCTGCATCCCCTCGAAGGCGCTCATCACCGCCACGGACGTGGCCCACCGGGCCGGCCACGCCGAGGAGATGGGCATCTACGCCGACCCGGAGGTGCGCGTCGACGAGCTCGTCGGCTGGAAGGACGGGGTCGTGACCCAGCTCACGGACGGCGTCGAGAAGCTCTGCAAGGCCAACGGCGTGAATATCGTGCACGGCCGGGCCGAGTTCACCGACGAGCACACGCTGCGCGTGGCCCACGCCGGCGAGGGACAGGGATCGGAGAGCTACGAGTTCGAGCACGCCATCGTGGCGACGGGCTCGCGACCCATCGAGCTCCCCGGGTTCGCGTTCGACGGCGAGCACGTACTCTCCTCTCGCGACGCGCTGGAACTCACAGAACCGCCGGACAGCGTGATCGTCGTGGGGGCCGGGTACATCGGGATGGAGCTCTCGACCGTGCTGGCGAAGCTCGGCGTGGACGTCACCGTGCTCGAGATGCTCGAGGACGTCCTCCCGGGATACGAGGCCGACCTCGCCCGCCCCGTCAAGAAGCGCGCCGAGGCCCTGGGCATCGAGTTCTCCTTCGGCGAGGCCGCACAGGGGTGGGAGGCCACCGACGACGGTATCCGTGTCACGACGGAAGCCGAGGACGGCGAGGAGTTCACGTACGACGGCGACCGGGCTATCGTCGCGGTCGGCCGGGAACCCGTCACCGACACCCTGGGGCTCGACGCCATCGATCTGGACCCGAACGAGGAGGGCTATCTGGAGACGGATGACCGCGCCCGCACCAGCCTCGAGCATATCTTCGCGATCGGCGACGTCGCCGGGGAGCCCATGCTCGCCCACAAGGCCTCGCGCGAGGGGATCGTCGCCGCGGAGGTCATCGCCGGGGAACCGGCCGCCCTCGACCACCAGGCGGTCCCCGCCGCGGTGTTCACCGACCCGGAGATCGGGACGGTCGGCATGACGGAGACGGAGGCCGAAGACGCGGGCTTCGACCCCGTCGTGGGCCAGTTCCCGTTCCGGGCGAGCGGCCGGGCCCTGACCACGGGCCACGAGGATGGGTTCGTCCGTATCGTGGCCGACGAGGAGTCGGGGTTCGTCCTGGGAGCCCAGGTGGTGGGTCCCGAGGCCTCAGAACTCATCGCGGAGCTGGGGCTGGCCGTGGAGATGGGGGCCACGCTCGAGGATGTCGCGGGAACAATCCACACCCACCCCACGCTCTCGGAGGCGGTGATGGAGGCCGCGGAGCACGCCCTCGGACACGCGATCCACACCCTCAACCGGTGAGTGGGCGGTGACGATCGACACTCCCATTATATAGCGGGTTCGCTCCCCAGCAGTGTGCGGGCGGGGAGGGCAAAGGAATCCGATATCCATGGTCCACCAGGGCGACAGAATGGGAGGCGGCTCGAAATCGCCGTCTGTGCGGATCCGTCCGTGGGAATACGCGTCAATGCTTTATCACCTGGGTTGTAACCTTGTGGTCAATGTCGGGCGAGGACGATGACACCGCTCCTGGGGACGCGGACGGGTCAAACCAGGTGCCGGGCGCGGAGAGCGAGCGCAGCCAGGGGGAGCGGGAGCCCACGACTGGCGAGTTCACCAGGGGTGCCACGGCGGAGGGAGCGAAGTCCCCGGACGAGCAATTCCCGTTCCCAGGTGATGACCGGACCGCCGGGAACCCCGACGAGGCAGGGCTCTTCCGCAGGCTGATCGAGTACTCGAGTGACATCATCACGGTGCTCGACGCGGACGGGACCATCCGCTTTACCTCGCCGTCCACGGAGCGCGTCCTCGGGTATGACCCGGAGGCGGAGGTGGGGCGGAATGCCCTCGAACGGGTCCACCCCGCCGACCGCGATGCGGTACGAGCGGCGTTCGATGCCGTCCTGGAGGAGCCAGGGGAGACGAAGATACTGGAGTACCGGTACCGGACGGCGACGGGGAACTGGGCCTGGCTCGAGAGTCGGGGACAGAACCGCCTCGAGGACCCGGTCATCCGGGGCATCGTGATCACCTCGCGCGACGTCACGACCCGGCTCCAGCGGGAGCGAGCGCTCGAAACCCTCCACGATCGCACCCGTGAGCTCCTAACGGCCGACGAGGAGCGGGAGGTCGCCGAGCTGACCGCCCGGGCCGCCAGGGATGCACTCGGATACCCATTCACAGTGGTGCGGCTACTGACGCCCGATGGCGGTCATCTGGAGCCGGTCGCCGTGACGGAGGAGGCTGAGGAGGTCCTCGGGACCCGACCGGTGTACGAGGTGGGCGAAGGGACGGCGGGCCGAGCGTTCGAGGCGGGCGAGGCGAAGCTCTACGAGGAGTTCCACGACCTCGATGACGGGTACGACAGGGGCAGTGCGCGATCGGGGCTGTTCGTCCCGATCGGGGACCACGGCGTCCTGGCCATCGGCGAGACGGAGCCCGACGCCCTCGACGAGGAGGACATCCAGCTCGCCCGCATCCTCGCTGCCAACGCGGAGGTGGCCCTGGACCGGGTCGAACACGAGCGGGAGCTCACGCGACAGAACGAGCGGCTCGGTGAGTTCGCCTCCATCCTCTCCCACGACCTCCGCTCACCCCTCACGGTTGCGAGCGGCCGTCTCGAGATGGTCGACGCCCCGCCAGAGCAACTCGATCCGATCCGGGGAGCACTGGATCGCATGCAGGAGCTGGTCGAGAACGTCCTCGCGCTTGCCAGACACGGGGAGACGGTGGACAGCATGGAGGCGATCGACCTCGCCTCCATCGCGGCGGAGTCCTGGCAGCGGGTTTCCACCCGGAACGCCGACCTCGAGGTGGAAACCGAGCAATCGGTCATGGCGGACCCCTCACGCCTCTCGCAGGTCTTCGAGAACCTCTACGCGAACGCCGTGGAGCACGGCGGCGCGGGCGTCACCATCCGCGTCGGGGGTCTCCCGGACGGCTTCTTCGTGGAGGACGAGGGTCCCGGGATTCCGCCGGACCACCGCGAACGGGTGTTCGAATCGGGGTTCTCGACGAGCGAGTCCGGCACCGGTTTCGGCCTCGCCATCGTGAAGCAGATCGCCGAGGCCCATGGCTGGGAGGTGGCGGTCACCGAAGGGGCGGCAGGCGGGGCCCGATTCGAGTTCACCGGCGTGACGATGGCCGATTCCGCCTGAGATTGCTTGCGCCGACGCAGCTGCCTCCCCCAAGGCCGGTCATTCCCCCAAGGCCGGTCATTCCCCCAAGGCCGGTCATTCCCCCGGCCCGCTCATTCTCTCCTCAAGGGTCTTTTCCCCGTCCCCGGCCTATACGTTCACAATCACCGGAGTCACCCCGACGGGCTTTTCCCCGGGCCAGCAGTACCTCGGCCCATGCGAACGGTCACGTTGGGCCCGGAGGGGACGTACTCGCATCGCGCCGCCACGGCGGTCGCCGATGGGGACATCGCCTTCCGGGAATCGGTCTACGGGATCGTCGCGGGCGTGGCCGAGGGCGACTTCGATCGCGGGGTCGTCCCCATCGAGAACAGCATCGAGGGGTCGGTGACCGAAAGCCTCGACGCCCTCGCCGACCACGACGTCGCGGTGGTCAGAGAGGTCGTCACCCCCATTCGACACGCCCTCCTCGCCCGCTCCACGGACGTGAAGACCATCGCCAGCCACTCCCAGGCGCTCGCCCAGTGTCGGTCGTTCATCGAGGCAGAGTACCCGGACGCGGAACTGGAGGCGGTCGCCTCCACGGCCCGCGGTGTCGAGCGAGCGAGAGAAGACCCCACGGTGGCAGGTATCGGGCACCCGGACACCGCCGACGAGGAGCTCGAGGTCCTCGCGGAGGATATCCAGGACCGCACCTCCAACGCCACGCGCTTTTTCGTCGTCGCTGGCCCCGAGGAGCGGGGCGAGTCCGGGGGGAAGACGTCGCTCATCGTGTACCCGAACACGAACTATCCGGGGCTGCTCCTCGAACTTCTCGAGCCGTTCGCGGAGCGGGATATCAACCTGTCCAGACTCGAGTCCCGGCCGAGCGGGGAGCGCCTCGGGGATTACCTCTTCCACATCGACATCGAGGCGGGGCTGTACGAGGAGCGAGCGCAGGCCGCCATCGGGACCGTCGAGGACATCGCGAGCGCGGGCTGGGTGAAGCGGATGGGCTCGTACGACGTCGAGCACGTGGTTTGAGCACAACGTGGAACCGCCACCAGGTTCCGCACGTGAAACGCGTGGAGCCGATTCGTTTTTCTTGGTATCGAGCCTATATATCCGTGCATGACATTCAAAGACCGTTCGAACCCGTTCGAGGAGATCCAGCGGATGCTCGACCGGATGAGCGAGCAGTTCCAGGACGTCGAGGGCCTGCGCGATTTCGAGCCGGCACTCCCGAGCCGTCTCCGAGTGGACGTCGAGGACCACGGGGACGAGTTCCAGGTGACCGCCGACCTCCCCGGCTTCTCTAAATCCGACCTCGACGTCGAGCTCTCGGAGAACCGCCTTCGGATCGCCGCCGAGCACGAGGAGGAGTCGGAGTCCGAGGAGCCCGAGCGCTACGTCCGTCGGGAGCGCCGCAAGCAGTCGATGAGCCGCACGATCACCCTCCCCGAGGACGTCGACGACGAGGGCGTCGAAGCCGCGTTCCACAACGGGGTGCTCACCGTCACCCTTCCGAAGCTGGTTGCGGAGGAGGACACCCACCGGATCGACATCGAATGACGATATTCTAGAGGGTGAGCGGCTACCCCTCCCTCGAGTGGATATGTGGTGAGCGGCTACCCCGCCCTCGAGTGGACGACCGACCCCGGGAGGATGCTCCATTTCCTGCGCCGCCTGTCGGTCGGATAGCTGGCCTGCCCCGTCCTCCTTCCACCGGTTCTACCCTACGCCCGCTCGACGATGGTGGCGATGCCCTGACCGAAGCCGATGCACATCGCCGAGAGGCCATAGGTCCCGCCGGTGCGCTCGAGCTCGTGGACCAGCTTGGTCATGAGCGCCGCGCCGGTCGCCCCGAGGGGATGCCCGTGGGCGATCGCGCCGCCGTTGACGTTCGTGTCCGCCCAGTCCGCCCCGGTCTCATCGAGCCACGCCAGCACGACCGAGGCGAAGGCCTCGTTGACCTCGAACAGGTCGATATCCGACACGGACAACCCCGCCTTCTCGAGGACCCCCTCCGTCGCCGGGATGGGGCCGGTCAGCATCGTGACGGGGTCGACGCCGACGACCTCGGTCTGGACGATACGGGCCATGGGGTCCCAGTCCCGTTCGGCCGCGGTCTCCCTGCTGGTGACGAGGAGGGCGCTCGCCCCGTCCACGATGCCCGAGGAGTTCCCCGCATGGTGGATGCCCTCGCCCTCGGGCCTGAACGCCAGCGGGAGGTCCCCGAGAGCCTCGAGGCTGGTGTCCGGGCGGGGATGGCCGTCCTGCTCGACCGTCACGGGCTCCCCGTCGAGGGTAGTCTCGACGGGGACAACCTGTGAATCATACCGGCCGGCCTCCCAGGCTTCCCCCCACCGCGTCTGGGAGTCGACCGCGATGCGGTCGGCCTCCTCCCGTGTGAACCCGTACTCCTCCGCGATGCGCTCGGCTCCCTCGCCCTGGGTCGTCGCCTCGTCGAAGTGCTCGAAGTAGGTGTCGGTGAGCGCGTGCTCGTCGATGACCCCGCGCTCGGCGTTCCCGTCGCTGCCCATCGGGACGCGGGTCATGTGCTCGACGCCGCCCGCGACGAGGACGTCGTGAAAGCCGGCCCTGATGGCGCCCGCGGCCCAGTTCACGGCCTGCTGGCCGGAGCCGCACATCCGGTTGAGCTGCACGCCCGGCACCCCTTCACCCCACCCGGCGACCATGGGAGCGATGCGGCCGATGTTGAGTCCCTGTTCGCCCACCGGCGTCACGCAGCCGTAGATCACGTCCTGGATATCTCCGGGATCGAAGCCGATCCGGTTCTCGAGCGCCCGAAGGGGTTCTGCGGCGAGGTCCTGCGGGTGTGTGTCGCGGAACGCGCCGTCGCGGTCCCCGAAGGGCGTCCGGACGGCGTCCACGATGACTGCCTCGTCCATACGCCCCGACTCGCGGGGCCACCGCATGAATGTACGGGCCCGTCCTCCGGTGGCTGAATATGGGAGCCCGTCCTCCGGTGGCTGAATATGGGAGCCCGTCCCCCCTGGCTGTATGGAAGGGCCCGTCCCCCGTGGCCCGCGGCCAGCGGCCCTCGCGCCATCCCCCGACTGGCATGTCACAAGCCCTTTTTAGAGCGGCCGCGAGAGGGATGGATATGGAATACACGCCCCGGGACGTCGAGCGGAAGTGGCAGGAGCGGTGGGCGGAGACCGGCCGGTACGAGGCCGACCCGGACGACACCGAGGCGACGTTCGTCACGGTCCCCTATCCCTATCCCAGCGGGGGGATGCACGTGGGTCATGCCCGGACCTACACCGTCCCCGACGCCTACGCCCGCTACCGCCGCCTCCAGGGCGATACGGTGCTCTTCCCGCTCGCCTGGCACGTCACCGGGACGCCCATCGTCGGTGCCGTGAACCGCCTCCAGGAGGGCGAGGAGGCCCAGCTCTCCACGCTGCGGGACACCTTCGGCGTCCCCGAGTCGGAGCTCGAGGACCTGGAGACCCCGATGGGCTTCGCCCGGTACTTCATCGAGAACCACTACAAGCGGAACATGCGGGCGCTCGGGCTCTCCATCGACTGGCGGCGGGAGTTCACCACCGAGGACGAGCGCTACTCGAAGTTCATCACCTGGCAGTACAATACCCTGCGAGAGCGGGGGCTGCTCGAGCGCGGGCTCCATCCGGTGAAGTTCTGCACCAACGAGGAGAACCCCGTCACCACGCACGACCTCCTGGAGGGCGAGGAGGCCGAGTACCAGGAGTACACCCTCATCAAGTTCGAGACGGCCGAGGGCTTCATGCCGATGGCCACCCTCCGCCCGGAGACCGTCCGGGGGGTGACCAACGCGTACGTCCACCCCGACGCCACCTACGTCAGGGCCACGGTGGACGGGGAGACCTGGACCATCTCGGAGGACGCGGCGGAGAAGTTCCGCCTGCAGGAGCGTGACGTCGAGGTCCACGAGACACTCCAGGGCGAGTCACTGGTCGGCGAGACGGTCGAGAACCCCGTCACCGGGGAGGAGGTGCTCATCCTCCCCGCCACGTTCGTGGACCCCGACAACGCCACGGGCATCGTGATGTCCGTCCCGGGGCACAGCCCCGACGACTGGGTCGCCCTCGAGGAGGTCAAAGCCGACGCCGACGCGCTCTCCCGGTACGGGATCGACCCCGACCGTGTCCGGGACATCGAGCCGAAGTCCATCATCGACATCGAGGAGTACGGCGAGTTCCCGGCGAAGGACGCAGTCGAGGAGTACGGGATCGAGTCACAGGAAGACCCAGCCCTCGAAGAGGCCACCCAGGAGGTCTACAACCGGGAGTTCCACGCGGGCCGCCTCAAGGAGATGTACGGGGAGTACGCGGGAGCCATTATCGAAGATGTCCGTGACGAGCTCCGGGAGGCCTTTCAGGCCCGCGGCGCGTTCGACACGATGTACGAGTTCTCCGAGGAGGTCGTCTGCCGGTGCGGGGGGGACGTCGAGGTGGCGAAGCAGGAGACGTGGTTCCTCCGGTACAGCGACGCGGACTGGAAGGCGAAGGCCCGAAAGGCGGCCGCGGAGATGGACGCCATCCCGGAGAATACCCGCGAGCAGTACTTCCACACCATCGACTGGCTCGACGAGTGGCCGTGTATCCGGAATTTCGGCCTCGGCACGAAGCTGCCGTGGGACCAGGACTTCGTGATCGAGCCGCTCTCGGATTCGACGATCTACATGGCCTATTACACCATCGCCCACCGGATCGACGACATCCCCGTCGAGGACCTCGACGACGCGTTCTTCGACGCCCTGTTCTACGGACCGGATGCCGTCGAGGACCCGGACGAGCGGGCGCTTTCCCTCCGGGAGGAGTGGCAGTACTGGTACCCGGTGGATTACCGGTGTTCGGCCCACGATCTCATCCAGAACCATCTCACCTTCTACCTCTTCCACCACGCGGAGCTATTCGAGGAGCCCGACTGGCCCCAGGGCATCACCGCGATGGGGATGGGACTGCTCGAGGGGGAGGCGATGTCCTCCTCGAAGGGCCACGTGGTCCTGCCCTCGGAGGCCATCGACCGGTACGGCGCGGACACCGTCCGGTTCTTCCTCCTGAACTCCGCCGAGCCGTGGCAGGATTACGACTGGCGGGCCGAGGACGTCCAGGGTACCCACGACCAGTTGGCCCGCTTCTGGCGGCGGGCGCAGTCGGTCATCGACGCCGATACCCCAGTGGAGCCGCCGGAGCTCGAGCGGATCGACCGATGGCTCCTGTCCAAGCTGCAGGGGGTCATCCGGGACGTAACGGAGGCGATGGAGGGATTCTCCACCCGCCACGCCAGCCAGGATGCCTTCTACCGGATGGACGAGTACCTCCGGTGGTACCGGAAGCGCACCGACGTCGACAGGCCCGCGGCGACGTGGGTCAGACAGGAGGTCCTCCGGGCGAGGCTTCTCCTCCTGTCGCCTGTCATCCCCTTCATGACCAACGAGTTGCACGAGCAGCTGACCGGCATCCCCGCAGAGGACGCCACCTGGCCGGAGCCGGACCCGGAGCTGGAGAGCGAGGTGATCGAGGTCGAGGAGCGGCTCATCGACGAGGTTCACGACGACGTCCGGGACATCGTCGAGGTGACGGGGACGGATCCCGACCGGATCCAGCTCTTCACCGCGGCGCCCTGGAAGCACCGGGTCTTCGATGAGATCGTCGAGACCGGGACCGACCTCGGACAGGTGATGGGCCGACTGATGCAACACGAGTCACTCCGCGAGCGAGGGGACGCGGTGAACGAACTCGCAGACGACCTGCTCGAGGCGGTTCGCGAGCGCGAGGAGGAGGAACTCGCCTCGCTCCAGGAGGTAGACGAGGAGCGGGTCTACGAGCGGGCGACCGGATTCCTCGCCCGCGAGTTCGACGCGACGGTAGAGGTCGTGCCGGAGGCGGACGCGTCGGCCGAGAAGGCCAGCCAGGCCAAGCCCTTCCGACCGGCCATCCTGCTCGAGTGAGGGCACGACGGCCGACCGGAAAATAGCGGACAGGCGACACGATTCCCGCCCGGGGCGCGGTGTCGCACAACCGCGGGACGCCCCGGGTTCCCGGTCAGGTCATGCACCTGGGTGGTCGGGTGTTCCTATTTGAACTCTCGTGAGCGGCAGTCCTCCGTTCGATCCACGAACGGGCTATTGCCCCCACTCCCTCGGTCTTTCTGTCCGCCCGGCCACTTGGTTCAACGGTCCGCCCGGTCCACTCCGCCTGCCCAGTTTCCCGGTCCGGCCGGCCGGTTCCCCCCATCGGAGAGGGAGTGACGCGTTTCAGACCCCGAGGAGGTCGAAGGAGGTCCCGATGTCGTGTTCGTTCGCGTGCTCGAAGACGACGTGCGCGGCGGCAACGTCCTGGATCGCGAGCCCGGTGCTGTCGAACACAGTCACCCCGTCCTCGGGGGTTCGCCCGTCTTTCCTCCCGACCACGATCTCGCCCAGCTCCCCGTAGATGTCGTCGTCGGTGAGGGCACCCGCGCTCCAGGGCACGTTGATCTCCCCGGAGTGGGTGCACTGCTCGTAGTCGTCGATCACGATCTTCGCGTCGCGGAGGAGAGCGTCCGAGAGCTCGTGCTTGCCGGCGGCGTCCGCCCCCATGGCGTTGATGTGGGTCCTCTCACCGACGTCCTCCTGGTCGACGATCGGATCCTCGACCGGGGTAACGGTCGAGAGGACGTCACAGGAGGCGGCCTCGGCGATCGAGCCGGATTCCACCTCGAACCGATCCGCGAAGTGCTCGGCGAAGGCCTCGACCTTGTCCGCTTTCACGTCGTTGGCGACGACGCGCTCGATGTCTCGCACCGACGCGACCGCCTCGAGCTGCGTGTACGCCTGGGTCCCGACCCCGATGATCCCCATCGATCTCGCGTTCTCGACGGCGAGGTGGTCGGTGGCGACCGCCGCGGCCGCCCCCGTTCGCTTCTTCGTGAGCACCGTCCCGTCCATGATAGCCAGCGGGAAGGCCGTCTCCGGATCGCTGTAGATGACCGTCCCCATGACGGTCGGGAGGTCGTGATCGTCCGGATTGTCCGGGTGCACGTTGACCCACTTGATGGCAGCGGCGTCCCAGCCATCCGTCTCCAGATACGCGGGCATCGACCGGAAATCGCCGTTGTACTGCGGGAGGTCGATGTAGGACTTCGGTGGCATCTGTGCGTTCCCCCGCTCGTATGCGCCGAATGCCTCCTCGACGGCGCCGATGAGCTCTCCCATCGGCATCTCCCGGTCGACCTGCTCGCTCGTGAGAAGGAGCGTCTCGCGTGTGCCCATGTATGCAAAACTTGCGGGAGTGCACTTATAAGGCGGTCAAATCGCCTCGATGGACATCCTCGTGACCACCGCCGAACAGCAGGGGGTTGCACATCGGGCCCACGAATTCCCCGATGCGCCGGAACGCCCCGGCTTATCAGCCCTTCGATGGGTCCATCCCTCAGGACACATTCACACATTCGGTCGCTCGCCAGTGTATCCATCCACTCGAGCAGATCGGACGATACCCCCATCCCCCCGGAAACCCACTCGATTATCCCGTATTCCCGCTCCCCACGGACCCCATTCGAATGTATCTGGGACGGGTCGACACGTCCCCCATTGTATCACAGTAACCACAGTGTAGCGATCGGGCGAAAATCCGTTCGTTCTTTCAAACTCCAATCCCGACCAGCCCACGGCGAATCCAAGGGGGAACACTCGCCACGCCTCATCCTAACACCTGAAAATCGGAGGCGAGCGGTGCCAGTTCCGTTCGTTCAATCCAGAATCCAGTTCCGATCAGCTCAGGGCGGATCCAAAGGGGAACACTCGACATGCCCGATTCTAACCCCTGACAATCGGGGCCAAGGGGTCGGGGTCCCGTTCGTTCAATCCAGAATCCAATTCCGATCAGCCCACGTCGAATCCAAAGGGGAACACTCGACACCTCCGATTCTAACCCCTGACAATCCGGGGCGAGCGTTCCCCGTTCCGTTCGGTCCATCCTGTATCCAGTTCCGACCAGACCAGGGCTAATTCAAAGAAAACACTCAACACCCCCATTCTAACCCCGAACAATCCAGGGCGATCGGTCGCAGTTCCGTTCGTTCAACGGAATGGAAAATCACGAAACACCCACTGAAATCGGGCCTAAAATGACCGCGTCCAGCATCCGCCGAGGGAGCGGTTCGGAGACCACGACCGAGGCGGTTCACCGCGAGCGCGACGCGCTCGCGGCCCGACGAGCGGCCGGCGCGTGGTCCGGAGGACCCGCGCCGGACGCGAGGAGGGTTTTTGGTGCAGATTTTTGCGAGGAGTGGTGCGCGCAAGCGCACCCGACGAGCAAAAAGGTGCATGGGCCGGCGCGGATTTGAACCGAAATCAGACGGTCCTGCTCGCCTCGCTTGCGCTCGGCTGCGCGGGCTGCGTCTGATAGGGTTCAAATCCGCTCCCACTTCATC
>JBDGRH010000299.1:4796-17595 GCA_042218225.1 Halodesulfurarchaeum sp. | reverse complement strand
CCCTCGTCGAACTCGTTGTCGGTGTACTCCGGGCAGGCCTCGACGCAGTCGTCACACCGCGTACATTCGTCGGTCACGTAGCGAGGACGCTGGTGGACCTTGGCGGTGAAGTCACCGGCCTCGCCCTCGAGGTCCTCGACCGCCGCCAGGGTGAGGATCTCGATGTTGTCGTGGTTGACGACGTCGCTCATCTTCGGCGCCTCGATACAGATCGAGCAATCGAGGGTCGGGAAGTTCTTATCGAGGGCCGCCATCTTGCCCCCGATGGCCGGCTCCTTCTCGACGAGGACCACCTCGGTCCCGCCGTCGGCGAGGTCCAGGCTCGCCTGGATGCCCGCGATGCCACCGCCGACGACCAGGACGTCCGCGTCGATGGTCTCCTGGGTCGCCGGTCCGGGGACGGGCGCGCTCTTGTCGAGTTGGGTGCTCATGCGACCACCTCCCGGTCGAGTGCGGTGAGACCGCGCTCGAACGCCTCGGTGTTCATCTCTTCAGTTCCCTCCGGGACGATATCGAGGATGGCCTCGCGGACCGCGTCCTCGGGCGGCGTCCCGATGAGGCTGTTCACCGCGCCGAGCATGACGATGTTCGCGACGACCTTCCGGCCGACCTCCTCCGCGATCTCGACCGCGGGGACCTCGACGATGCGGACGTCGGGACGGTCCTCGGCGAATTCACTCGGGTCGACGAGGTTCTCCTCGACCACGACGAGCCCATCCTCCTCGACGGAGTCGGCGTCCCGCTCGAAGGCGTCCTGTGAGAACGCCACGACCATGTCCGGCTCGATGACAGCCGGGTAGTCTATCGGGTCCTCGCTCACCACGACGTCGCCGCGGGAGAAGCCACCCGTCTTCTCCGGGCCGTAGGCCTCCGTCATGGTGGCGTGCATGCCGGCGTGGACGGTAGCCGCCCGACCGACGATGTGGGTGATGGTGATGACACCTTGGCCGCCGAATCCCGAGAAGCGGTACTCCTGTCGGCTCATTCCGCATCACCTCCGATGAGTCCGCGCTCCCTGAGGAACTCCTCTTTCACGTCCATGTAGGAGTCGGCCTCCTCGTCCTCGATGAAGTCCCCGAGGACGAGCTCCTCGCCCTCGAGGTCGATGCCGACCTCCCGCAGGTCGCGGTCCGGGTCGATGACGCCGTGTTCCTCGAAGTAATGCATCTGATCCAGGCCCTCCGGGAACTCGTTCGCCTTGCCGAAGCCCTCGGGGCACGGCGAGATGACCTCGACGAACCCGAGGCCGTCGATGTCCATCGCGCCCTTGATGGCCCGGGAGAGCCGTCGGGGATGCAGTGAGGTCCACCGCGAGACGTACGGGGCGCCGAGGCTCGCCGCGACCAGCGGCAGGTTGAACGGGCGCTCGAAGTTGCCGTATGGGGTGGTCGCCGTGTTCGCATCCATGGGCGTCGTTGCGCCGAACTGGCCGCCGGTCATGCCGTAATTGAAGTTGTTCACACAGACCACGGTGAGATCGAGGTTCCGCCGGGCGGCGTGGATGAAGTGGTTGCCGCCGATGTTGAAGAGGTCGCCGTCGCCGGAGATGACCGAGACCTGCAGGTCCGGGTTGGCGACCTTGATCCCGGTGGCGAAGGGGATGGCGCGACCGTGCGTGGTGTGATACGAGTCCGTGTTCACGTATCCGGCTGCCCGACCGGTGCAGCCGATCCCGCTGACGACCACGTGGTCGTCCAACCCGAGCTCGGTATCCCGCACCGCCTCCGCGAAGGCCTTGATCGTGGTGCCCAGACCGCACCCGGGACACCAGATGTGCGGGATGCGTTCGCCCCGGAGGATATCGTCGTCGGGGTGGGCGTCGGCGACCTCGGCGGGGGAGGCTGGTTTGCTCATTCGACCACCTCCCGGACGGTGTCCACGATCTCCGCCGGCTGTGGGATCTCCCCGCCTGCGTGGGTGTGGGCGGTCACCGGGACGTCCACGTGCTCGCGGACCGGGTGGACGTACTGGCCGAGGTTCATCTCCGCCACGACGATGTCGTCGACCTGCTCCGCGAGGGCCTCGAACTCGTCGAGCGGGAGCGGCCAGGGCGTCACGACCCGGAGGAGGCCCGCGTCGATGCCCTCCTCACGGAGATCGCGGACGGCCTGCCTGGCGGAGCGGGAGGTCGACCCGTACGCGATGATCCCGACCTCCGCGTCGTCGAGCTCGTACGTCTCCGTCTCAACGATGTCTGCACGGTTGTTCTCGATCTTGCCCATCAGTCGGTCCATCATCTCTTTCTGGGTCCCGACGTCGATGTCGGGATAGCCGCGTTCATCGTGTGTCAGGCCGGTCACGTGCACACGGTATCCATCGCCCGCCGCCGCCATCGGCGGGACGTCGGTGCTCCCTTCAAACGGGAGGAACTCCTCCGGGTCCGGGTCGCCGGATGGGCGCGGGCGATCGGCGGTCTCGACCGACTCCGGAATCTCGACCCTGCCGGTCATGTGCCCGACCGTCTGGTCGGCGAGCACGATGACGGGGCTCCGGTAGCGCTCGGCCGCGTTGAACGCGGCGAGGGTGAGGTCGAACATCTCCTGCGGGCTGTCGGGGGCGAAGGCGATGATGGGATAATCGCCGTGACTCCCCCACTTCGCCTGCATGACGTCCCCCTGGGCTGGAAGTGTCGGCATTCCCGTCGAGGGGCCGCCCCGCTGGACGTTGACGATCACGCAAGGCGATTCCGTGATCGCGGCCAGCCCCAGGTTCTCGTTCATGAGGCTGATCCCCGGGCCACTCGTGGCTGTCATCGCTTTGGCACCGGCGTTCGAGGCGCCGGCGATGGCCGCCATGCTGGCCAGCTCGTCCTCCATCTGAATATAATCGCCACCCACCTCCGGGAGGCGCTCCGACATCCGCTCTGCGACCTCGCTCGCCGGTGTGATGGGGTAGCCGGCGAAGAACCGGCACCCGGCAGCGAGGGCGCCCTCCGCCGAGGCGGCGTCGCCCTGCATGAAGTGCTCGCCGGTGAGCAGGGCATCCTCGGATGTCGCGGCCATCACTCGCCCACCTCCTCGGCCGCCGGCGTATCAGTCGTCTCTTTCGTGAAGATCGCGAACTCGGGACAGACCCACGTGCACATGCCGCAGTCCACGCAGTCGTCGGCCTTTCCCTCCTTCACGACCGGGTGTCGGTACCCCTTCGCGTTCGCCTCGTCGCCTCGCTCGAGCACGTCCTTCGGGCAGTATTCCCAGCAGTAACTACACTCCTTGCACCGGTCGGGGAGGATGTAGATCTCCCCCTTCGGTACAAGCAACTCCGCCTCGTCGACCGGAGCTCGCGTGGTCTCGCGAGCCTGCCTGACGTACGACTCGAGCCCTTCGTATCGTCCCTGTCGTGCCCCCGGCCACCGGGGGATTGTTGAATGTGACACGGTGCCACCCCTCTCCTACTAACGTTGATGACAGATGCTCCAAAACCCACCCATCATTTTCAGTTTCTTAGAACGAGTTGACCGCGGACAATATTGCGAGGGCGACGGGATGGCACCCTCCAGCGGCGCGGTTTCGGAAGGGGCGAGACTTGCCCCGAATGGCGGCCAAGACCGTTCATTCATGGACATTCCTGTACAGAGCCCGGAGTAACGGGCACGCAGAGCCTATCATCGCCTCGATACCACCCCCATTAATATTGTGTAAAATTCACACAATACCTGACCGATGGCCAGAACCACAATGAACGTTTGTGAGGGTTGCCGGCACACATCCAGTCCAGCTCATGTCGGCTGGAGAATGCGTTCGTCCGGGCGCGAACCGGACGTCCAGGTGGTCGTAATCAGACGACGTGACCCGATCTCGGCGATACCGACCCACCGACGGGACGGACCCGTTCGGCGTGATACCACACCTCCCTTGTGGTGATTTCTCACAATTCTGGACCGGGGGTCCAGATTTCTCGAACGGGGTGCAGGACGTGCTATCGCGCCAGAAGTGTGACTTTGTCTGGCCCCACTATGGAGTCTGAAAGGTCGGAGCACGTCCGTCGGAGCCTCCCTCCAACATCGTATTTTGAATATGGGAGGTGGTACGTGTCTACCAGCGAGACAGATCGGCCTGCGGTCGCCCCCCCCCCGCGCCTGCTCAGAGGTACGCCGCGTCCCACCGTGACCCTTTCCGGGTGTTATCGCACGCACAGCACTCGATTGCGCCCATCGGGTCCATCGCGGTCTCCAGAGACCGGCAGTTGGCGCAGTAATACCCGTACCGGCAGTCCCGGTCCTCGTCCCGGAAGACGGCGTAAAAGGGCCCTTTCGTGCCCCGCTCCCGTTCGTCGAGTGCCACGTAGAATGTCCCTCGCTCGGTTTCGACGGGTTCCAGAAGGCCCTCGACGGTCTCCCTGTCGGGGAACGTGAGATAGCGATTCTCGAGGACGGACTCCCCGGCGATGTCGATCACACGGTTCCCGGAGAGCGTGTATCCGTGCGAGCGGTAGAACTCGTTGCCCACCTCGTTCTCCTTGAGGACGCGGCCTTCGAGCCGCTCGGCCCCGCTCCGGACGAGGCGCTCCTCGGTATGCTCCAATAGTGTGGAGCCGATTCCCTCGTGTCGGTGGTGTGGATCGACGTGCAGCCAGTTGATCGCCCCGACGCTCCCGTCCGCCTCCAGCTCTGCCTCCGAGAAGCCGGCGATCTCCGAGCCCCGCTGGCCCACGAGGATCTGTGTGGGCTCGTGCCCGAGTTTCTCCTCGAAGCGGTCGCGGGCGTACCACCGTTCGACCGCCACCCCGATGTCCTCGGGATCCAGCACCTCGAGGTACGAGGACTCCAGGGACGACCTGGCGATCCGCCTGACCGCCCCGACGTCTTCCGCCCGTGCCTCACGTACGTCCACTGCGTGTTGCTGAACCATGGTTCGCGTCGGTTGCGCCGTGTGTCAGCGGCTGTCGTATCCGGATCGGCGCACGGTGCGCTCCGGACGAGCGTCTCGACCCGGGGACCGACCCAGCGTCGGTCCCCGGCCGCGATCCGTGCCCCGGACCCTGTGACACCTTGCCACCCTCGTGTGAGATTTGCAGTCACGAATGATAATGAGGGTACCAGATTACCAGAAGTTGGTAACCGCCCGTGGCGTGATTCGAAGGACAGAGCACGGCGGCTGTGAAGGGGCCGGCCGGCCCGGGCCGATTTCACGGGCCACCTGGGATGGCAACCGCTGGGTGAAGGATCGAGCCGAAGAATACGCACTGGTGCGGCTCGGTTCCCTTCGAGGGGAATGACTCACGAGGAGGCTCGATACTCGCCGCAGACCTCACCGACCGCCACCTCGTCGAGCAGCTCCCCCTTCTTGGTGCAGAAGGCCGCGACGTCCCAGTCGCCGACGAGCGTGACGTACTCGCAGATCCCGCAGTGGGGTCCGCCGGCGTCGAAGCGACCCTCGCCCTCCAGGAGCTCCCGTACGGAGCGGGGATCCCGCTCCCCGCCGCTCAGGGGTGGGTCGCGGTCGGCGTATGCCTTCCGCCCGATGGCCCGCTCCGTGAGCCCGGACATGAACGCTGCGTGAGCGTCGTTCGGGTCTGTGAACCGGTCGACCGACAGGCGGGCCATCACGTCCGCGACGGTCTCGGTCCCGTTCTGGAGCTCCACCTCTTCATCGCCGATTCGCTCGACCAGCTCGTCGGTGGTGATCGGATACGTGAGATCCTCGAACCGCGCCAGTGTCTCCCTGAGGCGCATATGCGTACGGTTCACTATCACGGATATTCATGATGTAGGCAGAGATGTTGGGGTGTTTATATGGGAACCGGGTGTTCTGGCGGGTCGAACGGCTTCATTTGAGGGGGCAGGGAGAATGGTGCCAGACGTTGGGCCACTGGAGGTCCGACGGGTACCTTTGAGACACTAGTTGTCCGACGAATGGAACCCAGCGGCGCAGTCACGACCGGGTCTTCAAAAGGAGATAGGCAGTCAACAGGATGAGCGCCCACCCGACCCCGATGGCGATGCCCATGGAGAGTGTTCCGCTCGTGGCGTACCGGGCGAGGACGACCACCGCTGCGGCGGCGGTCACCCCGGCCGATAGCACGAGTCTGGGTGAGACCGCGACGTCGGGCCCACGAAGGGTCCGCGCGACGCCGACTACCCCGAAGCCCATGCCGATCAGGAAGACGATACCCCCGGTGCCGACCGCCCCGAGGTAGATGAGGGCAAGCGGCCCCCTCCCGATGAAGAGCAGGGACGACCAGTCCGGAGTCAGGTCCAGCCCGAGGACGAAGGAGGGAACACCTCCGAGCAGTGGCCACTCTCCCACGACCCGTTCCACCTGTCGGACGAACCGTGTTACCCGCGATGGACGCGAGAGCTTCGAGAGCGGTATCTCGACCGCTGCCGCCGCCCGATCGACGCGCCCCTCGGAGACGTTCCCGACGGCGAGGACGGTGGCAACCGGCTCGCTCTCGATCCCGAGGCTATCCTCGACACGAAGCGTGAGCACGTGGGCCCCTTCCCGGGTCGGGACGAACTCGCAGGTTGACGATGTGGTCCGGCAGACCGTGGAGTTGCCCACGGAGACGACGTACGTGGTGATGTTCCCATCGGGATCCCACCCCGCCGACGCGGAGACCGTGACCGGCTGCCCCGGATCCGGGCTGGCCGGCTCCACCGACAGCCTGGCGACGGGTCGATAAAGGCGCGGGCGGTTCGGGGAGGATGCCCAGGGACCGAACGCCGTATAGGAGCGGGGACCGTCCCGGGCTTCGGCGAAGGAGACGGTTCCGCTGTGGATGGTGATCGGATTGCCCTCCCCTGTCGAGATATCCCGTCGCATCGCCGGACCCTCCTGATCGCCCCAGAAGTTCCGGAGAAGCGCCAGGGTGCCCCTGCCGTCCAGGAGCAATCCGACGCGGTTCCCGTAGACGTCGTTTCTGTGGATGTACACGTCATCGAGGGCGCCCTCGACGACGAGTCCGATTCCCGGCGTGGCCCCGAATCGAGGGAGCGCTGACCCGATCTCGTGGGTATTGAACACGATGGTGTTCCGGGCGAGGTGAACCACACCTCCGGTGCCCGGTGTCTTTTCTCCGGGGACTCCTCCGTGAGCCGACTGTGCAGACTCCGTGGATGGACTCAGTCCCGTCGCGTGACGGATCCCGAGACGCATCCCGTAGGAATTCGCCGCCACGAGATTCCCGTCGAGTCTGACGGGGCCCCGCACCGGTCCCCCGAGGCGGATATCCGCACCGGCCCCCGGCGAATCGAGGAGCCGATTGTCCACGATGGAGAGGTCCCTGACCGGCCCGTTCGCCGACACGACGAGCGCGTTCGTACCACCCCCGCGAACCTCATTCCTCGCGATCCTGGTTCGGGTGATCGCCCCCGCCTGGACCCGTATGCCGGTCTCACCGGTTCCCGTCACCTGGGTCCCGATCACCTCGAATCCGGACAGGTTCCGTGCATTCACCGACACCCCCACTCCACCCATTCCACGTACTGTATTATGCACGAGTTTCCCGGCCAACGCCGTAGCTCCCCTGGTGTCGATGACGATACCCGCCCCCGTGCCGTCGAGCACCGAATTGTTCGAGACGGCGACCGAGACTCGGTCACCGCGTTCCCACCGACGGACGTCCCGGAGGCGGATTCCCACGCCAGCGGCCTGGACCCGGTTGTCCCGAATGGTTACGGACCCCGCGGCGACGGCCGTCCGGAGATCGATCCCGGCCCCGGCCACGTCCCCGATCCTGTTGCCGCTGACGGACACCCGGAAGAGTTCGGGAGCCCGAACGATGACGGCGTCTGCCCCAACTTGCTCGACCCGATTCGCCTCGACCGCCACCTGGACGATGGAATGTGTCGCAGCCAGGTGGATCGCCGGACCGGCGGTCCCGACGACCGTACTGTTTCGGACATCGACGAACTCGACGGTGTCACCGACTGTGGTGATACCAGACCCCTGCGAACGGGATACTCGTAGGTCGGACATCGTCACGTTCGCCACGTGTCCACCGACGATGGTGACCGCATCCCCATCGATTCCCGAAAATTGGGTTCCCTCGATACGAACCCCTTGTACAGGGGGGCGATCCGCCTTGCCGGTCGGGAACCCTTCGGGGGATTCCGCCCGGTCGGACCGTTCCGTCCGGTCCGTCCGGTCCGTCCGGTCCGTCCGGTCCGTCCGGTCCGTCCGGTCCGACGGTGGCTTCCGTGACGGGCCGAGATGGATTGCAGTCCCCTGAATCGAGCGGAAGTGTCCACCAGAGACGACCATCGAACCCCCATCGATCCCGGCAGGGGCCCAGAGCCCCCGCGAGCGGATAGATTCGACCGTGGTCCCCTCGAGACGGACGGACGCGTCGGGCGACGCCACCGTGATCCCTGTCTCGGCTCCGGAGACCACCGCGTGCCGGAGGGTGACCCGTCCCGTATCCTGGACCAGGATACCGCCCCACGGTCCCCCAGTCGTTCCCGTCGAACCGCGCGAGAAGGTAACGCGGCTCTGCCCGGTTCCGTTCACCCGGAGTCTTCCCCTGACGATCAGCGAGGCGTCGTCGGTGAACGTGACCGTCGTCCCTGGGGCGATGGTGAGGGTGCTCCCGTCCCGGACGACGATATCGTCCGTGACCCTGACCGGCCCATCGGCGGGGGTCCAGGTGATATCGGTGGTGATGTTCCCGGCGTGGGCTGGGGGCGCACCTGCCGAGACGGGAACGATCCCGACCGAGAGCACGACGACCAGGAAACCCAGCGCGACGGTCAGTATGAATACCCGCCCGACTCCGACCGACCGGGAGCGTGGACCGGTGGCTCTCCCCTCCCCGGTGATGGGTCTCGGGGGGCCCTGCCACCGGGCCGCGCGCATGTGCTCCGTGGGTTCTTGTTGGGCATATATAAAATATCTGGAACGGTGTGATGGGGACGGGTGCCCTCACGTGATGTGGCGCCAGTCCATAGTTGTTGATTATTTGAAGTATTTGGCTACCTCGGGTGCGGAGATCGGTCCTCACAAGCCAGGAAGCGGCACCGTCGAACCCTCGTCTTCCGACGAGAATGCCTTTCCTTTCACACCTGCCCTCTAGCGAGACGCCCGCGTTTCGATGCTCCCCTTCCAGCGGGAGGGGCCTCCATTCCACGTCTCGACCGCTGGCGAGAAGGGCTCTCTTTCAATGCGACGCCCATCCCTTCACTGTTACGCGCTCTTCACCTGAGGGGCCGAACTGCGTCCCCGCACGCCAATTCTGCAGTTCCCCAACACTCGTTGGCGTCGGATTTTCCCCCTGTCACACACCTGCCCCCGGGGACATTCCGGCCGGATCCGGCCAGAAACGTATATAGGTGTCAGGTTAGATGAACGACCCAGCCACGAGCAATGACGGGGACCTGCACGTTCGAGCTCTCGGGGGACGACCGGGGCACCGCGTTCGTCGAAGAACCCTGGAGCTGTCCGCACGACGCCGTCGACGGGGAGACGCGCTGTGTGTTTCACCTTCCGCCGGAGCGCCGCCGCGAGCGGGGCATCTCGGACGCGGCGGTCGTCGAGCGGTTCGAGTCGGCGATCCGCGAGCCTGGAGCCCGGACCAAGGAGTTCATCGGCGCGAATCTCGGTGACCTGACGCTCGAGTTCGCGGTCATCGACGCGCCGGATCGGTATCCCATCCGGCTCACCGGGGCGAGCATCGACGGAACGCTCGGCTTCGACTCGGTCGAGTTCGAGCAGCCGCTCGACCTCCGGGGAGCGAGGGTCGGATCCCTCCAGGTGACCGACAGCGAGTTCGGGGGCCGCCTGGACCTGCAGGAGAGCTCGATCACCGGCCGACTCTCCGTCGCGTCGACCGCGTTCGAGCAAAGCGTCGACCTCGCCGGACTTGCGGTGACGGGAATGACACGCATCGAGGAGGCCAGGTTTCGCGGTGATACGTGCCTAGAGGGTGCCGAGCTCGAGGGCGATGCCACCTTCGAGGGGACCGAGTTCCAGGGCGAGGCCAATGTCAAGCACGACGACGTCTCCTTCCAGGGTGCCACCGTCCACGGAGATGCGAACTTCGCAAGCGCGCGGTTCCGATACGGCAACTTCGAGGACCTGACGGTCGAGGGAGAGGCGGTGTTCGACGAAGTCGTCTTCGGGGGAGACGCGAGGTTCGATGGGGCCCAGTTCGGCGGGACGGTCCGCTTCGTGGGCGCGGAGTTCCAGGGGGGTGCGAACGTCAAGACCGATGACGCGAGCTTCGCGGAGGTCACCTTCGGCGGATCGACTCGCTTCGAGAGCGCTGCCTTCCGGCTGGGGACCTTCGAGGATGCCACCTTCACCGACGTGGTCTCGTTCCGGGACGCCTCGTTCCGGCGGGAGGCGATCTTCCGGGGAGCGACCTTCGAGGCCGAGGCGTCCTTCGACGAGGGGCGTTTCACCGACGACACCGACTTCGGGGATGCCTCGTTCGACGCCGCGGCCAGCTTCCGTGGCGTGGAGTTCCAGGGCGGTGACAACATCCAGGACGAGGACGTCTCCTTCGCGGGAGCCGTCTTCGCGGGGGAGGCCGATTTCGAGCGGGCGGAGTTCGAGTATGCCGACTTCGAGGGGGCCGAGTTCGATTCGGGTGTCTGCCTCGATGGGTGCACATTCGACGATCGGGCGACCTTCGCCGACGTCAGAACGGCGGGGGATTTCAGTGCGGCCGAGGCACGATTCCGCGACGACGTCTCCTTCTCCGGTGTCGAGATCGGGGGGAACGGAGTCTTCAAAGGGGTCGAGTTCCGCGGCGGGGACAACGTCGGGGCCGATGACGTGACCTTCGAGGACGCACTCATCGAGGGAGACATCACGTTCGAGCGGGGGATCATGGGGCTGGGGGTCTTCGACGATCTCGCGGTGGGCGGGACGGCACGGTTCACGGACGTCTCCTTCCAGGACGACGCCACCTTCGAGGGAGCGGTATTTCGAGACCCTGCCCAGTTCGACGAGGTCCGGTTCGACGGCGACGTCAGCTTCTCCGGGGCCACGCTGGAGGGGGCGGCGGTGTTCGCCGGGGCCGAGTTCCACGGCGGTGCCAATACCCGCGAGCGGGACCTGGATTTCACCGGGGTCACGGTCGAGGGGGAGGCGACGTTCCAACGGGCCCGGTTCCGCGATGCCTTCCTCTCGGAGTCCATCTTCGAGGGACCGGTAACCTTTCAGGAGGCGCGCTTCGAGGGTGACGCGGTCTTCGAGGGTGGAGTATTCGAGGCCGAGGCCGACTTCAGCGAGGTGCGCTGTCTCGACGACGCGAACCTGTCCGAGACGACATTTAAAGGGCGCGCGAACTTCCGGGGTGGAGAGTTCCACGGCGGGGCGAACATCGTGGACGAGGACCTCACCTTCGAGGGAGCCGCCTTCGAGGACGAGACCTGCTTCGACCGGGCCAGCTTCGGATACGCGGACTTCGAGGGGGCGACCTTCGAGGACGACCTCTCGGCGGTGGAGACGCAGTTCACGGACCGGGCCATTTATACTGGGGCGTCGTTTCGGGGATTCGCCGATTTCGACCAGGCCCACTTCGACCACCGGGCGCACTTCGACGGGAGTCGCTTCGGGAGTGGTGCCTGCTTCGACCAGGCGGAGTTCCACAGCAACGTCTCCTTCAACGGCGTCACCTTCAAGGGGGCGACGTCGTTCGAGGGAGCGGCCCTCCAGGGGAGCGAAACCGTCCTCGAGGACGACGCGGACTTCAGGGAGGCCCGATTCGCCGGTGATGTCTCCTTCCAGAAGGCGGAGTTCCGGTACGCCAACTTCTCCGCGGTCGACTTCGAGGGGTCGGTGGATTTCAGCCAGGCCTTCTTCGAGATCGGGGCCGCCTTCGCGGACGCGACCGTCTCCGGCGAGTTCCACCTGGCCGACGCTCGCTTCGAGGGCGACGTCTCCTTCGAGGGGACGACCTTCGAGGGACCCGCGGATTTCGAGGAGACCGAGTTCGCGGGCGAGTCCAACGTCCACGGCCGCGGTGCCACCTTCGACGGCGCCACGTTCCGCGACGCGGCCACGTTCGAGCGCTGCGAGTTCCAGTCCGCCCGCCTCCACGGGACCACCTTCGCGGAGCCGGTGAACTGCACCCACGCGATGTTCGACGAGGCCATCGAGAGCGAGATCGGCCCGGTTGGCAACCAGGTCGTCGTCGATATGGGCGGCGCCAAGCTCGACGGCGGTCGGATCGCCCAGCCCGCCTCCGGGTCGACCTACTACGATCTCACGGGGGCGACCGTGGGGCAGGTGGAGTTCGCTTCGGAGCACGCCGAACACGAGGTCTTCGATCACTTCCGCTTCAGCGACACCACCTTCGAGGGGTTCGATTTCTCCGCGCACATGGACGAGCTGTCGCGGAACAACTGGGTCATCCATCGGTTCGCCCTCGACGATTCGGACCTCCCGGCGGACGTCTCGCCCATCGACGACCCCGCCCTCCTCGAGACCACGTATCTCAAGGCGAAGAACTCCGCCGACGCCTTCGGGCATCGGAAGGCCGCAGCGGAGTTCTTCATCAAGGAACTCACCTACCGGCGGAAGAAGAACTGGAGCTACGCCTTCCGGCGGTCCACCTCCCAGTCCGCCGGTGGTGACCAGCGGCGGCGCGATCCTGGTGCAGCGGTCGAGGAGGTGGCGGATTCCGCGGGACAGTCGGTCGCTGCGCAGTCGTCTGGAGTCGATCCCTCGACCGACTCGACTGGCTCGAACGGCGCAACCGACGCAACCGACTCGACTGGCTCGAACGGCGCAACCGACGCAACCGGCTCGACTGGCTCGAACGGCGCAACCGGCGCAACCGACGCAACCGGCTCGACTGGCTCGACCGGGCCGGGTGGGCGCCAGGCCGAGCGGGTCGGTGTCCGAGACCGTCT
>JBDGRH010000299.1:0-4786 GCA_042218225.1 Halodesulfurarchaeum sp. | reverse complement strand
GACCTGTGGGTACGGCGAGCGGCTGTGGCGGGTGATCTACATCTCCGTCATCGTGGTGGCGACCTGGGCCGTGCTCTTCACGACGCTCTCGAAGGGGACCCGTGGCCCGGCCGGAATGACGACGGCGGGATTGTCCGGTCTGGGTGAGTTGTTCACCCCGGAGGGGATGGTCATCCTGGGGAAGAACCTCTACTTCAGCCTGGTCACCTTCACCACCCTCGGGTACGGGGACATCCAGCCGGTCGGCGCGATGGCCCGGTTCCTGGCGAGCGTGGAGTCGTTCATCGGCGCACTACTCGTCGCCCTGGTCGTCTTCGTCCTCGGCCGGCGGGTGGCGTGGTGAGGGGCCGTCCGGAGGTCACTCCTCGAAGTCGGTCTCGCCGGAGGCCTCCCGGTCGGACTCGGAGGAGAAGGGCTCCGTGTAGATGTCGAAGTCGGTGATCTCCTGGCTGCGGTGGACGATGTAGAAGGTCACCACCAAGACGAGCATGAGGAAGCCGTAAGCCGCCGCGGCGAGGAGCGCGTCGTCGTAGGCGTGGTACTTCCCGGTCCGGAAGCTGATGATCTTCCGCGCCATGGCGATCAGCGCCACGTTGATGACGAGCGGGAGGATGTTGAGGTCCTCGATGTACGCCACCACAGTCCGGTAGATCTCGACGATGATGAGCAACAGTAGCGCCGTGTCGATGACCTTGATCACGTTCTCCGGGTTGGCGTAGTTGCCCGTCTCGATGAGGTGGAACAGCTTGAGGCCGAGGTCGAAGACGCCGATGGCGAACAGCGCGACCATGACGACCGCCGTCGCGAACTCGAGAACGTCCATGATCAGCTCCGAGCCACCCGCGAGCCAGCGCATCCGGGCCTCGAATTCCTCGGAGGGCGAGGTCGTCGACGTATCCGCGACATCTGTCTCTGCGTCTGACATGTGCGGCCGGTTCGACGGACGGGGTGAAAAAGGTTGGTTGCGTTCGGGTCCACGTCGGGTGCGGGTGCGGCAAGCTGGGACGTTCTAGTGTGCTAACTGGAGTGCCCCGGACGCTGTTCCCGACGAGCCGACTCGGTCGGTGGGATCAATCGGGATTCTTCGAACTCGGTGGTATTCCCCGTACTGGTTCCACAGGCCAGCTCCAGCTACTGCTCGCCGCCCCGCCCGAACCCCGGAATGGCGTCGGACAGCCAGTCGACCGCGGAAATTATCCCATCCTTGACACGAAGGAGATACCGAGCGAGCTGTCGCATCTTCCCGACCCCACGAGGAAGTCCCCTGAGGAAGTGTCCGAGTTCCTGGAGCGTCGGGAGCTTCTTGAACACCACGTGGACCACCCAGCTAACGCGCAAGCGCGAGGTTGATGACCGCCGGACGAGGTATGCGAGCCGCCCCTCCCGGGCACTGGCCCTCGCGCTGGTTCGGCCCAGACGACTCTCCTGGGCAGTCCTCCGGGCGAAAAGTGCCTCGTCGGCATCCACCGCACCGACCATCGTGAGCGCCGCGACACGCTCCAGGAGTCCACTGGATTCAAACCCCTCCGTCGCGGAGAGGAGTCGTGCCCCCCGGAGTGCCTCGCCCAGTTCCCCGACCAGCCTGAAAACGGTGAGGAAGGGAACGATGAGGAGGACGTCGAGCCAGTTGTCCCGGAGGAAATCCCGCTTGCTATCGTAGAGGGCGAACTCGACCGCCACGTGGACCACGAAGTATACGAGAACCGCCCGCTCGACGAGCACGAGCTCGTGGTGGAGCCCCTCGGCGTGGGCGACGTACTCGAGATAGAGGACCGCGAGGATGGCGACGAGCGCCCCGGGGAGGAGGGCATGGACCACCGCCCGGACTCCGAAGAGCCATGAGGGGCCGCTCAGGGTATGTTCGTGCTCGGTCACGGCTTCGCTATCGGGATGTTACTCGGCTCCAGTATATAGTTCCGGTTCGTCCCGGCAGCGATTACGGAATCGAATGCATCGATATGGGCAGGGGCCCGGGTGTTCACTGGGGGTACTGGGTCGGGGGCGGTATCGGTATCGGTATCGGTATCGGTATCGAACCGTAAACGGTCTCGGCTGTTCGGGAAGAGAATGAGTAACCAGATGCTCTCCCCCCGGCGGCCATGAGTTGAAAGCCCTCGCCCGCCTGCATAATTGGCTAACAGCCACCGCCACCGCCACCAGTTGAAAGCCCTCGGCCTTTCGATCCGCCAGGAATCCAAAACCCGACCAGCCGATATTTCTAGTGGGGTGGATAGCGGAATCAGGGTGGGAATACGAAAGGGGCCGGGCGCTCCGGGAAGCACGGCGACGCAAGCACTTCGGCGAGCGGCGAGGGAAGCGAGCCGCGAGCCGGAGCGCGCAGCGAGCCGCGCGACCGGAGCGCCCGGGGGCTTTCGGGGGGCGTGGTTCAAGAACAGCGCCGGTCTAGGAGCGCCCGGGGGCTTTCGGGGGGCGTGGTTCCTTTGACATATTCGAATAGGGCAAGGGGGCTTTCGGTGGTCTTCGAGGTGGCAAAGTATATGACCGATTCCGAAGCCGATCACCCCGATGTCATTCGATCAATCGCGGAGGTCCCGCGATCAAATCGACGGGCAATCACGAAGGGCACCCAGTCTATCCCAACTCGAACCGCTCCCGCAGTTCGGCCTTCTGGATCTTCCCGGTGCTCGTGAGGGGCATCTCCTCCACGTCGAAGAACGCCTCGGGGATCCACCACTCGTTGATCCGGCCGTCCGCCGCGGCATCCTCGAGATACGCCCGCACCTCCCCCTCGTCGAACGCGCCCTCCTGCCCGACCGAGACGACGGCGACCGGCCGTTCGCCCCACTCCTCGTCCGGCCGGCCGAGGACCGCGCTCTGTGCCACCCAGGGCACCTCCGAGATGATGGACTCCAGGACGCTCGTCGGGATCCATTCGCCCCCGGACTTGATGGCGTGGTCGAGCCGGTCGAGCACCTGGATGCCCCCGTCCGCGGTCAGCCGGCCGATGTCGCCGGTGTGGAACCACCCGTCGACGAACGTCTCCGCGGTCTTTTCGGGGTCTTTGTAGTACTCCTCCGGGAGCCAGGGGGCCCGGAAGAGGATCTCGCCCATGTCCTCGTCCATCCCCTCGCGGTGTTCGAGCCGGAACGACCCGAAGGGCACGGGATGCATCACCCGCCGGAGGTAATCCGTCCCCTCCTCGCGAGCCCGGTCGGTCCAGATGGAGATCGACGCGGCGAGCATGTCCGTCCCGCCGTAGATGGTCGAGAGCTCCACGTCCCGCGCCTCGAGCCCCTGGAGCAGGTTCCGCTCGATGGGGCTGCCACCCGCGATGAGGTGTAACCCGGACAGGTCGGCCTCGGTCGCGAGGACCTGCTTCGCCATCGTCGGGACCATGTTCGACCATGGCTTCGCTGCGGCCTCGATGTACCCGGCGGTTTCCTCCGGGTCGAACCGCCCCGGGAGGACCAGGTCGGCGCCGAGATACGGCGCGATCACGACCGACCCCCACGAGAGGATGTGGAACATGGGGATGCTGGGGATCATCGTCCGGTCGCCAGAGAGCGAGGCGGGGGTGTCGAACTCGGCGAGCTGGTGGGCGATGCTCAACGCCCCCTGGATCATCTTCTCGTGGGTGTACCGGATGGCCTTCGGCGGCCCGGTCGTCCCCGAGGTGAACAGGGTGATGGCCAGGTCGTCCGGATCGGCGTGGAGTTCCCGGGGTTCGCCGTACTCGAGCGCCTCGATCTCCCTGGTCTCGCCGCCGAACGCACCGCCGAGCTCGGCGAAGTCGCTGGAGTAGAGCAGCCAGGTCGAATCCGACTTCTCCAGCGTGTAGCCCATCTGCTCCGGCGGGAGGTTGAGGTTCACCGGATACACCACCGCCCCGATCCCCGTCGCGGCGTACAGGAGCTCGAAGAACCGGGGGGTGTTCCAGTCAGCCATCGCCACGACGTCGCCGGGCTCGATCCCCTCGGCCGCGAGGGTGCCGGCGAGCTGTTCGGTCCGTCGATTCACCGTCTCGTAGGTCCGTGCCGTCTCCCCGTCCGAGATGGTCGCATCGCCGAATAGCGACTGTGCCCGGTCGAGGATGGCTGGGAATGTGTACATGGTTATCTGCCTCCGGTGTTCGATGCCGCATCAGCATCCGGGTCCATCCCGGTATCCGACTCGCGGCCCCGCATCCCCCCGTCCGGGGTGGCCTCCTCCCCCCACCCGTCGAGCAGGCCCGGCTCGAGCGGGGCGTACCGGACCACCGCGTCGAAGTGCTCGATGGGAAGCGTCTCGCCGTCGAGGATGCCCCGCCCCTCCCGGTCGGCCAGGGTCTCCTCGACGAACAGCCGGGCTATGATCGCCTCCCTGGCGTCTCCATCGGTCGCCAGGCGCTCCTGTGCCTTCGCCACCAGGACGGCGCCCGTCACGACGTCGAAGAGCAGATCCGCGAGCTGTTTCGCCTCGTGCTGGGCGTACGCATCGTCCTCGGTCGCGAGCGCGAGGAGCGCCTCCTGGAGCGTCTCGAAGCGCTCGCGGACCGTCGAGACGACCCCTTCTAGAATGGGGTGCTCGGCGGCGTCGAGGGAGTCCGCGACCAGCGGGACGAGGGCCTCGTGGGCGTCCTCCTTCTCGAGCGCCCTGAGCAGGTCCAGCGAGAGGATGTTCGAGGTGCCCTCCCAGATCGGCAGCACCTGCGCATCGCGGTAGAGGCGGTGGGTGACGAACTCCGAGACGTAGCCGTTCCCTCCCTGGATCTCCATCGCGTAGGACGCGGTGTCGATCGCCATCCGGGCCGTCCGGTGCTTGGCGACCGGGACGAGCGTCCGCATCA
>JBDGRH010000073.1:0-17613 GCA_042218225.1 Halodesulfurarchaeum sp. | reverse complement strand
ATTACTTCTACCTCCCCCGGATCTGCAATCACTGCACGCACCCGTCCTGCGTGGAGGCCTGCCCGCGGAAGGCCCTCTACAAACGCGAGGACGACGGCATCGTCCTCGTGGACCAAGAGCGGTGTCGCGGGTACCGGTACTGTGTGGAGGGCTGTCCCTACAAGAAGGTCTACTACAATGCCGTGAAGAACACCTCGGAGAAGTGCATCTTCTGCTACCCCCGCATCGAGGGAGAGGGGCCGGAGGGCGAGGTCCGTGCGCCGGTCTGTGCCGCGGAGTGCACGACGCAGCTTCGCCTCGTCGGGTACCTCGACGACCGAGACGGTCCGATACACACCCTCGTCAATCAGTACGAGGTCGCCCTCCCGCTGCACCCCGAGTACCAGACATCACCGAACGTGTACTACATCCCGCCGCTGGCACCGCCACAGATCAATCCCGAGGGCGAGACGACGGAGTTCGAGCGGATCCCCCGGTCCTACCTCGAGGAGCTCTTCGGCGAGGCGGTCCACGACGCCCTCGACACGCTGAAGCGCGAGCGCCAGCGGGTCCGCCGCGGCGGTGACAGCGAGGTCATGGACATCCTCACGAGCAAGAATCCGGCCAATCAATACCGCCTGGAGGTGTTCCAGGAATGACACGACGCATCACCATCGTCGCCGTCGGACTGTTGTCTGTCGCGTTGATCGTGGGAGCGGTCGGTATTCCCTCGATCGCCTCGGGCCGACCGGCGAACCAGATTCCCGTCGCGCACCTGCCCGGCGAGGGGGGATCGCTCCAGACGCCGTCCGGGAGTGCCTGGAAAGAGGTCGAGCAGGTGACAGTCCCCCTTTCTAGTGCTCCGAGCGGCCTCCCGAACGCGGCAGATGTCTCGACGGATGCAGTGCGCGTGGAGGCCGCGAGGACCGAGACGACACTCTACGTGCGGATGCAGTGGGCCGACCAGACGAAGAACTCGACCCCGGTAGGCCCCCACGGCTTCGCCGACGCCGTGGCGATGCAGATCCCGGTGAAAACGGATTCCCACCCGGCGATCGCGCTCGGGGGCCGGCGGAACCCGGTGAACGTGTGGTACTGGAACGCGGAAAGCGGACCCGAGGAGATCCTGGCCGGCGGCCCGGGGACCATCACGACCATCGGAACGGGCATCCAGGCAAAGGCTAGCCACAACGGCGACGGGTGGACGGTCGTCTTCGCCCGGGACCTCACCGTGTCAGGGGAGAACCGGACCCAGATCCGGATGCAACACGACCTGGACGTGGCGTTCGCCGTCTGGAACGGGGCCAACGCCGAGCGTTCCGGCCGCCACGCGGTGAGTACCTGGTTCCACTACCCGCTCGGCCCGGAGCCGACCGGGCCACCATACGAATCGCTGCTCTGGACCATCGCCGGAATCGCCATCGCGGTGATCGTGGTCGTGACCCTGCTCGCCGTGCGGCGGGCGGAGTGACAATGTCGACGACGCAATCCGATCCCGCGATCGCCGACGTTGCGGATGGAGCCATCGGGGGCATCTATGGCCTCCTAGCCAGGCGGTTCGAGGAGCCCGACCGGGACGGATTCGAGGCGCTCCGCTCGGCGCGCATCGAGGATGAGTTGCAGTCGCTCGTCGACCGCGCGGGCCTCGCGGTCACCGTCCCCTCCCTCGTCCCGGAGTCGGACTACGACCTCCACTGTGCACGCTTCAACGACATCTTTACCGTGGGCTACCCCGAGCCACCGGTCCCGCTTTACGAGTCCGCCTATCACGACGAGGGCCGCTGGGAGGAGATCAACGTGGACCTGGCCCGGGCGTACTCGTACTTCGACGTCTCCATCGACCAGGACCGGCGGGAGCATCACGACCACCTCGTGGTGGAGCTGGAGTTCGTGGGATACCTGGCACGTCTCGCCGCGGTGCGGGACGACGATCGTGTCAGGCGGGCCAGGCGGGACCTGCTCGAACGCCATCTGCTCCCGTTCGCGCGGAATCTGGCGGACGCGATCGACGACGAGGTGGAGACGGGGATATTCGACGCGCAGGTCCGGTTCCTGCGGGCCGTGGTCGAGGCCGACCTCGAGCGCCTCGAGGCGCGACTGGATGCCGATGGGGGTGAAGCGGCGTGAGTGCGGTTCGAGCGGTCCCGGTTCGCGGTATCGCCCGCCTTCAGCGCCGCAGAAGCGGTCGGGTCGCCGCGATCGCCGGCGGCGTGACGCTTCTCGCCACCGCGCTCGTCGCGTCTGTCAGACTCCTGTTGAACGTCCCCGTCGCCGTCCCGGTGGGTCCGGTCTATCCCCTTGCGACGGTCCTGGCGTCTGCATTCCCGGCGTTCGCGCTGGTCGGGCTCGCGGTGACGATCGACGACGAGATCCTGACCGCAGTGTTCCCCTTCGCCGGTGTCTTCGGGCTCCTCTCGATCGTGGCGACCCCGGCCTCGCTCCCGGCTGTCATCGCCATCGCTGCCGGGACGGTCGCGGTCGCGTGGCGGGGGCTCGAGGATGTATCTACGGCTGACCAGATCGCGGAGGGTGTCGTCACGGTGATCCTGACCGTCGGTGCCCTCATCGCACTCGCCGGCGGCGTCGGGATCAGCCCCGTCCTGACCGGCAAGCTCGGATCGACGCTCACCCTGCTGGGCGTGGCCGGGACGCCGGTGTTCGTCGACTGGGACTGGGGGAGTATAGCGGTCGGCATCGGCGCCGCGGTGGCGGTCATGGCGATCGGACTCGGTGCCCCGTTCGTCACCGGCGCAACCGCCCTCGTGGTGGGGAGCATCGTCGGGGCATCGCTCCCGCTCGTCGCCGCCGGCATGCTCGGCGCCACGAGTACCATCGCGGGCGGAATCCGCTCCGGACGAGCCCGTCCTGCGCTCGCCGGGGCCATCCTCGTGACGGCCGGCGTGCCCTCGGCTACCCCTCGCGGACTCGCCTTCCTCGTCGCCTTGACCCTTCTTGTGTACACCCATGACTGAGGACGACCCCCCAGAGGCCCATCCCCGACTTCCGGAGATCGAAGCCGAGGAGCCGGCCGTCTCCCGCGAGGTGACCCTCGGCGAGGCGGAGCCCGCAGACTTCACCGCCCCAGACACTGCACCGGTGTCGGAGTATTCGACGGGTTCGCTCCTGGCGCAGCTCCGGTCCGGCTCGCCCCCGGAGCGCCGGCGGGCCATCTTGGCCCTGTCGGAGCGGGAACCCGATGATGAAGTCTCCGAGGCGCTCGAGGCAGTCATCCGCACCGACGATGACCCGGAGGCCCGGCAGTTTGCCGTCGAGGTCCTGGCAGATCTCGACGGGCCCGTGGGGCCGGTCGAGTCCGCGCTGGAGGACGATACCCCCTGGGTCCGTGCCGAGGCGATCGTCTCCCTGAAGCGGATGGCGCCGGACGCCCACGAAGAGACGTTCGAACGACGGCTGCTGGACCCCCATCCCGCCGTTCGGCGGAATGCCCTGGTCTCCCTCCATCACGTCCGGGGAGCCGAGAGCCGCGAGATCCTCGAGGCGGCCCTCCACGACGAGAGCGAGCGGGTGCGGGAATGGGCAGTCCGGTTCCTCGGCGAGATCGACGAGGAGAGCGCCAGGGAGGCGGTAAACGACGTTCTCGAAGGCGAGGAAAGCGAGGTGGTCCGGGATGCCGCAGCGAGGGCGATCGCCGGCGAAATGCCGCGGTCGGACGTCCTCGAAGGGGAGGGAACCGCCGACGCGGACGAACACGTCCTCAACCGCCGGCCCGGTCGGTGACCGTCCGGTCGCCATTCAGGCCGCTGGGGCCTGGAGATCCCGGTCGGACGGAACACGGGTGCACGATATTCCTGCAAGGGCTCTCGTGGGTCCGCTATCCTACGATATTGTATATTACCCCGCGGAGCCTCCCGGGCTACCTGGTGTACCCAACCTTCGAGCCGACCCTGCGTGCCCCCCTTTTCGAATCAATCCGGGCCGCCCAACACGTCCTCGAGGTAGTCGAACTGGCCCTCGAACTCGGTCTGTCGCTGGGCCCGGATCACCGTCGCGTCGAGCACCGACCCGAGCACGCCGCCGAGGGTGAAATCGGTCTCCGCGACCACCCGTGACCCCTCCGCCGTCCCGGTGACGGTATAGCGGGTCTCCATCCGCTCGAAGATGCCCGCCTCCTGCTCGTAGGCCAGCGTGGCATCCGGGTCGGAGGTGAGCACCAGCGTGAGCGACAGGGTGGCAAGCCCGATACTCCGGGAGACCTCGATGCGATCCCCGTCGACCCGAACGCTGTCGAAGTCCGAAGCCCGCATGAAGGCCCCGAGGTCCTCGTGGATCGCCTCCCTGACCGCCTCCGGCGGGTGCGGGAGGTCCCGGGAATGCCGGACGGTCTCCATGAGTGTCCATTCGTTCCCCCCGAGGAGATACCTTGCGTCGAACATCATCGGGAGGAGCGGGGGCTCGGCGGGCCCACTGGGGTCGAACCAGTAATGACACCGAACGGTTTCCCCAGCAGCGAAACCGAACATATTCGGGAACACTATGGTGCGGGAGACCCGAATATATTCGTATACGATGCCACGGGCCACGCTCACCATCGATATCCCGCCCGACATCTGGATCGGGACGATCACCCGGGACTTCCCCGAGGCGGAGTTTCGGATCCTCGCCGCCCTGCCCGGTGAGGAGACTGGCGTCGGGCTGGTCGAGATCACCGCCACCGACCTCCCGGCCGTCATCCGCGCGATCGACTCGGCGCCAGAGGTGACGGAGCTGAACCTCCTCCGACGCCACGACGACACCGCACTCGTGCAGTTCGAGACGACCGAACCGATGCTTCTCTTTCCCATCGTCGGGTCCGGTATCCCACTCGAGATGCCCTTCAGCATCGTCGATGGGACGGCGGACTGGGAGATCACCACCTCCCAGGATCGCCTCTCGGAGCTCGGCGACCAGCTCGCGGCCTTCGACATCGACTTCACCGTCGAGGAGATCCGCTATCACCTCCAGACGGAGCAGCTCCTCACCGAACAGCAGGCGACGCTCGTCCGGACCGCGGTGGAGGAGGGGTACTATGACACCCCCCGCGAGTGCACCCTCACGGAGCTCGCGGAGACGGTCGGCCTGGCGAAGTCGACCTGCAGCGAGACGCTCCACCGCGCCGAGGGCAAGATCATCAAGGAGTTCCTCGCGGAGGAGTCCCGGCCGAGCGGGGAGACGGTGGCGGCCGACTGAAATCGACGCCTTCCTCCATCCGGTGTCCTCACAGCTAGTGGGTGACAAATCCCGTGACAAGAGACCTGTGGCCGGCGATGTGGAGAAGTGCGAGGCCCGCGGATTGGGCCCGGACGGGAGACGTTTTCCCCGGCCCCTGCGACCATTTTGGCACCCGGTGACTGGCTTTAGCCGGAGTCCCACCGACTTTACCGGGGTAACCCGGTTTAGCTGGTATGGTGGCCAGCACTTGCCAGCGCCGGGGTGACGCCAAGTTCGCGAACGCCCGTTGCCGGTCGTCCGGTACTTGGCCTTCCTACCTGGCCGCCCGGGCGGTCAGGCCCTGGGCCGGTTCGGTTCTCCTTCGGGACCGCGACGTTGGTGCCGTGTGAACGACACCTTCGTTCTGGCCCCCAACACGTACCTTTTCGATCGCGTCCGATCGATCTGGCACGTGTCGTCCAGTGTACCCCCGTGGACGTCGCATCCATCCGTATGACGCCCGTCATAATAAAGGTATGTATCTGACAGGTTTGACAGAGATTAGTGGGTTGATAGCATGACGCACGATTCCGGGCCGGGCAGCCACCTGGGACAGTGACGGGCAGCAGAGACTGGTATTGTGAGAGCGGGCAGAGCGCAATACGGCGGTCCGCTGGGAATACCAGGTTCCGGAGATCGTGGCCCTCGAGCGGCCCGGTCCCGCCCGGACCCATCATGGCTCGGCCTGTCCCCCGCGGGATGGCGACCGGGGCGATACCGATCGTATTATAATATCGACAAATGAGGGTCGAGATCGACCGGCTCGAGAGGGTCAGTCCGCGTTGCTCTCGTGGCAGAAGCCACAGTCGCCGTCTTTCACCTTGTAGCCCACCGCGTCGGGCTCCCCGTCGAACTTGCCCAGCAGCCCCAGCTGGGACGCACCTCGCCCGGTGTAATGGCCGCCGTTCCGCCTGGCGATGCCGACGCCGTGGCACTCGAGACAGGACTCCGCCCCCTGCACCTGGCTGAGATTCGTCGTGGGCTGGTAGTTCATCTGCCCGTTGGTATGGACGGCGTGGACGTTGGTAGTGTGACACGCCTTACACTGGACCTTCGTGTTCTTTATCTCGACGCCGACGCCGCCCGACGCATACACGGCCGGCCCGACACTCGTCTCGTTGGTGTAGCTGAATCCCATCGTCGCGAGATGGTATTGCCCATGGCAGTCGCCACAGGATTTCGGACTGATGGCGGGAGACTCCGCGATCCCGTATTTCGCCCAACCGGAACCCGTCCGCGACCCGTTTGGACCGTACGTCGCCTCCTGCCTGCTGGCGAGGTGGTCCCCGTCGAAGTCCCGAACCATGGAGATGGGGTAATTGATACCCAGGGTCGCATTCGTTGCGCTTCCGTCGTGACAGCGGTCACACCCTTCCCGTCGGACGGTGTTCTCGTGGACTGCGTGGGGGTCGAGAGTCCGTCCGGAAGCCGATGCGTTCGCGAATCCGGACGGATTCGAAACCGAGTGGCAGTCGCTACAGTAGACAGTCCGACCGAGGGGTTTGATGCCAGCTACCTGTGCGTTTGCCATCGAGAGGCTCGGGCCCGCCTGTCTATTGTGATCCCAGAACCAGTGCTGATTCCCCTGGGCACTTAATCCGACGGGATGGAACGGCGGTTCATGGAGGCTGCCCCCACCGGTAGCCATATGACAACCGGCGCAGGTCCCATCGTAGGACTTCGCCCAGAGGGGGAGGAGACCGGCAGGATTTCTTCCACCCGGGGTTTCGGTGGGTGTCGCAGTGAGAGTGGGCGTGGGCGAAGGAGTCGGACTCGGGGTAGGTGTCGCAATTGGTCCACCTCCGTCCACGGGAGGGCCCCCGGGCAGGATCCCGGTCATCCCAAGTGCAAACCCCAGCACTCCAACAACCGCGAACGCGGCGAGCAAGCCGAGCGTGCGAGTGCGATCCATGTTCATCGTCCTCCGATCATTGGTGACAGAACGCGCAATCGCCGGTTTCGGCCGTCTGAACGGTCGCATTTGGGGGGCCATCCCGTCGGCCGATCAACCCGAGGCGCTTCGCGGTCGGTAGCTCCCAGTGCGACCCGGAGCGAGACACGACGGACGTCCCGTGACACTCGAGGCAGGTCTCCGCCCCCGCCACCCCCTTCCTCTTCACCCGTACCGAGAGATCCATTATCTGCTGGAAGGAAACCGAGGCGTTCAGCTTCCCGTTCGTGTGGACCGCGTGGACGTCGGTCCCGTGACAGGCACCACAGGAGATGGACGTCTGGTTCACGAGGAGTCCGGTCCCACCTCGAATATGCGTCCGTGGTCCGACCCGGGTGGAGGCCTCGAAACTGAAGCCGAGACCACCTTCCCCGTGATAGAGACCGTGACAATCGCCACACGAGCGGGGAGTCACGGCCCCGGTTTCCGGATGGAAGTACTTCGCGAAGCCATAGCCGACCGTCGAGCCGTTTGCGTTCCCATATGGGGCCTCATCGCGGGTCGAGAGGAACCGCTGGTCGTACACCCGTCGCATGCTGATGGGGCTCGTCACCCCTTCAGTGGCCTGGGAAGCCCGAGCCCCGTGACACCGGATGCACCCCTCCCGGGACACGACGCCCTGGTGAACGGAATGGGGATCGGCGGTGCGTCCCGACCGGTTTGTCGCGATGGCTTGCGGGTTGGTGGCAGTATGACAGTCACTGCAGTATACCTCGTTTCCGTGGACCGTGAACCCCGAGACCTGGAAGTTCTCGAGGTTGAGATTCGGGCCTCGCTGTTCGTTATCGTCCACGAACCAGGTGTCGATGCGGAGGCTTTCACGTCTCCTGGTCGGATGATACGAGGGTCGATCATCGGAGGGGATGTGACACCCGGTACAATTCCCCTCGTAGGCCGCCGCCCAGGTGGGGAGCAACGTGTACTGCTGGTCGGGCGGATTCGTCCCTTGGGCCGCTGGTACCGGCTGCTCCGAGATATCCCGCGTCCTGCCGTCACCGCTGGTCGGCGCGGCTTTGCCGGTATGGGCAGAATCGGCGGTTTCGGGACCGATCTGTCCGACATCCCCTGCAGTCACCTCCGCCGACCCGGACGGTCCCGGATAGCCGCCGAGGGTGCCGACACCCCCGGCCAATCCACCCCCGACCACGACCCCCAGCGAAACCAGCGCAACAACGAATACGAGAGGGGTACCCCATTTCATGATTGCCCACCGACGAGTTGCGCGTAACTCGTGCCTGTTTCAACCAGACCAGTACTGAATAATAAAGTTCAACCACACTCTCAGAAGTTGGAAACCGCGGGTGGTCGGAATATTGAATCCCCGAATCAGGACGAGCGAAGCATCCCCAGATTCACCGCGTCACCTGCGGTTTCCGGGGATCACTCGTCGGACTCGGACGGCTTGGTCGGCCTGTCGTCGACGCCGAACTCCGCCAGGACGTCCTCGTGATGTCGCTCGTGGAACTCCTCCTCGCTGAGCTCCCCTTTGGTTACCTTGATGGCATCCCTGGCCAGTTCCTTCCCCAGCTCCGTGTCGTGCTCTGTCTCAGCAAGAACCGACTCCGCCCACTCCTCCCAACCGTCCGCATCCGGTCCGAAGAGGGTCATCGGTAGAATGTACGCCCGAATCCTGTATAAACGCCCAGGTCGATTCGGACACTCCGGGAACCGAGTCGACCTGGCCGGTCGTCACGAACCCGCTCGTCGTCCGTCTGTCGGCACCGAAACAGATCCTCGCCGGGCACTGATGAACCTTCCCCGTCTGGAAAGGGCAGCTACCCGCTAACCCGGCTGGATTCGGCGTCCTGAAACACCGTTCCAGCGGATAGTGTGCCTCTCCACCTCCCCCCAGTTCCGAGCAGAGCCCACGCTCCTTATGCAGGTCGCAACAGGCAGTACGCCCGCATCATGTCCCTCCTGTAACTGTAACGGGAATCTTCGAATTGAGGATGACAGTTTGGGTGGTGTCACCGAGGACCGCTTTCATCACGGGACTGCGCTTTCGGCCGGCCATGACTACCTCGTCGATGTCCTCGCTCTCGACCAGGTCCAGGATTCCATCCGGGGGCGGAGACGAGAGTCGGCGCCGTTCGTAGGAGCGGCCCGCCTCGTCGAGGAGTGACGTCGCCCGTCGGACCGACTCCATATCCTCGGCCTCTGAAGGGGCTTCCTCCTCGCCGATGAAGGGATGGGTCAGGATGACCAGAAGGTCCGCTGACCCTCCTGGCTGAGAGATGGCATATTCAACCTGTGTCCGTGCCTGTTCGGGGTCGTCGTCCAGAGGTATCAGGAGACGATACATGCACGTTCTGCGGGGATGGTTCAGGCCACGTGCTCTTAAATACAGCCACCGATTCCAGCGGTCGGAAACGGCGGGGCCCGATCCCGTTCACTCCGGACCGGCGGCGTGGAAGCCTCGCGTGAACTACTCCTCGATCAGGGAGCGTGGACGCGGTTCCCCCTCCGGATTCACGGTCGCTTCAAGCTCGATCGCCAGCCCGATCCGGAGGAGAATCGTCACCGTCAGGAGCCCGACGGCGATCGCGCCGAGGGACACAATCATCTCGACCAGGGTCGGCGTGTATTGATAGACCTGTCCGAGTGGCGTGATCACGAACCCCGAGAGGACCAGGATGAGCTTATCCAGGAAGATACTGACCACCGTTGCGACGCTGGCAATCAGGAGCCAGAACCGGCTGCGGCGCATGTGTGGGAAGGGGACGGGGATCAGGATGAAGACCGCCAGGAGCTGGAGCCCGACCATGGTCCACGTCCAGGGTGTCAGCGCATTGTAGTGGTGTCCGTGGTGTTCGATCCCGACGAGGAGATACTTGATGATGGACCAGTGGGCAGTGCGCGCGTAGGCGGCGATGAAGACCTCGGAGATGAAGATGACGAGCGAACCGAAAAGCGCGATGAGCATGATCCCTCCAAGGAGCTGATAGTAGTTCTCGGGGATCCAGACTGCGTACTCACCGGCTCGCGTGTACCGCTCTATGAGATCCATGGTGAGGATGGTCGCCGCCGGACCAACTGCTATTGCGCCCATGATGAATCGAGGGGCGATGATGGCGGAGTGCCAGGTCCCTCGTGCAGCCACACCTCCGAAGATGAACGGGTCAACGATGAGGATCCAGAAGGCCCAGGGGACGGCCAGGAACAGCACCCATCCGATCCACCTCCCAAGTGGGCGACGGGTGAATCGCCGATACAGGAGGAGTCCGAAGGAGAGGACGACCAGGACCAGATAGCCATTGAGAACGATCGTATCCCAGGCGAACATCGAGTCCGGGAAGTTCATCGTGCCGATGACGGGGAGGAGGTTGAACATCCGTGTCGGTCGTCCGAGATCCACCACGACGGCCGCCAGCCCCGCGACGATGCCGGCGATGGCGAGTGCGCCGGCGATGATGCTCTGGCGTCTAAACGTCCGGTTGTCGTATCTGATGTACGCGAACGCGAGGACCACGACGGCGCCCGTCCCGATCTCCACGAAATACCCCCAGAAGGCGATATACAGGGCCCAGGGAATGGGCTGTCGGACCCCCAGGACGATACTTCCCGTGGTATACTGGATCACGTAACTGTACATCCCCAACCCGAGGAGGACCACGAGTCCCAGGATCCACGCGTAATATCGCACGCTCCCAACCACCGCCATGAACACCGAGTCCGTCACGAACCGGACCACGTAGCGGAGCTCCCGCCCGATGCGTCCCACGGATGTCGTGTCGGTGTCGCTCATTCCATCACCTCAGTTCATGAAGTAGAAGAACTTCGGTTCGGTCCCGAGGTCCTCCTTCAGGCGGAACACGCGCTTGTCGTCGATTATCCTCCGCACTTCGCTTTCCTCATCGAGCAGGTTCCCGAACTTCCGGGCCCCGACAGGACACGCCTCCACGCAGGCTGGATACTCCCCCTCCCTCGACCGCTGCATGCAGAACGTACACTTCTCGACGACCTCGTGGGGCCGAGGCCGATTTCCGAGATAGCAGGTATCGGGATTGAGTTCGTCCTCGGGGATGTACGGCTCAGAAAGGTTGAACCGCCTGGCGTAGTACGGACAGGCAACGATACAGTACTTACACCCGATACACCATCGGTAGTCGATCGTCACGATGCCGTCCTCCTCCTTCCAGGTCGCCTGTGTCGGACAGACCTTCACGCAGGGCGGGTCCTCACACTGCTGGCACTGGACCGGCATGTAGAACTTCTCCGGGTCCGGGACCTCCTCCGGGTCGTAGAAGTGACTGCTCTCCTCGAAGTTGATCCCGGCTTTCACGTTCCCGAAGGCCGTCCCGATGTCTTTCGGCTCGCCGGCGTCTATCTCGAAGTCGTCGAATCGCAATACCCTGATCCACTGGATTTGTGTTGCAGCCGGATGCTGGGGGCTCGCCCGCGATTGGTTATTCTCCTCGACACAGGCGTAAACACACTTCCGACACCCGATACACCGGTTGATGTTCAACGCGTACCCGAACACGACGTCATCGGGAGGCTCCGTGATGGCGACGTCGACGTCTCGGTCGTACTCGGATCGATACTCCTCTTCCAGGTGTGCCACGAGCTCCTCCCTTTCGGCCTCCGTCATCAGCTCCCAGTGCTCCTGGGTAATCTTCTGGTAGAGCTCTTCGGCCCCCTCCTCGATGGGCCCGAGGAGGTCAGCGAGCGACGGGAGACCGGCGACCGCGGCCCCACCCGCGGCTCCCTTCATGACGTCGCGCCGAGAGAGGCCGTCTTCGGACCCGACCGCAGCTGCTGCGTTACAGCCAGGAGAGGACTCGTCGGTCGACTCCTCGGACTCGTCCATCTCGGGAACGCCGGGCGAGGCATCAGACGTCGGGGTCGGCTCGACACGCTCGGATTTCTCGCTCATCGTCTCACCACCATCGATTCCTTGTGGCCGCGAACCCCAGGAGGCCCACCGCCCCTAGCAGCCCGATGCCGATCACGAGCGGGTAGCTGGCGGGGAGCAACCTCCGGCTCACCTCGGTAGATGGCGGACGATTGGGCGGCGGTTCGACCTCGATCTGGTGGAAGGGGGGAGTGTTATCATGGGGATTGTGACAGTCGACACAGAACTTCCCCGGTTCGGGGTTTCTCCAGGACCCAACCCACTTCCCGTGGATGTGGGCCTTCCAGTCGCTGTAATATTTGGCGTGGCACTGTCGGCAGATACGGGAGGAGTTGTATGGCCCGAACTGGAGTTCGGTTCCGTTCTCGAGCTCGAGCAGACTCAATCGTGTTTGTGAATGGCACTCATAACACCAGAAATTTCCGTGATCGAGGCGCTTGGGGTGCGTCTTGCGGAGTTGGCGAAAGCTCTCCGTGGTGAGGTTCAACCGAATCGGGGATACCTGGAGCAGCTCGAGTGAGATGTTGAGTGTCCGGGGCGTGGTGTTGATCGGAATGTAGGCATGGCACGTCGAACAATTGATTTCCGACTCGTTGAGGGCTCGGGGGGGCAACGGGTCCACCCGTGTAGGAACCTCACCACCCGACTGCCTGTCAGGGAACGTAGGGGCGGCCAGCCCCAGACCGGTCGCGGACAACAGGATGGCAACCACCACGAACGCCTGCACCCAATGCCGCATGTAGCGTGTCTTTTCCCCCTTCATCCCCTCAAATATAATGCCCCTTCTCAAGTTCCGAAAAATGCGGGACGGAACAGGGAGAGAGTGACGAGAACACGCTGGCGAAAGGATGGAACGGGGACCGGCCACCGATGCTGATTTTCCTAAACGCCCTCTCGGAGAACCGGTGCCCTCCCGAGACTGAAAGGTCGATATTAAACCGACTGAATCCACGAAAGGCCGATATCCAGGAACAGGAGTCCGAGGACCACCACCATGAGCCAGGCGAACAGATACACGAAGGCGAGAGCGACTCGTCGATAATCCCTGGGTTTCCCGACGAGCCACCCGAGGATCATCAGGTAGACGGGGAGCAGGATGAACCCATAGATCACGTACGCCCCGATGTGGACGACCTCGTGTGTTCCCGTGGTCATGCCTCATCACCCTCCACGTCGAGTTCGACAAGTGGGATGACCTTCGAAAGGATAAGGAACCCGAGTCCGACCATGAGCACGCTCCCGCCGAACAGGACCCATTCGACCCAGGTTGGGGAATAGGTCCCCGTCGGATAGAGGTTCGAGAGTGGTGGTCGCGTGGGATGCAAGAGCGCCTCGATGACGAAGAACTCCTTCTTGATAAGGATCGATACCGCGAGGACGACCGCCACGACGACCAGCGCGGGGAGGTTGTAGAGGTCGGGTCGGGCGATCATCGTGAACACGACGACCACGGAGAAGATCAACCCGCCGACGGCCGCCCAGAACGACAGGCGGTGCAGCTCCGCATGTATCAGCTCCTCTATATGTACGGGGGCGATATAGTACCCGGTGAGGACGTCGTGCATCGTGAACCAGATGGTGGCGATGGCGAGGAGCGCGAGCATGATGCCGAGATCCTTGAATATACGGTCGTCTATCATATCCTCCCACCCGTACGCGTATCGAAAACTCGCTGCGACGATGAGGACGACGGCGAGGGCGCTCGTGATGGACTCGGTCAGGATCGCGGCACCGGCCCCGGCCCCGTACCAATGCGGTTGCGCCGGAATGAGGCTGAAGAGCCACGGGACGACCCCCCCGGAAAGCAAGGGGACCAGCGAGAGGATCGCCACCGCGAGCCACCACAGGATCTGCTCTACCTTCTCCTCCTCTTCCGGGGTGTATCCGAAGAGAATCAGCGAATAGATCGGCCCGAATATCCAGGGGAGCCGATCGCGGACCCGGTAGATGTCTGACCTGAGCGAGAGGACGGCATAAGTCAACGAGAGAACGAGGTACAGGGAGATGACCGCGATGTCCCAGGCCAGCGGCGAGTGAAACACCGTGTATGGCCAGTACTTGATGGTGTTGAAGATACGGTCCGGTCGGCCCATGCTGATGATGATGTTGAATGCCGACATGACCAGCGCCAGGATGGTCAGCATCTCCGAGAGCCTCGCGATGGGCCTGTATCGTTCCATCCCGAAGACGCGAACCATCGCCGAGATTGCGATTCCCCCGTGTGCGACCCCGACCCACCAGACGAACGCCCCCACGTACAATCCCCAGGGGATCGATCCGGATATGCCCCAGTCGCCCAGGTCGGTGGTATTCATGATACCGACCCTGAGCTGATAGGCGAAGGTCAGCACGGTGATGAGCGCGCCGAGCAGTCCCAGCGCCAACAGGACGTAATACGTCCGAGAGGTCTCCTCCAGCGGCACGAGGACCCGATCGACGTCGATCTGTGAGCTCATTCAGTCTCCCCCTCCCCGGAAACCAGCCAGTCGTAGTTTCCGAGAACTGTTAACCCACGATCCGCGTAGGTCGTCGGACCCGGGATCGGTTCCGCGTCCTTCGACGGCTGTTTTCCGATGTAGAGGACGTTCGGTTCGTTCCCCACCTGATCGAGCAGATGGAATTTGTTCGCTTCGGGCTTCGTTTCGAGGTGTTGGCGGGGGTCGCTCTCGGGGTCGTGAAGATCGCCAAAGTGGATGGCATCACCCGGACAGATGTCCTCGCAGGCCGTCGTCCCTTCGAGCTCGGGGTCGCCGGAGTCCTGTCGATGCACACAGAACGTGCACTTCCCCATGACCTCTTCCGGCGGGTTACCCGCGACCCACCGACCGTTTCGGCCCTCCCTCTCGTACTGGAATCCAGGCGAGAGGCCCGTTGGCTCGTCTTCCCCGAGGAAGTTGACTCCGTATGGACACGCGACCATGCAGTACTTACACCCCACACATCGGTTGTAATCCGTGAGGACCAACCCGTCCTGGTCCCAACGCTTGTGCCGGGCCTGCGTCGGACAGACGAACACACATGAGGGGTCAGAACAGTGCTGACAGGGTCGGGAGAGCCACTCCTTATCCGTCTGACCGAGGCGTTTCTCCTTGTACCGGAAGACGTAGATCCAGTGGACCCCGATATCGGTATTGTTCTCCCGCTTGCAGGCGAGCGAACACTTCAGGCATGCGATACACCGCTCGGTGTCGATCACCATCCCCATCTGCGTTCCCTCCCCTGACGTCGATTCCCCACCACTCGAAGCTGCAGACGCTGATTCGGATTCCCCGTCCGTGGCAGCACTGACCATCGAACTTGCCGCGCTGGCTCCTGCCCCGCTCGCGATGAGTCCACCCACCGCCCCCATGAATTTTCGTCGCGACGTGTCCGAAACGATGTCGGGAATGCCGGGGCCCGGTTCGGGCCCTTCCGGTTGGCCCCCCGAACCACAATTGCAGTCCCCCTGGTGGCACCGGCCCGTTCCGGAGTGACCCGAATCCAAATCCGAACCCGAACCCGAACCCGAATCCGAATCCGAACCCGAACCCGAATCCGAATCCGAACCCGAATCCGAATCCACATCCGAATCCGAAGTCGCTACCTGGTCGGGGACCCCGGGATAGGTCTGGCGTTCGTCGACGCCGAATTCCGCGACCACTTCGTCGTGGAACGTCGAGAGGAACTCCTCTCTGGCGATCTCACCCTCCGCGAGCCGTCTCGCCTCCCTGGCCATCTCGGTGCCCAGCTCGGTGTCGAATTCCGAGTCCGCGAGGACATCCTCGGCCCACGCCTCCCATTCCTGCCCCAGATCCTCCGGTGGTTCGTCGAAACCTGTCATGAGGGAATCACCATGGCTGCGACGTATAGGGGGGTGTTACCGCGGGTCACAGAATGGTTGTGACCCAACATTCTTAGGGTAATCAAATCCCCCCGGCCGGGAGCCCGACCGCAGTACTGCAGAACAGTGGTGGAGTGCCCAAAATATCGGGCCACCGGACAGGTGAGCGCTCGGTCAACCGGCCGTTGGAGGGCTTGTGCCCGATGCCCGATCGAAGGCTTGTACCCAACACCCGAACGAGGGCTTGTACCCAATGCCCGAACGAGGGCTTAAGGGGAATCCACTGGTGGTCGGACCCATCATGGACGTGATCGACTGTGGGTCACTCCTGCCGGGCACGGGCGAGGGACCGATCGGCGAAGGGCGCATTCTCGTCGCCGACGACGGAACTGTGGAGAGCGTGGGGACCCGAGAGGGGATCGATGCCCCCGCCGGAGCGGCCCACCACGAGTTCCCTGAGGCGTTCGTCATCCCCGGGTTGATCGACGCTCACGTCCACCTGCAGGGGCTCCGATCGATGAACCCGCGGGACTGGGTCCTCGAGGGGGACGCATTGGGAGCAGCCAGGGCCACGGCCGACCTCGAGCGGTTGCTGGCGGCCGGGTTCACGACCGTCAGGGACGTCGGCAGCACCACCGGTCTCGGATTGCGGACGGCGGTCGAGGAGGGGGACATCGACGGTCCTCGCATCTTCACGAGCGGCCAGTCGATCTCCCAGACCGGCGGCCACGGCGACGCCCACTTCCTGCCGTACGAGTGGGCGGCAGAGACGGGGCTCGCCCTCTCGACGGTGGCGGATGGGCCGGCGGAGTGTCGCAAGGCGGCCCGGAAGCAGATCCGCGAGGGCGTGGACCTCCTCAAGATCATGACCACCGGCGGAGTCCTCTCGGAGCGGGACAGCCCCCACCAAAGCCAGTTCACCGCGGCGGAGATCCGGGCCATGACGGAGGAGGCACATCGGGTGGACATCCCGGTCGCGAGCCATGCCCAGGGGACTGCTGGCATCGAGCGGGCCCTCGAGAACGGAGTCGACACCATCGAGCACGGGTTCTTCATGGACCAGGACGTCATCGACCTGTTCCTCGACCGCGACGCGACCTTCGTCCCGACGCTCGCGATCATGCACCGCCTCGTCGAGCACGGAGCGGACTTCGGGGTTCCCGAACACGCCCTCAGGAAGGCACGCGAGGCACGAGCGGCCCATTTCGAATCGACACGGTTGGCCGCCGAGGAGGGGGTCCCGATCGCTCTGGGGACCGATTTCGTGGGGGCCGACCTCGTTCCCCACGGAGAGAATGCGCTCGAGGCGGAACTCCTCGTCGAGGAGATCGGCCTGTCCGAGCGAGAGGCGATCGCGGCCGGAACGAGCGTGGCGGCCCGGACGCTCCCGGATGCATCCGTCGGGACACTCGAGGTGGGGAATGACGCAGATTTCGTGGTGCTCGATGCGGATCCCCTCGACGACATCTCCGCGTTGCGTTCCGTCAGGGCGACGTTCAAGGGTGGGGAGCGGGTCTGGCGGGAGTGAGCGGTGGTTCGTTTGGAGGTGGACGAGGTGGGGGACCGTTCCTCGCACACTGGGCAGGAGAAACCGTGAGCGAGCGAGTGTGTCTCTCCGCGTGGACCCTGGAGCCATCTCGGCTGGGTTCAGGAGGCAGGTTGGGGCGTTTCCAGAATAACGCGGTAAGCGGCCCCTGACAGTTGAAAGCTCTCGGCCGCCTGCAGCAGTGATACCTGTAACCGCCACCGCCACGAGTTGAAAGCCCTCGGCCGGCTCGGGTCGGGGGGTGCTCACGGGTC